>JBDSED010000066.1:0-29206 GCA_039920225.1 Sphingomonas sp.
CAACCGGCAGGACGCTTTCGGCAACCCCAAGCTTGCGGCGGCTGAACCGCTCGCTTACCGCGCAATCATGGCAGACCCCCAGGCGCAGCCGCTCCGCGCGGCGATTATCCCCGTCACGCCGCTCCAGCAGAATTGCACCTTGCTGTGGTGCACGAAGACGATGCGCGGCGCGTTCGTCGATCCCGGCGGCGACTTGCCGATGCTCAAGTCGGCGATGGAGAAATATGGGGTGACGATCGAAAAGGTGCTGATCACGCACGGCCATTTCGATCATGCCGCGGGCGCCGCACAGCTCGCCGAGGATCTCGGCGTGCCGATCGAAGGGCCGCATCCCGAGGACATGTTCCTGATCGAGAAACTCGGCGAGGACGGGGTCAAATACGGCGTGCCCGGCCGCTCGTTCGTCCCCGACCGCTGGCTCGATCAGGGCGACGAAGTGACGGTCGGCGAGGTGAGCTTCGCGGTCCACCACACGCCGGGCCACACGCCGGGACACGTCGTGTTCCACAATGCGGAATCAAAACTGGCGATCGTCGGCGACGTGCTGTTCCAGGGATCGGTCGGCCGCACCGACTTTCCGCGCGGCGACCATAACCAGCTGATCAACTCGATCGTCACGCGGCTGTGGCCGATGGGCGACGACACGGTGTTCCTGCCGGGCCACGGCCAGCCGAGCACCTTTGGTCAGGAACGCGCGAGTAACCCGTTCGTCGCCGATTCGGCGCTGGTTTAACCCGCTGCGGGCGGCATACCGATGATAACTGGGCCGCTGGCGGGCTTGGCCGCGGCCGCCTGATAGCCGATCGCCAGCGCCCATACCGACAGCGCGAGCAGCACGACCAAAGTCGTGATAGCGCCGATCCGGCGGAGAATTCGCGGTCCGGTCGGGTCCATCCCGAGCCCGTGGCACAGCCGCGCCAGGATGAACGCCACGCTCAACAGCCACAGCCACAGGTTCGACCCGCGCGCCATTTCGATCAGCGCGACCAGGATCAGGACGAACGGCGCATATTCGACGAAATTGGTATGCGCTCGCGTCCGCGCCACCACGGGCTCATGGCCCCCGTCGCCCAGCCAGACGTTGTTCTTCGACCGCACCTGCGTGACGCGGACCGCCAGCCAGATGTTGATCAGTCCCGCCGCGGCGGCCATCACGAGCGTTATCGGCAAGATCATGTCAGGCTCCCCTTGTCGTCGGCGACCGTGCCACCGGGCGCTTCGGGTTGCAACGGCGCGGCAAATCGGTATAGGCGCACGCTTCGCGATCAATCCCGCCGATTTGCGCCGCGTGCCCGACCCGTTCGGTTGCGCGGTTTGCGTTCCGGGCCTAATCGTCCTGATCAATTCGATTTTGTCTTAGAAGGTTGTCGCCGCAATGGCCGTTCCAAAACGCAAAACTTCGCCCTCGCGCCGTGGCATGCGCCGCTCGCACGATTCGCTGTCGGTCGAATCGTTCCAGGAGTGCCCGAATTGCGGCGAGCTCAAGCGCCCGCACAATTTGTGCGGGTCGTGCGGGCACTATAACGGCCGCGAGATCGTTTCGGTCGAAGGCTGACCTTCCAAGAGGAGTAGAGCGTGACCACCGGCTCCTGGATCGCCGTCGACGCAATGGGCGGTGACGAGGGGCTGGCGGTGATGCTGGCGGGAGTCGCCGAAGCGCGACGCCGCTTCGACGGCACGCATTTCTTCCTGGTCGGCGATCAAGCGGCGATCACCGAGGGGCTGAAGAAGCACCCCAACCTCAACGCCAATTCGGAAATCGTCCACGCTCCCGACGTCATCCGGGGCGACGAGAAACCGAGTCAGGCGCTACGCCGCGCCAAGACCACGTCGATGGGCGTTGCTATCGATCTGGTGAAACGGGGCCGCGCCGCCGCGGCAGTGTCGTCGGGTAACACCGGGGCGTTGATGGCCATGGCCAAGGTGTCGTTGCGCACCATGAAAGGCATCGACCGCCCGGCGCTCGCCGGGCTGATGCCCAGCCTTGGTGAGCATGACACGGTGGTGCTCGATCTCGGCGCCAACACCGAATGCGATGCGCGCAATCTGGAGGAGTTCGCGATCATGGGGGCCGCCTATGCGCGGACCATGCTCGACCTGAAGTCTCCGCGCGTCGCGCTGCTCAACATCGGCACCGAAGACATGAAGGGCACCGGGATCATCCGCGAGGCGGCGCAAGCGTTGCGCGCGGCGGACCATTTGCCGCTTACCTTCACCGGTTTCATCGAGGGCGATAAATTGTCGCGCGGCGACGTCGACGTGATCGTGTGCGACGGGTTTTCGGGCAACGTCGCGCTCAAGACCGCCGAAGGAACAGCGCGATTCGTCGCCGACCTGTTGCGTATCGCCTTCTCGAGTTCGGTGCGGTCGAAGATAGGTTTCCTGATCTCGCGCCCGGCGACGGAATTGTTACGCGACCGGCTCGACCCTAACAACCACAATGGCGCAGTGTTTCTCGGGCTGAACGGGCTGGTGGTGAAGAGCCATGGCGGCGCCAACGAGACCGGCGTGGCCAACGCCATCGCAGTCGCCGCGAAGAGCGTGCGGGACGATCTCGCCACCAAGATCGCCGAGGATCTCCAGCATTTCGCGGCGCGGGTGCCGGCCGAAGCCGTCGAGGCCGCGGCATGAGGCGCGCGGTGCTGATCGGCACGGGATCGGCGCTGCCCGCGCGGCGCGTGTCCAACGCTGAGCTCGCCGAGACCGTCGATACGTCGGACGAGTGGATCGTCGAGCGAACCGGCATCCGTTTCCGCCACATCGCCAGCCCCGATGAGACGACGGGCACGCTCGGTGCCGACGCGGCGCGCGCGGCGCTTGGCGCGGCGGGCAAACGTGCCGAGGAGATCGATCTGATCGTCCTGGCAACCGCGACGCCCGACCAGACCTTCCCGGCGACTGCGACCAAGATTCAGGCAATGCTGGGGATCAACGATTGCGTGGCGTTCGACGTCGGCGCGGTGTGTTCGGGTTTCCTTTATGCCATCCAGGTTGCGGATAGCTTGATTCGCACCGGCAGCGCTAATTGCGCGCTGGTGATCGGGGCGGAAACGTTCAGCCGGATTCTTGACTGGGAGGACCGCGCGACCTGCGTGCTGTTCGGCGACGGGGCCGGCGCGGTTGTGCTCGAGGGGCAAGAGGTGACGGAGGACGGCCCCGGTATCCTCACCACCAAGCTCCATGCCGACGGCCGCCACAACGATTTGCTCTATGTCGACGGCGGCCCGTCGACCACCGGCACCGTCGGCAAGGTTAGGATGAAGGGCCGTGAGGTGTTTCGCCACGCCGTGACCAATCTCGCGAGCGTTATGACCGAATCGCTCGGCGCGATCGGCCTGACCGCGGACGATGTCGACTGGGTCGTGCCGCATCAGGCCAATGCCCGAATCCTCGATGCGACCGCGCGCAAGCTCGGGCTGCCGGCCGGCAAGGTCGTGGTCACGGTCGATCAGCACGCCAACACGTCGGCGGCGTCGGTGCCCCTCGCGCTCGACGTCGCGACCCGCGACGGGCGCATCAAACCGGGACAGATCGTCGTGCTGGAGGCGATGGGCGGGGGCTTCACCTGGGGCGCGGCGGTGCTACGGACGTGACCGCCGGTGTCACATGCGGGTAACGTTAGCGTAACTATCGCTTTTCCTCCTCGTGCTCATTGTGTTACGGCAGTTTTCTAGCACCTGGGGAGGGGCGTAGATGAGTGTGGGTACCTTAACGCGGGCCGATCTGGCCGATGCGCTACAGCGCGAAGTCGGGCTGTCGCGCGCTGATTCGGCAAAATTGGTCGAAGAGATCTTGGAATATATGTGCGAAGCACTGTCTCATGGCGAGAACGTCAAGATTTCGGGGTTCGGCACGTTCGTGCTGCGCGACAAGGGGCAGCGCGTCGGGCGCAATCCCAAGACCGGGGTCGAAGTGCCGATCGCGCCGCGCCGCGTGCTGACGTTCCGGGCCAGTCAGATGATGCGCGACCGCATCGTCAGCGCGGGCTGACGGATATCGTGGCGGCCGGCGACAAGGCGGCTGGCGCGTTCCGCACCATCGGTGAGGTATCGCGCGATACCGGGTTGCCGCAGCACATCCTTCGTTATTGGGAAACGCGGTTTCCCCAGCTTCGGCCGCTGCAACGCGCGGGCAAGCGTCGTTATTATCGGCCCGAAGACGTAGCTCTGGTGCGGCGGCTCGATTCGCTGCTCAACCAGCAGGGTTACACGGTGCGCGGCGTGCAGAAACTGCTCGCGGGCGAAGCACGCGGCGCGCCTGCGCCGACCGCGCCCGTCCCGGTCGCGGGCGCTCCGATAGAATCATCGAGCCTCAGGACGATCCGCAACTTGCTGACGAGCGCGCTCGCCGCCGGCTAGCGCGGCTTCAGGCCGTTCGCGAGCATGTCGTTGGCGATCGCCGCGATCTCGCTTGGACTGCGCTCATCTTGCCAAAGGCCGTAGCGGATGCCGAGGAACACGTTCATTCCACCAATCGCCCATGCATGGACCTCGCCGACATCGGTCCTGATCTCTCCCCGGGCGGCGGCCGCTTCGAGCCGCTGGCGTATACGCTCGACCGTGGTAATGTAATGATGACGATAGCCCTCATTATCGACGAATTCCGATTCGTCGATAATGCGATAGATTTCCTTATGCTCGCGCACGAATTCGAGGAAGGCTTCAAGGCCGATCCGCTCGGCTGCCAAGGCGTCGGACGCAACTTGGATACGTGGGGTCACGTGCGCGCGGACTTGATCGGACATGTCGCGGACCAGCGCGCGGAAGATCGCGTCTTTTGAGTCGAAATACGTGTAGAAGCTGCCGAGCGCGACGCCCGCGCGGCGCGTGATTCCGCTGATCGAGCCGTCGTGGAACCCCTTCTCGCCGAATTCCTCGGCGGCGGCGTCGAGCAACGCGCGCAAGGTGCGGCGCCCACGGTCGGTGCGCGGCGCCTTGCCCGCGCTGGCGGTCGCATCGAGATCGCGGCGATCACCGCCTTCGTCCATGCCAAGCGTTGCCGTAACGCCACGCTGCCGCATCTTTTTAGCCCTCCCCGCACACCGAAGTTGAAACCCGGTTCAGGTTTCAGTATACGCCCCTTCAAGAAGCGTTCAACCGGGTCGTTGACCGGCGCGAACGATAGAGATTTCGGGAGGGAGATGACAATGATCGGTACTCGCATGCGCTCGGTTTGCACGGCGCTCTACACGGGAGCGGCCGCCGCGGCATTGCTCGCGACGCCTGCTCAGGCACAGGACGCGTCCGCCCCGGCCGCGCCCGAGGCTCAGGACGACAGCGGCACCGGCGACATCGTCATCACCGCGCGCCGGCGGTCGGAAACATTGCTCAACGTGCCGATCGCGGTCACCGCGTTCACCGCCGACCGGCTCGACAAGATCGGTGCGGTGGACTTGACCGACCTTCAGAACACCACACCCAACACCACCATCAAGGATGCGCGCGGCACCAACTCGACGCTCGCTGCCTTCATTCGGGGCGTCGGCCAGCAGGATCCGGTGCCGGGGTTCGAGGCGGGCATCGGCATCTATCTCGACGACGTCTATCTCAACCGTCCGCAGGCGGCAGTGCTCGATATCTACGACGTCGAGCGGATCGAAATCCTCCGCGGCCCGCAGGGTACGCTGTACGGCCGCAACACGATCGGCGGCGCGATCAAATACGTGACCAAGCGGCTGTCCGACGATTTCTCCGCATCGGTGCGCGGTACTTACGGATCGTATAACCAGGCCGACGGCATCGTTAGCCTGTCCGCGCCCATCGGCTCTATGCTCCGCGTCGGGGTGTCGGGAGCGCGGCTGACGCGCGGCGGGTTTGGGCGCAACCTCAATCTTGGCATCGACAATTACAACAAGAACATCTGGGCCGGCCGCGGCACGATCGAGTTCGAGACCCCGGACGGCGGCTTGTTCGTGCGGATCACCGGCGACTACACCCATGACAAGTCGGCGCCGCGCAGCGGCCACCGACTGTTCGCCGGCCAGCTGACCGGATCGCCCGTGCTGGCCAATGTGTTCGACACCAACGCCGGACTCAATTTCCCGAAGCAGGATATCCAGGCCGGCGGGCTCTCGATGGCGGCGACAGCCAAATTGGGCGGCGGGTTCACGCTGCGCAGCATCAGCGCCTGGCGCAAGGATCGCAGCTTCACCCCGATCGATTTCGATTCGACTCCCTCGGTCGATGTTGACGTCCCCGGGCTCTATCGCAACGAACAGACCAGCCAGGAATTCCAGCTGCTCTATTCGAGCGACAAGTTAAACGGCCTGATCGGATTCTATTATCTTGGAGCGAAGGCGGCTACCGGGTTCGACGTCCTGCTCAACACCTCGACTGCCAATCTCAATGCCTACACGGCAGGCGACGTGCGTACGGAAACGTCGTCCGTATTTGCCGACTTCACTTATGATTTCACGCCGCAGTTCAGCCTGTCGCTCGGCGGGCGCTACACTTGGGATCAGCGAAAGTCCTTTGTCTACAAGGCCACCTTCCTGGGAGGACCGTTGTTCGGGGCGACCAGCGAGTTTGGCGGCAACCCTACGCTCAACCTGGGCGCATCATCCAACTTCCGCGGCGAGGCCAATTTCAAGCGCTTCACCCCGCGCGCATCGCTCGCGTTCAAGCCTAACAGCAACCATCTGTTTTACCTCTCCTACTCGGAAGGCTTCAAAGGTGGAGGGTTTGACCCACGCGGCTCGGGAACCTCGGCGCCGATCAGCAACGCGGCGGCTGGCCGTACCTATCAGGACATCTACAACTATCTCGCCTTCAGGCCTGAGGTGGTGAAGAGCTATGAGATCGGCTGGAAGGGTTCGGCGTTCGATAAGAGGCTGACCTGGGCGCTTGACGGCTTCTATTCCGACTACAGCAATGTCCAGATTCCGGGATCGATCGCCTGCACGATCGGCGGCATCGCGAGCTTCTGCGGCATCACCACCAACGCCGCCAAGGCGCAGATCAAGGGCATCGAGCTCGAAACGACCGCCGTTCTGGCGCGGGGTTTCGCCGGCGCCGGGTCGAACGTCAGCTTCTCCGGCACGCTCGGATATATCGAGCCCAAATATAAGAACTATATCGGCCCAACCGGGACCGACGTGTCGGCCTTCCGTCAGTTTCAGAATACGCCCAAATGGACCGTGTCCGGCACACTCGCGGGGAACCTGCCGGTGGGACCCGGGAGCGTCAACGCTTCGACCACGGTGTCGTATCGCAGCACGACGCACCAGTTCGAGGTCGTGAGCCCGTTCCTTGACCAGCCGGGCTATACCTTGTGGGATGCCAATCTGACCTACAGCTTCGGGTCGAAGGGCCAATATTCGATCGGTGTGCACGCGAAGAATCTCACCGATGTTCGCTACAAGATCGGCGGGTATCAGTATCTGGTGGCGAACCTGGCGACCGGGGCGATCACATTCACGCCGACCGGCGGGGTGACGCCATCGCTGGGTAAGGAAGGCATCGCCACAGCCTTCTACGGCAATCCGCGCCAGGTGTTCGGAACCTTCTCGCTCAAGTTCTGATCGACTGATACAAGGGGGAAGGGCTGGGCTCGCGTCCGGCCCTTTTTTTGCGCTGGGAGAGGCGAATGACGACGCGTACCGAACGGCCGGGCTATCCCAAGCTGGTGCTGGCGATGCTGCTGATCGTCTACATCTTCAATTTCCTCGACCGCCAGATCCTCGGTATTCTCGCTAAACCGATCCAGGCCAGCCTCGATCTGAGCGATGCGCAATTCGGGGCGATCGGCGGCACCGCGTTCGCAATCCTCTATTCGGCGCTCGGCGTGCCGCTCGCTCTGCTCGCCGACCGGGTGGGCAAGACGCAGGTTATTGCCGGATCGCTGGTCGTATGGAGCGGCTTTACTGCGCTGTGCGGCACCGCGGCGGGCTTCTGGTCGCTGTTCCTCTACCGGCTCGGCGTCGGCGTCGGCGAAGCGGGTGGCGTGGCGCCGTCCTATGCCCTGATCGCCGACTATTTCCCGGTCGAGCGGCGCGCGAAAGCGTTCGCGATCTATTCGATGGGTATCCCGATCGGACTGGGATCGGGCGTGCTGCTCGGGGCCTATATCGCCGCGATGGTCAACTGGCAGACCGCCTTCGTCACCGTCGGAATAGCCGGCGTCGTGGTAGCGCCGGTATTCCTGTGGATCGTGCGCGACCGGCCCAAACCGGCGCCGCTGGCGGACGCGCCGCCGGTGTTTTCGGTCGTCCCGATCCTGATGAAGAAGCCGGCGTTTTGGCTTTTGTCGATCGGGGCCGGATGCAGTTCGATGGCCGGCTATGGCCTGGCTTTGTGGGTGCCGAAGATCATCGCGGTCCATTACGGTTGGACCGACAAGGCCGATTTGATCAAGGTCGGGCAGTTCATGGGCGCGCTGCTGCTGATCGGCGGCACCACGGGTATCTTCCTCGGTGGGGTGCTTGCCGACCGGCTCGGGCGCGCCGACCGTGCCTGGTATGCGCGGATCCCCGCGATCGCCTGGCTGATCACCGCGCCGATGTTCATGCTCGGACTGTACACGCCGACACCGCTGCTCGCGTGGTTCCTGCTGTTGATCCCCAACGCGTTGAATACGCTGTGGCTCGGTCCGATCATCACCGCGGCGCAGCACCTGGCGCCATCGCGAATGCGCGCGGGCACGTCGGGCACGTTCCTGATGGTCAACAATCTGCTCGGCCTGGGGCTGGGGCCGCTGCTGATGGGCGCGCTGTCGGATGCGCTCAAGCACAGCTACGGCGACGCTTCGCTGCGCTACGCCGCGATCATCTGCGTCAGTCTGTATCTCGTCGCGGCCTTGCTTGCGTTCCTCGCGATCAAGCCGCTCAAGCGCGGCTGGGTCGAGGCCGAGGACTAACGCTCGCGCGTCGCGGCAAACCGCACTTTGGGATAGCGATCGGCGACATAGCCGACATCCCATGCGGTCTTGGCCATATAGACCGGATTGCCGTCGCGGTCCTTGGCCATCGCCGATCGGTTGAGGTCGGCGAAGGTCTTGAGGTCCGCCGCGTCGTCGGCCGAGATCCAGCGCGCGGTTTCAAACGGGGCCATCTCCAGCCCGGCGGCGACCTTATACTCGGCCTCCAGCCTGCTGATCAGCACTTCGAGCTGCAACTGCCCGACGACGCCGACGATCCAGTTCGCGCCGATCTCCGGGTAGAAGACCTGCGTCACGCCCTCCTCGGCCATGTCGTCGAGCGCCTTGCGCAACTGCTTGGTCTTGGTCGGGTCCTTGAGCGCGACGCGGCGCAGGATTTCGGGGGCGAAATTGGGCAGGCCGGTGAAGCGCACATCGGCCCGTTCGCTGAGCGTATCGCCCACTCGGAGCGTGCCGTGGTTGGGAATGCCGATGATATCGCCGGGGAATGCCTCGTCGGCCACCTCGCGGTTCTGCGCGAAGAACAGGATCGGCGAATGCACCGCCAGCGGCTTGCCCGACCCGCTCGGGATCAGCTTCATGCCGCGCTTGAACGTGCCCGAACACAGTCGCATGAACGCGATCCGGTCGCGATGGTTGGGGTCCATGTTGGCCTGGACCTTGAAGATGAAGCCGGTCACCTCGGGATTGTCAGGGGAGACCGGTGCCGGTTCGGCTGGTTGCGGGCGCGGCGGCGGCGCATAGTCGGCGAGCGCGGCGATCAGTTCGGCGACGCCGAAATCCTTGAGCGCGGAGCCGAAATAGACCGGGGTCAGATCGCCGTTGCGATACGCCTCGGCATCGAACGACGCATAGCCGCCCTGCGCCAGCTCTACCTCGTCGGCGATTTCGCCGGGCAACGTCGGGTCGGCCTCGACCGTCCCTTGGAACGTACGACTGTCGCCCTCGGGCCGCGCGATCGTATTGTCCACAAGGTTGAGCACGCCCTCGAACTGCCCGCCCATCCCGACCGGCCAGCTCATCGGGCAAACGTCGAGCGCGAGCATGTCGGCGATCTCGTCGAGCAGGTCGAACGCGCTGCGCCCCTCGCGGTCAACCTTGTTGACGAAGGTGATGATCGGCACCGACCGCAGCCGACACACCTCGAACAGCTTGCGCGTCTGCGCCTCGATTCCGCGCGCGGCGTCGATCACCATCACCGCAGAATCGACCGCTGTCAGCGTGCGATAGGTGTCCTCGGAAAAGTCCTCGTGCCCCGGCGTGTCGAGCAGGTTGAAGGTGATGCCGTCGCGCTCGAACGTCATCACCGACGACGTGACCGAAATGCCGCGCTGTTGCTCGATCTTCATCCAGTCGGAGCGCGCGCGCCGGTTCTGCCCGCGCGCCTTGACCTCGCCGGCGAGATGGATCGCGCCGCCGAAATACAGCAGCTTCTCGGTCAGCGTGGTCTTGCCGGCGTCGGGGTGGGAGATGATCGCGAAGGTGCGACGATCCGAAATCTTGGTCATCGCGCGGCCCTAGCGGGTCAGGCGCTCAACGTCACCTGCATCGAACAGGTCTAGTCCCCGCCGGGCGCGACCTCGAACACACCGGGCTTGGTGCGGAAGTCGCCTGTGAAGTCCACGGGGTCGGCGTGGCCGTGCCACGGCTCGATGCAGACAAAGCGCGCGCCGGGCTTGGTCCAGATGCCGAGTTGCGACGTTGCCGGGAAATCGATCCGGAGTTGCGGGCCGATTTCAGCACCGTAGGTTACGCTGTCTGACTTCACCGGATCCCAGATCAAGGCGTCGTCGTTGAAAAGGGCGTCGGTCAAATAAAGCGTTCGCCAGTCCAGCGGCGAGGGCCGGTCGCCTGCGATCAGCCCGTTTGCGAGGCGCCTGATCGCGCCGGGTTCGTCGGCGCCGAACGTGATGCGATGGTCGCCGCGCGGCTGGCCATAGGGCAAGGGCCAAGCGAATGCCGGATGGAAGCCGATGCTCGCGGGCATCGGCGTGTCGCCGTGGTTCGACACGGTGGCGTCGATGGCCAGTGTCCCATCGCGGAGCGTGAACGCGATCTCCAGTGCGAACTCGAACGGATAGCTGGCGCGGGTCTCGTCGTCGGCGCTCAATCGGAAAGTCGCGCTCCCCGCGTCATGGGCGACCACCGCGAACGCTTTCCGTCGAGCAAAACCGTGCTGCTTCATCGGATAGTCGCGCCCGTCGAGCCGCAGCACATCGTCGTTGAGCCGCCCGACGATCGGAAACAGGATCGGCGCGTGCCCGGTCCAGAATGCCGGGTCGGCATCGGTCATCAATTCACGCTCGGTGGCGTCCCTGAGCGAAACCAGTTCCGCGCCGAGTGGGTCGATCAGGGCGGACAGCCCGTCCGACCTGATCTCGACGAGCTCAGCCACGCAGGCTCGCCCCGAGTTTCGTCGCCGCGGCGACGATCGCGTCCGCGATCGCCTTGAGGTCAGGGTCGGTGAAGCTCTTATCGGTTGGCTGCAGCGTAACCTCGACGGCCATCGACCGCACACCATCGCGTTCGAACAGGTCGAACACGCGGGCGGCGGTGATCGCGGCCTTGTCGGCACTCTTCACCGCGCGAGTCAGGGCATCGGCGGTAAGGCTGGTGGGGACGGTGAAGGCGAAGTCGCGTTTGACCGCTTGCAGCGCTGGCGGGGCGTAGGCGGAGCGCATGAAGCCCGATCCGCGTTTCCCCGGGATCGCGTCGAGATACAGTTCGACCGCGGCGACGGGGCCGTCGAGGTCGAACGCCTTGGCGGTCGATGGATGGACCATGCCAAACGCGGCGAGCACGGTCTTCGGTCCGAGCCGGAGCGTGCCCGACTGGCCGGGATGCCACGTGTCGCCGGCCTCGCCCATGACCTGGAGGTTGTCGACCGGTGCGCCGGCCGCCCAGAGTAACGCCAGCGCTTCGGCCTTGGCGTCGAACGCGTCGTACGGCGCGGCCTTGCCCGCCGCCCAGCCGCGCGCGCGCTTGTCGCCCGCGAGCACTACGCCCAGCGTCGGGCGTTCGCCATCGGCGAGGTAGCGGCGGCCGAGCTCGAACAGCCGGATGCCGGTCGCGCCGCGATTGGCGTTGCGCGCCGCCGCCGCCAGCAAGCCGGGCAGCAGCGACGGGCGCATGACCTTCAAATCCTCGCTGATCGGATTGGCCAGGCTCCATGCCCCGCCGCCGAACGCATCGGCCTCGGCCTGGCTGATGAAGCTCCACGTTACGGCTTCGTCGAGCCCGCGCGCGGCGGCGGCGCGGCGCACCTTTCGCTCCAACTTCTGCTCGGGGGTTGCGGTGGGCCGGGCGACGCCGGGCGCGCGCAGCAACGGGGTCGAGGGGACGTTGTCGATCCCCTCGATGCGGATGACTTCCTCGACCAGGTCGGCGGGGCCGTCGACGTCGCGGCGCCAGCTGGGAACGGTGACGGTCCAGTCGTCGGCCATCGCGAAGCCCAGCCGCGTCAGGATGTCGCGCTGGCGATCGTCGGCGACCGCAAGCCCGCCCAGCGTCTCGGCGCGGTTTGGGTCATATTTCACCGTGCGCGGCGTCGTCGGCGGGCTGCCGGCGCGGGTGACGCCGCTCGGGGTGCCCCCGCAATGGCTCAGCACCAGCTGGGTCGCGATCGCCAACCCATCGTCGAGGAACGCCGGATCGACCCCCCGCTCGAAGCGCTGGCGCGCGTCGCTGGTCAGCATCAGTTTCTGCCCGGTCCGCGCGATATGGTCGGGATCGAAATAGGCGCATTCGATGATCACGTCGGTGGTTGCGTCGGACACGCCCGAATGCTCGCCGCCCATCACCCCGCCGATGTCGTGTACGGCGATATCGTCGGCGATCACGGTCATCGAGGCGTCGAGCGTGTAGGTCTTGCCGTTGAGCGCGAGCACTTGCTCGCCGTCCCGCGCCTTGCGCGCGACGAGGCCGCCCGACAGTTTGGCCTTGTCGTAGACGTGCAGGGGCCGGCCGAGATCGACCGAGACGAAGTTGGTGATGTCGACGAGCACCGAGATCGGCTTCTGCCCGATCGCATTGAGCTTGGCGGTCATCCAGGCCGGCGCCGCGCCGTTGGTCACGCCGCGCACTTCCTGCGCGTAGAAGGCCGGGCAGCCTTCGGGGTCGTCGGTGCGTACGTCGGGGCCAGCGCCTTGACCCGCGATCGGATCGAGCGAGGGCATGCGATAGACGTCGTGGAGCGGCTTGAGGCTGCCCAAGCCCGCCGCTGCCAGATCGCGCGCGATGCCGCGTACGCCCATGCAATCCTGGCGATTGGGCGTAATCGACACGTCGATGACCGGATCGTTGAGGCCCGCATAGTCGGCGAACGGCGTTCCGATCGCGGCGTCGGCGGGCAGCTCGACGATGCCGTCATGGTCCTCGCCCAGTTCGAGCTCGCGCGTCGAACACATCATGCCATTCGACTCGACCCCTCGGATCGCCGACACCTTGAGCTCCATGCCGTTGACCGGCACCACCGCGCCGGCCCGCCCCAGCACGCCGACCAGCCCGGCACGCGCGTTGGGCGCGCCGCACACGACCTGGAGCGTTACATTGGCGCCGGCATCGACCGTCAGCACCTGTAGCTTGTCGGCCTGCGGGTGCCGCTCGGCGGTCAGCACGCGCGCGACGGTGAATCCGGCGAGCTTCTCGGCCGGATTGTCGACGCCCTCGACCTCGAGCCCGATCCGCGTCAGCGCCTCCGTCACCGCGTCGAGCGATGCATCGGTCTCCAAATGCTCCTTGAGCCAGCTCAGCGTGAACTTCATGCGCCCACTCCCCCGCTCAGCGTGGGCACGTCGAGGCCGGAGAAGCCGTAATGTTTGAGCCAGCGCACGTCGCCGTCGAAGAACGGGCGCAGATCGTCCATCCCGTATTTGAGCATCGCGAGGCGATCGATCCCGCAACCGAACGCAAAGCCCTGCCACTGGTCGGGGTCATACCCGCCGGCTTCGATCACCGTGCGGTGGACCATCCCCGAGCCGAGCACCTCCATCCAACCGCCGCCATTGCCCCCCCCCGATCCGCCGATCACGCGTTTGCCGTTGACGATCGAGAAGCCGACATCGACCTCCGCCGACGGCTCGGTGAACGGGAAATAGCTCGGCCGCAGCCGCAGCACGATATCGTCGCGCTCGAAGAACGCCTTGAGGAATGTCTCGAGCGTCCATTTGAGGTGACCGAGCGTGATTCCCTTGTCGATCACCAGCCCCTCGACCTGATGGAACATCGGGGTGTGCGTCGCGTCGCTGTCGGAACGATAGGTGCGCCCCGGCGCGATGATCCGCACCGGCTTGTCGCCGCCCGCCGCCTGCATGGCGCGGATCTGCACCGGCGAGGTGTGCGTGCGCAGCACCATCGGCTTCTCATGCTCGCCGGCGAGGTAGAAGGTATCGTGCATCGCGCGCGCCGGATGCGTCTCCGGGATGTTGAGCGCGGTGAAATTGTACCAGTCGTTCTCGATCTCCGGCCCCGTCGCGACCGCGAAACCCAGGTCGGCGAAGATCTCGGCGAGCTCGTCCATCACCTGGCTGACCGGGTGAATCGTCCCGGTCGGCGGCACGTCGACGGGAAGCGTCATGTCGAGCGTCTCGCTCGCCAGCCGCGCATCGAGCGTGATCCGCTCGAGTGCGGCCTTGCGGGTGGTCAGCGCGTCGCTGACGGCTTCACGCAAGCCCTGGATGCGCGGGCCTTCGACCTGGCGCTGCTCGGGCGACATGCCGCCCAGCGTTTTGAGCAACGCGGTCACGCTACCCGACTTGCCGAGCGCAGCTACGCGAATTTCCTCGAGCTGGGCGAGGTCGGCGGTGCCGATGCGGCCGAGCAGGTCCGCCCGTGTCTGATCGATATCGCTCACTCGCCCCACTCCAACACCCATTGATCCACGATGCCATCCTCGGGATGATCGAATTGCCCGATACAGCGGAAGCCGTTGCGCCTGAGCAGAGCTGGCGAGGCTCCACTGTCGGGCAAGGTCTCGGCGGTCAAGCCCGTGGCGCCGGCCGCGCGCGCGATCTCCTTGAGTGCGGCGACCGCGGCGGTGGCGTAGCCGCGCCCCTCGCGCGACGGTGCGACACCGTAACCGATGTCCCAGCGCCCCTTGGCATCGCGCTCCTTGATGCTGATCATGCCGACGCCTTCGCCGTCGATCACCATCATCCACGCCGCCTCGCCGCCGACTTCCGACGCGACACCGCGCAGCAGCTCGACGATCTCAGGCGGCGTGATCCCGCCCTCGGGAAGGCGCGGCGTATCCGCCGGCATCGGGCCGCCGAGCAGCCACGCGAAATGCGCATCGGTCATGGGTAGTAGGTGCATGCGAAGCTCCAATAGCGAAGGGGCGCCGGTGTTGCCACCGACGCCCCTTCGACAGAGCCAGCGGCGTCCGGGTCAGGCGATCGCAAACCCGTCCTGGCGACGACGGCGCATCACGCCGCCGACCGCGCCGAAGCCAAGGATCATCAGCGCCCAGGTGGCGGGCTCAGGCACCGCGGTCACATTGACGTTGTCCAGCGCCGCACCATAGGCGGTCGTGCCGGTAGATGCGAAGGTCAGCGTGGTCGATGTGCCCGTCGCGGTGAAGATATAGTTGAACGGCGAATAGGTGACGACGTTCGGCGGGAATGCCGTCGTGGCGACCGAATAATTACCGGTCGCATTGCCGGTTGCGGTGACGCCGACCGTCTTGAACGGGGGCGGGCCGTCGCCGTTCGCGCCAAGGAAGAAGGTCACGTTATAGATCTGGCCGAGCACCGTATCGAACGTCTGGAAGATGCTGCCCGGCGCGTTGCCCGACAGATCCACGCTGCGCGAACCGCTCTGCGCGTTCCAATAGGTACCGATATAGTCGACGCTGTCGCCGCCCACGGTCCAGCCGGTGATCGCGGTCGATCCGGCGGCCAGCGGCGTGAACACGCCTGGATTGGTGCCGGATTCGAAGCTGCCGTTGATGAACGGGCCTGCGTGCGCGACGGCGGGAAGCGCCGCCATGGCGGCCAGTGCTAGAATCAACTTCTTCATGATCTTCCCCTTTGCTGCCACCTAACGCAAGGCACCGCGACTCGGGGCGCATTGCAGGACAGTCGCTGTAATACCACTCGTTGGAACGCTCCCCAACTCGCGTTAACCGCATTTTTACCGTCCCGGCCGACGCGGTGTCACGTTTTGGGACCGCCCATGCCCCGGTCAAACGAAAGGGCGCCGGTGTTGCCACCGACGCCCCATGTTCGTTGCTCGCTACAGGTCGCTTACGCGGCCTGGGGCAAAGCCGCCTTCGCCTGGGCGATGATGGCGGTAAACGCTTCACCTTCATGCATCGCGATGTCCGCGAGCACCTTCCGGTCGAGTTCGATGCCCGCGAGCTTCAGCCCGTGCATGAACTGCGAATAGGTCAGGCCCTCGGCGCGGACGCCGGCGTTGATGCGCTGAATCCACAGACCCCGGAAGGTCCGCTTCTTCACCTTGCGGTCGCGATAGGCGTATTGCCCGGCTTTTTCGACGGCCTGGCGAGCGATGCGGATCGTGTTCTTGCGACGACCGCGATAGCCCTTGGCCTGTTCGAGGATGTTCTTGTGCTTTGCGCGGGTGGTTACACCCCGTTTGACGCGTGCCATTTCTCTCTAGCTCCTCAGCTCAGGCCGTACGGCGCCCAGGCCTTCACCGTGGCGGTGTCGGCCTTCGACAGGACCTTGGTCCGGCGATTTTGGCGGATATACTTGCTGTTATGGCTGATGAGGCGGTGGCGCTTGCCGGCGACGCCGTGCTTGAGCAAACCGCTCGCGGTGAGCTTGAAGCGCTTCTTGACGCCGCTCTTGGTCTTTAGCTTGGGCATTTTGATCCTTTCGATTGTAAGCGACGCTCGAACAGCCGCGGCAGCCCACACTGGCCGGACCGTTTTCCACGCATCGCTTGCGAGAAGCTGGCGCGCATAACCGCGCGTTCGGCGAAATGCAACCTTTGGGCGGCTTGGCGCGATTCATTGCGCGATGGATATGACCGCACCAGTTACTGCCGACGAAGTAAAAGCCCCGTTGCCGCCCGTTCACAAGCGGCGCTGGTTCCGGATCATGCGCAACGTCCTGGCCGGCGTCGTCGCGACGCTCTTCATTATCTGGCTGGTGCTGTACATCACCAAGGGCCGCTTCCTGAAACACCCGTTCGAAAGCATCACGACCAAGATGGCGGGCCGCGAGGTCAAGGTGCGCGGTGACTTCCAACTCTATTTCGCCCCGCTCCAGATCAAATTCTACGCCGAGGGGCTGAGCGTCGCGAATCCGGCATGGGCGACCAAGCCTAACCTGTTCCAAGCGCAGAAGATCGATACGCGAGTGGCGCCGCTCAGCCTGATCTTCGGCAAACGGCGGCTCTATTGGCTCGACCTGACCGGCGGCGCGATCGACCTCGAATGGAATGTTGGCCACACCACCAATACTTGGACCTTCGCTGACTCTGGCGGCAAGCCGTTCGAGGTGCCGCGGATCGACCGCGCGACAGTGGCGGGCACGACCTTGCGCTACATCGATCCCAGGATGCGGCTGCTCGCAGACCTAGGCATCGACACGATCAATGCGACGGATAAGCAGATCGGCAAGGCGGTGGGGCTGCAGGGCACGGGCCAGATCCGCGACACGCCGTTCCGCGTCGCGGCGCAACTGCTCTCGCCCGATGCGACCGCGAATAACGGCGAAAACAAGCTGACCTTGCGGGCGTGGGCGGCGAACAACGTGATCGACGTCGCCGGCACCTTGCCCTCGCTGGCCGATGTCGAGAACGTGCCGCTGCAAACGCGCGCGCGCGGGCGCAACCTGGCCGAATTGCTCGGCATCATCGACGTCGTGCTGCCCAATACGCGCGATTATTCGCTCAAGGCGCAGCTGGTGAAGGAGGGCACCGAGTATCGCTTCACCCGTCTGACGGGCAGATTCGGTAACAGCGACGTGGCCGGGCGGCTGACGGTAACCAATGGCGATCGGCTGCGACTCGATTCGGTGCTGGCGACGCGCAGCCTCGACATCGTCGATGCCGCACCATTCATCGGCTACAACCCGGACATCGTTGCGAGCAAAGGCGCGATGGCCGCTGCGGCGGCAACCGGCGCGGCGCCGCAGCGCGTCCTGCCCGACGCCGCGTTGCCAGTCGCCGAATTGCGGCGCTTCGACGCCGGGCTCAAATGGACGATCGGCGACATCAAGTCGAAGAACCTGCCGATCTCCAACGTCGATCTCACGCTCGCGCTCGATCGCGGCAAACTATCGCTGTCGCCGCTGACCTTCGCAATGGCGCGCGGCAACGTCGCGTCCGATATCATCTTCGACACGCGGGCGCGGCCGGCGGCGGACAGTTACGACATTCGCCTGTCGCCGACGCCGATGGGTCGCCTGCTCGCCGGCTATGGCGTCGATGAAGCGGGCACGACGGGCACGGTGAAGGGGCGGATCCAGCTCAAGGGGCGCGGCGACACGATCCACGATTCGCTGGCCAATGCGAACGGACGGATCGCGTTCATCATTCCGGGCGGCAGCTTTTGGACGCGCAACGTCCAGCTGAGCGAGCTCGATGTGGGAACCTTCGTCCAGAAGATGTTCGAAAAGAAGCTCAAGGAGCCGGTGCAGATCAATTGCGGACTGATCGGCTTCACCGTGCGCGATGGTATCGGGGCGGCCGATCCGATTATCATCGACACCAGGAAGAATGTGATCCTCGGGCGCGGCGGGTTCAGCTTCAAGAACGAGGGGCTCGACATGGCGTTTCGCGCCGACGGGAAGAAGTTCTCGTTCTTCTCGGGCCAGTCGCCGGTCGGGTTGAACGGTTATTTTGCGAAGCCCGGGATCGACGTGATCAGTCCGCAATTGGTTGGTCGGGCGGGGGTCGCGGTTGGACTGGCGGTCGTCGCCAGCCCGCTCGCGGCTGTGCTCGCCTTTGTCGATGTCGGCGATGCCAAGAGCGCGCAATGCGGTCCGGTCCTGGCCGGCGCGCACGCCGCGGCGATGCGCACCAAGGGCGGCAAGCCGCGCGACGATGTCGGCAACGGCACGACGTCGAAAACCGAAAGCGGGACGGAAACGTCCGCCGACAAACAGAAGCGGAAGAAGAAGTTTCTCGGCGTCTTCTGACCGGCGGCCTGCCGATTCAGCGGCAGGGAAAGCGGTTGTCCATGAAGCGGTAGAAGGCGGTCTTGACGCTGATCCCGCGCTGCGCCGGCGGGATTGTCTGGAACGAGGCGACAAGATCGTTCGACTTCACCGACGCTTTGCCGATCGGCGGCGGGCAAGCGCGGGGCCTGCGTTTTGCTGCGGCATCAGCCGCGATATCGGCGCGATAGGCGGTTGCGGCGGTCGTCACTTCATTCTTCAACAAGGCGATATCTGGCGACCCAATCGCGAAAATGCCCTTCGACTCGAGCGCAGACGCCTTGGCGAGGAATGTCGCGACATCCATCGCCTGCGCGGTAGCGGGCAGCACGATCAACGCCGCGGCAGTGGCCACTGCCGCGGCTCGCCCGGACTGCGCGATCATATGCCGGCGGGGGCCGGATTGCCGAACGGGCCGTTGGGACGCTTGGTCTTGGGGATCGACGTGCCGCCCGCCGGGAGCGGAGTCACCGTCGCGTTAGGATCGCCGCGACCGATATCGTCGCCAGCCGCCAGCCGCTTGATCTCGTCGCCGGTCAGCGTCTCATATTCGAGCAACGCGCCCGCCACCGCGTGGAGCTGGTCGATATTCTCGGTCAGCACCTGAGTCGCACGCTTGTGGCCGTCCTCGATCAGCCGCTTGATCTCGCTGTCGATCAGCAATGCGGTCTCGTTCGACATGTTGTGCCGCTGCGACTGCGAATAGCCCAGGAACGTCTCGCCCTGCTGTTCTTCATATTCGAGCGGGCCGAGCTTGTCGGACATGCCCCAGCGCATCACCATCGCGCGGGCGAGCTTGGTCGCCTGCTGGATGTCGCCCGAAGCGCCTGACGATACCTTGTCGTAGCCGAAGATGACTTCCTCGGCGACGCGGCCGCCCATGACGCTGGCCAGATCGGCGTACATCTTGTCGCGGTGGTACGAATAATTGTCGCGCTCGGGCATCGACACGACCATGCCGAGGGCACCGCCGCGCGGAATGATCGTCGCCTTGTGGATCGGGTCCGACGCCGGCTCGTGGATGCGCACCAATGCGTGGCCGGCCTCGTGATAGGCGGTCATGCGCTTTTCCTCGGGCGTCATGACGAGCGATTTCCACTCGGTGCCCATGATCACGCGGTCCTTGGCGAGCTCGAACTGCGCCATCGCGACCAGCCGCTTGCCGAGCCGCGCCGCCATCAGCGCCGCTTCGTTGACGAGGTTGGCGAGGTCGGCACCCGACATGCCCGGCGTGCCGCGCGCGAGCGTGCGCGCATCGACGTCGGGCGCCAGCGGCACCTTCTTCATATGGACCTGGAGGATCTGCACGCGGCCCTCGATATCGGGGAGCGGCACCGTCACGCGGCGATCGAAGCGGCCCGGGCGCAGCAGCGCGGGGTCAAGCACGTCCGGCCGGTTGGTCGCGGCGATGATGATGATGCCCTCGTTGGCCTCGAACCCGTCCATTTCGACCAGCAGCTGGTTGAGCGTCTGCTCGCGCTCGTCGTTGCCGTTGCCGAGACCGGCGCCACGATGACGGCCGACCGCGTCGATTTCGTCGATGAAGACGATGCACGGCGCCGACTTCTTGGCCTGTTCGAACATGTCGCGCACGCGGCTGGCGCCGACGCCGACGAACATCTCGACGAAGTCCGAACCGGAGATAGTGAAGAACGGCACGCCCGCCTCACCCGCGATCGCGCGGGCAAGCAAGGTCTTGCCGGTGCCGGGCGAGCCGACCAGCAGCGCGCCCTTGGGAATCTTGCCGCCCAGGCGGGCGAACTTGGTCGGGTCCTTCAGGAACTCGACGATCTCCTGCAATTCCTCGCGCGCCTCGTCGATCCCGGCGACGTCGTCGAAGGTCACGCGGCCGTGCTTTTCGGTCAGCATCTTGGCGCGGCTCTTGCCGAATCCCATCGCGCCGGAGCCGCTCGATTTCTGCATCTGGCGCAGCACGAAGAAGGCGATGGCGAGCATCAGCACGAACGGCAGCGACTGGACGAGCAGATATTGCCACAGCGACGCCTGCTCCTCGGGCTTGGCGACGACATCGACATTGGCCGCGGTCAGCGCCGGCATCATCTGCGGATCGGACATGGCGGGCAGGTTGGTGCGGAAGGTTGTCTTGTCCTTCATCGTGCCGCTGACCACCGTGCCGGCGATCTCGACCTTGGAAACCGTGCCTTGCTTCACTTGATTCAGAAACGCCGAATAGGACAGCGACTTGCCGGGCGCCGCGGCGCCGCGTTCGCCGATCAGCGACACGACCAGCGCGAGCGCGACCAGGATGCCGACCCAGATCACCAGGTTCTTCATCCAATTGTTGCCGCCGTCGCCGCCGGACTGCTTGTCGTTGTCGTTCATGGTCGTCGCTTACCTTTTTGGCCGTCCTTAAAATAGGCGACCAACTATTAATGGCAATGGAACAAGACGCGCTTTGGGTCGATCAGCCTGATCGGCGCGGCGGAGCCAAGGAAAAGCGCCATTGCGCATCGGATTCGCCGGTGCGCGCAGTGTGCGCCAATACTGCGCCGAGCATTGCCGGTCGATCCGATTCGAGCGTGCGCACCGCGGCCGCGAGCGCACTGCCGCGCACTGACGCCATGGCGTCGAGGGTCTTCACGCAGTGCTCGACCAGCCGGCGGCGCAGCTCGAACGGCAGGTCGTGGGGCACACGCAGCGCGATACCGGCCGTATCGCGATGGCACAATTGCTCGGCCAGCCGATCGACCATCCAGTCGATCGCGTCGTTGGCGTCGCCCAACGCTGCGGCGCTGGCGGCCACACGGTCGGTGTCGAGCCAATCGATTCCGGCGAGGCTTTTACGAAGTCGTGCGCGGTCGAATCGGTCGCTGACGTTGCTCGAGTCTTCGACCGGCGTGATGCCCTGCGCGGCGCACAAGGCGACCAGCTCGGCGTGCCGCCAGCCGAGCAACGGCCGGACGATCCGCCCGCTCTTGGCGCGCACACCAGCCAGCCCCGCTACGCCGGAACCGCGGTTGAGCCGCATGATCAACGTCTCGACCTGATCATCGGCATGGTGCGCGGTGGCGATATGGCAGGCGCCGATCGCGTCGGCGTGCTCCTCGAGCAACCGATAACGCAATACGCGAGCGCGGGCCGATAGGTTGGCGGAGCGCCCGGCGCGACGGGGAAGCGGCGCGGTGAGGGTCGCATGCGAGACACCGCGCGCGGCGCACAGGTCGGCGACCCATCCCGCTTCGCCCGCCGATTCGGCGCGCAAGCCATGATCGACCGTCGCGGCAGTGCATCGCTCACCGAGGGCGGCGTGCGCGAGCAGCAACAGCGCGACGCTGTCGGGTCCGCCCGATACCGCGACGAGCAGGCGCTCGTCCGGATCGGCCAGCGCGGCGAGGTCGCGCGCGAACCGCGCGACGGCCTCGCCGTTCAGCTCACTTGCACTTGTAAGTGGCACGGCCCTTGTCGGCCTCGGCCTTTTGCCCGGCGCTCAATTTGTCGCCGTAAACGTCGCCCAATTCCTTATAGACTTGGCAGACGTCGGCGGCGGGGCGCTTCATCACCGTCAGCGATTTGGCGAGATTGAGCAGGCTGTCCGGCGCACGGTCGCCGTCGGGCGCTTTCGAATAATTCTCGTAGAAGATCTGCGCCGCATCCTTGGGCCGATCATCGTCGAGATAGATCAGCCCGAGCACGTTCTGCGCGCGGCTCGCCAGGCGATGCTTGGGAAAGCGCGTATTGTATTTTTCGAGCTGCGCCTCGGCTTCGGGATAGAGCTGCGCCTTCCACAGCCGATAGCCGTAATTATAGGCGTAAGTCCCCTTGTCGGGCGCGTCGGCACCGGTCGGCTTGGGCACCGCGGCGAGGCGATCCGCCCTGGCAGGATCGGGGGCGGGGTCAGGAGTCGGCGTCGGCTTGGCGACGATCGGCTTGGTCGGTTTGACCGGCGCCGGGCCGTCGTTGAGCGCGGCCGGCGCGGCATTGGTCGCGCCGCCGCCCTCCAGCGCTTTCAGCCGTGCATCGGTATCCTTCTTATAGGCAGCGAAGTCGGCGTCGAGTTGCTGCAGGCGATGCTCGGCAGTCTCGACGCGATTGGTCAGTCCGCTGACTTCACGTTCGACGCTGGCGATCCGCGCCTGGAGGTCGGCGAGCGGGGCGCTGGCGGGGGTGCCCGCGGCGCTGGTCGTGGCGTCGGGCGGGCCGATCTCCGGCTGGACCAGCGGCGCGCCGCCGTTCTGCCGCGATACAGCGCGCTCGACCGTGTTGAGGCGTTTCTCGACCTGCGTCATCCGGGAGTCGAGCGACGGCGCGGCGCTTTGCGCATCGACCGGCCCGGTGGCGATCAATCCGCCGGCGATTGCCACCATCATCGCAAATTTACGCATTCTCGTCCCCGAGCTAACCCTTATATCCAATCTATCGCCTCTCATGATCCGGCGCCACCGCCATCACGGTATCGGCGCTGGCCCCGTGGTTGGGGTCGATGCCGCTGCCGGCGTCGGCGCGGCGCGCGGGGTCGGAGTAGCGGCCGGCTGGAACGCCGGGGGCAGCGCCAGCGCGCGCGGGGTCGCGGTCGCGGCGGGAACGGGCGCCTTGGTCGGGGCCGCTGTCGGGGCCGCGGCGGGTTGCCCGCTGCCGCGCGCCTGGAGCGCCGCGGCGCTGATCGGCACGTCCTGGAGTGCCACCTTGCCATCGCCGAGCGGCGCGACCGCGGATCCATTGACGGTGACCTGAATCTTGTCGGGGCGGCCGACATTGATCATCGGGCCGTTGGCGTCGGCTGGCACATCGTAGCGCTCGCCAGGCGTCATCGTCTTTTCAAACAGGATCTTGCCGGTCGCATCATAGATCTTGAGCCAGACGCTATCGGTCGCGGTCAGTGCGACTTGCCCCCCCGAAACGGGGGCCGGCGCCGGTTCGGGCGCGGCGGCGATGGTGTTTTCGGGCGGCGTCGCAGCCGGCTCTTCCGATCCGCGGAACAGGCTGGTGCCGTACCACAGGACCACGGCGACCAGCACCAATACGCCGATCGCGCCGGCGATCATCGCCAGCCCGGGCGACGGGAGCCGCTTGGCGTCGCCCGGCTGATACGTTTCGTAATCGGTCACCGGCGCGAGCGGCAGATACGGATTGTTGCGCACCTCCGATGCGATCATCTTCTCGTCGAGTCCGACAACGCGCGCGTAGGATTTGGCGAACCCGATCGTATAGGTTGGCGACGGCAGGCTGCTATAGTCGCCGTTTTCGATCGCCTCGAGGTGGCGCGTCGGCACGCGAGTGCGATTGGCGATGTCGGCCAGCGTCAGCCCCTGCGCCTCGCGCGCCTCGCGCAACTTGTCGCCGGTGCTCTTGGGAAAGAGCGAAGCCTGATCCGGCGCCTGATCCTCGTCCATCTATATCTCCGGCAACGGGGTGCGACCCGTGAAAGGCCCTCTGCCTTGGTGAGCGGATGTCGGCCAAAGCCCCGCCGCCGTCAACGCCAATCGGGCACGACTCGCCGTCGATTCAGGCGAGCTCGACCCCGTTTTTGCTCGCCCAGTCGATCAGCGCGCCGCGGACGTCGCGGGGAGCCTCCGCCAGGAGGCGATCCACTTCGGCCATGATCGCCGCGCGGTCTAGGCTCCGGACCATCGCCTTGATCGGTCCGACCGCCGCCGGGGTGATCGACAGCCGCTCGATTCCCAAACCGATCAGCGCCATGGCTTCCAGCGGCCGCCCGCCCATTTCGCCGCACACCGCCAGATCGACGCCGGCGTCGCGGCACGGCCCGACGACGCGTTTGAGGAAGCGCAGGATCGATGGGCTCAGCCAGTCGTAGCGCTCGGCAAGCTTGGGGTTGGCACGGTCGGCGGCGAACAGGAACTGCGTCAGATCGTTGGTGCCGACCGACAGGAACTCGATGTTGGGGAGCAGGATATCGAGCTGTTCCGCAAGACCTGGCACTTCGAGCATCGCGCCATAGCGGATCTCGGTCGGCAACCGCTTGCCGCGCCCGCCGAGCCACACTTTCTGGGCCTCGAAGATCGCCTTGGCCTCGTCGAACTCCCACGGCTCGCTGACCATCGGGAACATGACGTTGAGCGTGCGGCCACCCGCCGCCTCGATCAGGGCACGCGCCTGCGCCTTCATCAGCCCCCCGCGTTCGAGCGCGAGCCGCAGCGCGCGCCAGCCCATCGCCGGATTCTCTTCGTTCTCGGCGTGCGTGTGGAGGTAGGGGAGAGCCTTGTCGCCGCCGATGTCGACCGTGCGGAACACCACCGGCTTGTCGCCCGCCGCGTCGAGCACATCCTTGTAGAGCCGCAACTGGCGCTCGCGCTGCGGCAGCGTCGCCGAGACGAGGAACTGGAATTCGGTGCGGAACAGCCCGATCCCGTCGGCGCCGGTCACGTCGAGCGCGGCGACATCGTCGCGCAGTCCCGCATTGCACATCACCGTCAGCCGCACGCCGTCCTTGGTGATCGGCGCTTCGTCGCGCAACGCGGCGAAGACGGCGCGGCGTTTCTGGCGGAGCACCAGCTTGGCGTCGAACGCCTCTTCCATCGCCGTCGAGGGCCGGACCAGCGCAGACCCGTTGCCGGTGACGTCGAGCAGGAGGAGGTCGCCTTCCGCGACATGTTGGCGCACACTGCGCACGCGCCCGAGCACCGGCACGCCCATCGCGCGCGCAACGATGATGACGTGCGCGGTCAGCGACCCTTCCTCCAGCACCACGCCCTTCAACCGCCGCCGGTCGTATTCGAGCAACTCGGCCGGTCCCAGATTGCGCGCGATCAGGATCGTGTCCTGACGCAGACCGAGTTGCGCCGCGGTGCCCATCTGCCCCGACACGATGCGCAGCAGCCGGTTGGACAAATCCTCCAGGTCGTGCATCCGATCCTGGAGCAACGGATCGCCGATCTGGCGCATCCGCATCCGCGTGCGCTGCTGGACGCGCTCGATCGCCGCCTCGGCGGTCAGGCCGGAATCGATCGCTTCGTTGATCCGCCGCGACCAGCCCTCGTCGTAGGCGAACATCTTGTACATCGCGAGCACTTCGTCATGCTCGCCGCCGACGCCGAATTCGGCCTGCGCCGACATCCGGTCGATCTGCTCGCGCATCTTGTCGAATGCGGCGTAAACGCGGTGGCGTTCGGCCTCTGTATCCTCCGCGACGGTGTGCTCGATCGTGATGCGGGGCTGATGATAGACCGCGTGGCCGACCCCCATCCCCTCGACCAGCTTGAGCCCGTCGAGCCGGATCGCCGCGGTCGATTGCGGGCGCGACGCGGCGTCGGCGCGCTGGTCGACCAGCCCGGCGCTGGCGATCAGCTCCGACAGCACCATCGCGACGGTCTGCAGTGCCTCGATCTCGACGTCTTCGTATTTGCGCGGATCGACATGCTGGACCGCCAGCACGCCGATCGCGCGCTCGCGGCGGATGATCGGCACGCCGGCAAAGCTGTGGAACGCGTCCTCGCCGGTTTCCGGGCGATAGGCGAAATCGGGGTGCGCGGTGGCTTCGTCGAGGTTGAGCGTCTCGACGTTGGCGGCGATCGTCCCGACCAGCCCTTCGCCCGGCGCGAGCTTGGTGACATGGACCGCGGCCTGGTCGAGGCCTTGCGTCGCGTAGAGTTCGAGCAGCCCCTCGCGCAGCAGATAGATCGAACAGACCTCGCTATCGAGCGCCTCGCCGATGATACGAACTACCGCGTCGAGCTTGGCCTGCGGACTCGACCGCGCGGCCATCACCTCGTGGAGGTTGACCAGGATCTCGCGAGCGGAGGCGGCGGCGGTGACGGCCATGTCCGATCCGCTATCAGATCGACGGTGGCGGCGCTATCGCCACCGTCGCAACTTAAACTTCGGCGTCAGAAACTCGACGGCGCGACCGGCACGGCCGCGGAAACGGCCACGATCGTATTGGGTGCCGACCCGCCTGCGAATTGGTCCTGCGGCTCGGGCGCCCAGAACGGCGCTTCGAGCGCCGGGAGTTCGGTGTTGGCGAACGCCATGAGCCCGGCCGAATCGACCGTGCCGATCTGCGCCAGCACCGCCTTGGCGGTGTTGCAGAAATCGGCCTGCGCGGCGGGTTGTGCGAAGAAGTTGTAGAGCCTGGTCATGTCGCGCTCGCGCACGTCCTGCCATCGCGCGCCATATTGCGCCTTGTAACGCGCGCTGACCGCGTCGTTGGCGGCGGCGAGCACCGCGGTGGTGCGGCGGATCAACGAATTGTAGGCGGCAACGGTGGTGGCTTCGTCGGCGTCGCGGCAGCCCAGCGCGGCGACGTTCAGCGCGACGCGGACATGCCATAAGGTTTCCAGCGGCGAGATGTTCGCGCTAACGATCGCCGGCTTGAAGGTCTGCGCAGCGGCGGGCGCGCCCGCGACGAGTGCGCCAGAAAACACAGCGGTGCCCAACAGGACGTAGAGAATACGCATGGATACAACCCCCTCGATCCGTCACCCCGCGTGACGTGGGAGGATGCTCGCCCCGACTCGCCCAACAACTCCTTCAGAACCGCCGTGAATTTCCCGTTTACGAACTTAGCGCAGGAACTTTTTCAGTGCAGCGTTTCGTGCGCCGCGCACATCGCGACGAATTTGGCGATCCGGGCGGCGCGCGTCTCGGGCTTCTTTGCGTCATGCACGCGATAAAGGATCGCATAGCGGTTGGCACCGGTCAGCGTGTCGAAGAAGGCGCGAGCGTTCGGGTCGGCATCGAGCGCGGCGCGCAGGTCGTCAGGCTCGGTCGCGGTCGAGGCGGGGGCATAAGCGGCGTCCCAGCGGCCGCCGGCCTTCGCGCTCTCAACCGCCGCAAGTCCCGCCGGCGAGACGCGTCCATCCTCCATCAATTCCTCGACGCGCTTGCGGTTCTTCTCCGACCATTTGCTCTTCGCCGTGCGCGGCGTGAAGCGCGTCAGAAACCATGCATCGTCAAATTTGTCGATCTGCCCGTCGATCCAGCCATGACATAGCGCGCCGTCGATCGCTTGCACCTTGGTCAGCGTCGCGTCGGAGTTCCCTGCCTTGGCGATCTTGAGCCACAGCCCCGTCGCACCACCGGGCTGACCGGCCAGCCAGGCCTCCCACGCCGCAAGATCGACGAACGCGATGATCGGCAGCCCGGCATGCTCAGGTTCAATCGGCGGCATTGTCGGACAACAGCTTCACCCCGGGATAGATCTCGCGTGCTCGTGCGGCGAATTTGGCGTCGCACGTCATTAGGTTGGTATTCCGCTCGATCGCGAGCGCGAGATAGACGCAGTCTTTCGTCGGATGACCGAGGCTGATCGCCAGTCCTGCCGCCTTCTCGACCTGCGCTGCGCTCGTGCGTAACAGCATAATTCCGTCATTCTCGAGAATGACGCGCCATGTGCGTAATATATCCCTGCCACGAACTGCGGCGACGTCGCGAGCATTCACGCGCCGCACGACCGCTTGCGCGACCTCGATGGCGAGCAAGTCGGGCGCCAAGACGGGCTCGCTTTGACCGCCAAACCATCGACGCGCGTCCTCGCTATCACTTTCTTTGATCAGGAGCTTGGTGGCGAGGCTCGCATCGACGACCGTCACTCTTCGTCTCGAATGGCCCGGATCAAAGCGATGCTACCCTCATATCCCGGGCCGGGGTCGATCTGACTGGCACGCAATCGATCGACCACCTCCCCCGCCGACATACGCGGCCGCTCCAGACGCGCCCGCGCTTCGGCCTCTAGCGAGCGGTGATTGGCTTTGGCGTCTTGCTTCAATCGCTCATAAACAGTCTGATCGAGGTTGCGGACGGTAATCGTGGCCATCCTCATCTCCTTACCAAAACCGCTAGCAAAACGCAAGCATTGTCCTTTTTGGCCGTAACTTGACTCCTCAAATACTATGCATCATACAGTGTATATCGCACACTATGTGAGGCACAGGCTTTGCCGACGGATGATGACCTGTTCGAAAAAATGCGCATCGAGCTGCGCCGCGGGTCGCTGGTGCTCGCGGTGCTCGGGACGCTGCGCGAAGAACGCTACGGCTATACGCTGCGCCAAAGCCTCGAGGAGGCCGGGCTGCCGATCGACGAAGGCGCGCTCTATCCGCTGCTGCGCCGGCTCGAGACGCAAGGCCTGCTGACCAGCGAATGGCGCGAGGACGCCAAGCGCACCAAGCGATTTTACAAACTTTCGACCCAGGGCGTGGAAACGCTCGCGCAACTGCTCGGCGAATGGAATTCGATCTCCGAATCGATCCTGCGCCTCACCGAAAAGGGCAAATGAAATGGACTTGATC
>JBDSED010000067.1:0-7310 GCA_039920225.1 Sphingomonas sp.
CCCGGGCGGCGTGCTCGCGATCTGGTCGGCGGCGCCCGATCCGCGCTTTGCCCGGCGGCTGGGCGATGCCGGGTTCGCGGTCGAGGAAGTCGTCGTCCGCGCGCGCAGCAACGGCAAGGGGCCGCGCCACGTCGTCTGGTTCGCGACCCGCACCTAAAAGAAGCGAAGGGTGAAGCGCGCTCGATCGTTGACACACAGGGACGTCGGAACAGGACAGCCTTGCTTGCGTTTCTTGGCGGTCCGTTCGGACGACCCCGTGTAACAGTATCGAGAGGTCCGCCATGAACAAGTTCATCACCGCCGCTCTGGCCGCCGGCACCGCCGTCGCTGCCTTTGCCGCCATTCCTGCCGAGGCGCGACAGGGTTGCGGCCCTGGTTTCCATCGCGGCTATTATGGTCGTTGCGTGCCGAATCGCGGGGGTGCCGTCGTCGTCCGCGAACCCGGCGTCCGCCTGGTGATCGGCAATTTTTACAACGGCCGCGGCTATTGGGCTGGCCGGCGCTATTATCAGCATCGCTATCGCCACAACAACGGTTGGCGTTACCGCTAAGCCGCGATCGACGAGGCGGGTTCGCATCAGCGAACCCGCCATACCGTTGCCTATGATCCCTTCGCCCGCTTGAAGCATCGCGCGTGCGGTGCCACGACGCGGGGCGATGTCGTCTTCCGGCGCCCCCGTTTTTTACGACCCCTCAGGCGGCCGCCGCCGCCGCTTCGCGCTTGGCGTCGCGTCCTTCGCCACGCTCCTGCTTTTGGCAGTCGTCATATTTGCCATATCGATCGGTATCGTGCCCGCGCAGCCATTGCTGCCGTTCAGCGCCGAGCGACCGGGGCACAAACTGTCACCGCCTCGCGAAACCGTGCTCAAGCGCACTACGCGGACGATCGATTGGTATGCCCGCCGGCTGACCGGCGAGACTCGCAGCCGGACCGCGAAGGAGGCCGGCAACGTGCCGCTGGCGATCGCTTTTCACGTCCCCTGGGATGCGCAATCGGCCGAGTCGTTGCGGCGGCACATCGACGAGCTCGACTGGGTCATCCCCGGTTGGGTATCCATCACCGGACCGAGCCATACGATCACTACCTTCCCGGATCCTGCCGGCCGCGCGGTATTGAACGCCGCAACGCGCCGGCCGCTGATCCTGCCGATGATCCAGAACGCGATCGGCGGGAAATGGGATGCCGCGGGGATGGCGGCATTGCTCCATGACCCGAAGCGGCGCGCGGCGTTGCTCGACCGGATCGAGCCGTGGTTGGCGGCGAACCGCGCGGGTGGGGCGTTCTTCGATTTCGAGGACTTGCCGCCCGCCGCCCAGGCCGATTACCGCACCTTCCTGAGCGAGGCGAACACGCGGTTCGACAAGCGCGGCTGGTTGATCGCGATGGCGGCGCCGGTCGGCGACCGGTCGTGGGACCTGCCGGCGTATGCGCGGATCGTCGATCGCGTCTTCCTGATGAGTTACGACGAGCACGAACTATCGGGACCACCCGGGCCGATCGCCTCGCAGGCGTGGTTCGCGAAGAGCGTGGCGGATGCGGCGCGCGGTATCCCCGCCTCGAAGCTGGTCGTGGCGATCGGTAACTATGGTTACGACTGGTACGGCAAGGGCGGCGACCCGATGACGGTCGAGGAGGCATGGCAGGCGGCGCGCGATTCGAGCGCGATGCCGGTGTTCGATCGCGCGAGCGGCAACTCTGGTTTCGCCTATGAAGAAGACGACGGCAGCAAGCATGTCGTCTGGTTGCTCGATGCGGTATCCGCCTACAATCAGATCGCCTTTCTGCGCCGCGCCGGGATCGGCGGCGTCGCATTGTGGCGATTGGGCGCCGAGGACCCCGGGCTGTGGACGTTGTTCGGGCGATCCCACCCGATGCTTCCACCTGCGTCGGTGATCAGCGCCATCCCGCCCGGCACCGATGTCGATATCGAAGGCAAGGGCGAAATCCTCAAGATCGCCGCCATGCCCAGCGCGGGGCGGCGCAACGTCGTCACCCTGCCGAACGGCGATGTCGCCGACGCCCGCTTTCTGACGTTGCCAAGCCAATACATGGTGCAGCGCACCGGCTATCGCGCCCGCGAGGTCGCGTTGACCTTCGACGACGGCCCCGACCCGCAATGGACGCCGCAGATCCTCGACGTGCTGAAGCGTGAGGCCGTGACCGCGACCTTCTTCATCGTCGGCGAGAATGCCCTGACCGAGCGCAGTCTGCTCAAGCGGACGGTCGATGAGGGGCATGAGATCGGCAACCACACCTACACCCATCCAAATCTGGCGGGTGCGTCGGACACCGAGACCAACGTTCAGCTCAACGCGACGCAGCGGCTGTTCCAGGCGTTCACCGGGCGCTCGCTCAAGCTGTTCCGCGCGCCGTATTTCGGTGACGCCGAGCCGACCACCGCCGACGAAATCGGCCCCGCGCTGCAAGCGCAGAACCGGGGCTATATCTCGGTCGGGCTTCATGTCGATGCCGAGGACTGGCGGCGGCCGGGTGTCCAGGCGATCGTCGATAACGTCGTCAACGGCGTGCTGAAGGGCGACACCGGCTGCCTGAGCGGCAACGACGAGGAATGCAGCCACAACATCGTGCTGCTCCACGACGCCGGTGGCGACCGTTCGCAGACCGTCGCGGCCTTACCGATCATCATCGAACGGCTTCGGGCGCAGGGTTACACGTTCGTCCCCGTCTCGCGGCTCGCCGGCATCTCGCGCGACGTCGCGATGCCGCCGATTTCCGCGAGTGACCGCAACGCGGCGGAGGTCGATCTCTTCCTGTTCGGCACGCTCGGCGCGACCGTCACGGCGCTGGGCTGGCTGTTCGTCTTCGCGATCTCGATCGGCATTCTGCGCGCTGTGCTGCTGTCGGCGCTGGCGCTGATCCAGGCACGGCGCGAGGGGAGGAAGGTGTTCCCGGCGATCGACCCCGACCGCTTCGTCACGGTGATGATCCCGGCGTTCAACGAGGAAGCCGTGATCGAACGGTCGGTGCGGACTGTGCTTGCCTCGACCGACGTCAAGATCGAGGTGATCGTGATCGACGACGGATCGAAGGACCGCACCAGCGCGGTCGTCGCCGCGGCGTTCGCCGACGAACCGCGCGTGCGGCTGCTCACGCTGGAAAATGGCGGCAAGGCGCGCGCGCTCAACCGCGGGCTCGATTTGGCCAAGGGCGAGATCGTCATCGCACTCGACGCCGATACGCAGTTCGAGCCGACCACGATCGCCTGCCTCGCGCGCTGGTTCGCCGATCCGAAACTGGGCGCGGTCGCAGGCAACGCCAAGGTCGGCAACCGGGTTAATTTGATCACGCGCTGGCAGGCGCTAGAATATATTACTGCGCAAAATCTCGAGCGCCGCGCGCTGTCGAGCCTCGGCGCGATGATGGTGGTGCCGGGTGCGGTCGGGGCGTGGCGTCTTGCTGCGATCCGCGAGGTCGGCGGTTATCCGCACGACACACTGGCTGAAGACCAGGATCTCACCATCGCGATCCAGCGCGCGGGCTGGCGCGTGACCTACGACCAATATGCCGTCGCCTGGACCGAGAGCCCGGAAACGTTCCGCGGGCTCGCCAAGCAGCGCTTCCGCTGGGCATACGGCACCCTGCAATGTCTGTGGAAGCATGGCGGGATCATGGCGAGCGGTCGCCCGCGCGGCCTGGCATGGGTCGGCGTGCCGCAGGCGATCGTGTTCCAGGTGTTGCTCGCCGCGATCAGCCCCATTATCGACCTCGCGCTGATCGTCAGCATGATCACGACATGGTTCGCGATCGAGGCGCATGGTTGGGCGCAGACCCAGACGAGCCTCGACAAGATGCTGGCCTATTGGCTCGTCTTCAATGCGATCGACCTGCTCTCGGCGATCGTCGCCTTCGCGCTCGAACGGCGCGAGAAATGGCGGCTGCTGTGGCTGCTGATCCCCCAGCGCATCGGCTATCGGCAGATCATGTACTACGTCGTGCTGAAGGCGATTACCCAGGCGCTGCGCGGGCCTAGCGTGGGGTGGGGGAAGCTGCAGCGGACGGGACGGGTGACGGCCCGCTAGGCCAGCGCCGCAGTGCGGTGTATGCGCGGACTATGCTCGCCAACTTTACCCGCCGTCTAGTAGTCGCCGGCCTCGCCGCGCTCGCATTGGGAGGAGCACCAGCGCCGACCGCGCCGCTAGTGTTGGCCGCCGCCTCCCTGCAGGAGTCGCTCGACGCCGCCGCCGATCAATGGGCCAAGGCCGGGCATCCGCGTCCCACGATTTCTTTCGCCGCATCGTCCGCTCTCGCACGGCAGATCGAGGCCGGCGCGCCAGCCGATCTGTTCGTGTCTGCCGATGAGGAATGGATGGACGCGCTTGCCGCGAAGCGGTGGATCGCGGCGGGCACGCGGGCCGATCTGGTCGGCAACCGGCTGGTGGTGGTCGAGCCGGCGGGGCGGCGCAGCGCGGTGCCGCTCAACGGCGGGCGGCTGGCGCGATTGCTCGGCGCGGGGCCGCTGGCGATGGCCGATCCCGACAGCGTGCCGGGGGGCAAATACGGCAAAGCGGCGCTGATCAAGCTTGGGGCGTGGGGTGCCGTCGCCCCGCACGTCGTACGTGCGGAGAACGTGCGCGCGGCGCTGGCCATGGTCGAGCGCGGGGCAGCGCCGTTCGGTATCGTCTATCTGACCGACGCGAAGGCGTCGTCCAAGGTTCGTGTGGCGGGCGTGTTCCCGGCGGCAAGCCATCCACCGATCGTCTATCCGATCGCACGGCTCGTCGGATCGACCAATCCCGAAGCCGAGGATTTTCGCCGCTTCCTGCTGTCACCGCGCGGGCGTGCGATCTTCGCGCGGTTCAGCTTTACGGCGCCGGGAAAATAGCTCGATGCCAACCTTTCATCGTTTCCCCGCGGAAGCGGGGGTCCAGAGTGGCGAAGTGCGTCGCTTGCCGCCCTGGACCCCCGCTTCCGCGGGGGAACGACATCGGGTGAGAGCGGTTTGACCCCCGACGAATGGCAGATCGTTGGCTTGTCGCTCGAGGTCGGGCTGGTCGCAACGCTCGCGACGCTGCCGATTGCGTTCGCACTGGCCTGGTTTCTCGCGCGGGCGAAAATGCGGGGCAAGATCCTGATCGAGGCGATCGTCTATCTGCCTCTCGTCGTGCCGCCGGTGGTGACGGGGTGGATGCTGTTGCTCGCCTTCGCGCCGTCGGGGCCAGTGGGCGCGTTGAGCGACGAGGTCTTGTTCAAATGGACCGGCGCCGCGGTCGCGGCCGGCGTGATGGCGTTGCCGCTGATGGTGCGCGCGATGCGGCTGTCGATCGAAGCGGTCGACCGGCGGCTTGAAGGCGCGGCGCGTACGCTGGGGGCAGGGCGCTGGCGCGTGTTCCGCACAATTGCGCTGCCGCTCAGCATGCCTGGCGTGCTGGCGGGGACGGTGTTGGGCTTCGCGCGCTCGCTCGGCGAATTCGGCGCGACGATCACCTTCGTATCGAACGTGCCCGGGCAGACGCAGACGCTGCCACTGGCCATCTACGCCGCGCTCCAGCGACCCGACGGCGATGCCATCGCGCTGCGGCTGTCGGCGCTATCGGTGCTGATCGCGCTGGCGGCGTTGGTCGCGTCCGAACTGCTCGCGCGGCGGATGCGCGCGGCGATGATCCATGGCGTTTGACCTCGACGTAACCAAGCGGCTTGGCGAAACCGAGGTCGCGCTGCGGCTGGAAGCGGACTCGGGGATCACCGTCCTGTTCGGCCCGTCGGGCGTCGGCAAGACCAGCGTGCTAAACATGGTCGCCGGGCTGCTCCGCCCGGACCGCGGGCACATCCGCGTCGGCGGGCTGACGTTGTTCGACACAGCGACCGACTTGCCGGTGGAGCGCCGCCGCGCCGGCTATGTGTTTCAGGATTCGCGGTTGTTCCCGCATATGCGGGTCGGCGCGAACCTCCAATACGGCCACGCACGTGCGACGATGGTCGATGCGATCGCACATCTGCTCGGCATCGCCCATCTGTTCGATCGCTGGCCGCGAACGCTGTCGGGGGGCGAGGCGAAGCGTGTCGCGATTGGTCGCGCCTTGCTCAGCGACCCGGCGTTCCTGCTGCTCGACGAACCGACCGCCTCGCTCGACCGCGCCCGCGCCGACGAGGTCGAGCGTGCAATCCGCGACGTGCGCGATGAACTCGGCCTGCCGATCCTGATGGTCACCCACGACCGCGCCGAAGCCGAGCGGCTCGCGACGCGGATCGTCGAGATGGCGCGCTACATTCCGCCCAGGTAGTCGCGCTTGCCCACCGGCACGCCCTTCATCCGCAGGATGTCGTATGCGGTCGTGACGTGGAAATAGAAATTGGGCAGGACGAAACCGAGCACGTAATCGCGCCCGGTGACGGTGAACTCGCCGTTCGGAAACTTCAGGACCACCGGCGCGTCTTCGCGGCCGTTGACCGCTTCCGGCGGCACCGATTGGACGAAGTCGATCGTCTTCTGAATGCGCGCCTGAAGGTCGTCGAAACTCGTTTCGTCGTCCTCCATCACGACGTTTTCCTGCTCGCCCAACCGCACCATGCAGCCCTTGGCGCTGTCGCTGACACGCTGCACCTGTGACACCAGGTTGCCCATGTCCTCGATCAGCCGGGCTTCGAGTAGTTCCTGTTCAGGCATTCCACTCTCGGCCGCGAACGCGCGGCCTTTATCGAGAACCTTGGAAAGGGCAGTGAGCGCGCGGACGAAAGCCGGGACGGTGAGCGTGTGAAGGTCGGTGGCCACTGATGTCCCCGTTTGGTGTGTCGAACCTAGATGGGAGGTCTGGCGCAAAAAGAAACCGCCGCCCGGACGTTCCCGGACGGCGGTTCCATTTTCCCAGCGACCGGCCGCTGAATTCAGCCGATCACTCGGTCTCGTTCAGATACTCGCCGGCGTCCGCATCGGTACCAGTGCCCGATACGATCACCGATGCCAAAGCGTCGTCACCCGTATCGTCCGCCACGTCACGCAGCTTCTCGGCCGCGCGCTCTTCCTCGGCTGAGTTCGGCGCGATGAACACTTCCTGCAGCGCACGCTGCTGGACGCGCAAAGCGGCGTCGCGGCTGGAGGCGGCGACGCGCAGGCGGTTCATGCCCGCGCCGGTGCCGGCGGGGATGAGACGACCGACGATGACGTTCTCCTTGAGACCGATCAGCGTGTCCTGCTTGCCCTGGACCGCCGCCTCGGTGAGGACGCGGGTGGTCTCCTGGAACGACGCCGCCGAGATGAAGCTGCGAGTCTGCAGCGACGCCTTGGTGATGCCGAGCAGGACGGGCTTGCCTTCCGCCTTCTTCTGCTTCTTCTCGAGCTTGTCGTTGATCT
>JBDSED010000068.1:0-23807 GCA_039920225.1 Sphingomonas sp.
CAGCTCGCGCGCAACATCTTCCTGTCATCGACCAAGCAATTCGGGCGCAAGTTCCGCGAGGGCATCCTGGCGCTGGCGATGGAACGCAAGTTCACCAAGGATCAAGTCCTCGAACTCTATTTGAACAAGGTCTATTTCGGCGGCGGTGCGTACGGCATCGACGCCGCCGCGCGCAAATTCTTCGGCCACGGTGCCGATCGCCTGACCTTGAGCGAGGCGGCGGTCATTGCCGGGCTGGTCAAGGCGCCGTCGCATTACTCGCCGACCGCCGATGCCGAGGCTGCGGTCGGGCGCGCGGGTGTCGTCATCGGTCTGATGAAGGAGACCGGCAAGATCACCGCGGCCGAAGCGGCGGCGGCCAACCCCCGGGCGGTCAAGCTGGCCAGCGAACCGAGCCAGAACAGCGTGCGCTACTTCACCGACTGGGCATTGCCGCAGCTCGAGAATCTGATCGACGAGCCCAACAGGCCGCTCGAAGTGTGGACGACGATCGACATCAAGATGCAGAAGGCGGCGGATGCCGCGATCGCCGCCAACGCGCCGGGCAATGCGCAGGGTGCGCTGATCAGCCTCGACCGTGACGGCGCGGTGCGCGCGATGGTCGGCGGCAAGGATTACGTCACGTCGAACTACAACCGCTCGGTCACTGCGCTCCGCCAGCCGGGGTCGTCGTTCAAGCTGTTCGTCTATCTGGCGGCGCTGGAGGCCGGCAAACGTCCGGGCGACAAGGTGGTCGACCAACCCGTCACGATCAATGGCTGGAGTCCGCGCAATTCGTCGGGGCACAATTCGGGCGAGATGGATCTGCGGACCGCCTTTGCCTATTCGGTCAACACCGTCGCCGCGCAACTGGGCGAGGAGGTCGGCTTCACGACGATCGCCGATATGGCGCGGAGGTTCGGCATCTCGACCCCGATCTCGACCTATCCGTCGATGGTGCTGGGGGCGAGCGACGTCCGCGTAATCGACATGACTCGCGCCTTCGCCAGCGTCGCCAACAAGGGCGTGGCGGTGACCCCCTACGGCATCACCAAGGTGACCTCGATGGGCGAGACGATCTACAGCCACGAGGTCGATCGCAGCCATGTGCTGGTCGCACCTTATGTGGCGCAGGAAATGACCGACCTGCTCCAGACCGCGGTCAACACCGGCACCGGCCGCGCCGCGCAGATCGGCCGCCCGGTCGCGGGCAAGACCGGCACGACCAGTTCGAACAAGGACGGCTGGTTCATCGGCTTCTCATCGGGGCTGACGACGGGTGTGTGGATGGGCCGCGACGATGCGAAGGTCGTGCCTGGGCTGCAGGGCGGCACCGCGCCGGCGCGCGCGTTCGCTGCCTTCATGCGCGTCGCGACCGCCGGGCGGCCGGTCGAGCAATTCGACACTGCGGTGACGTTGCCCGACTTCCAGCTCGACAACGAAAGCGATTTCGGGCTGCCCGACAACGGCACCTTCGTCGATCCCGACGGCAATCCGATCCCGCCCGACCAGATCGCGCCCGACGAACCGCCGATCGGTGGCGGCGATGCCGGGCTGCCGCCCGGTTCCGAAGACGACGATCCGCAGATGGCGCCCGATGGTTCGCCGAAGACCAATGATCGCATCGACAAGAAATGGCTCGACCGCGTGACCGGCGGCGATTCGAGCGGGGGGAGGCAGCGCGCCCCGGCCAACGATCGCTCACAACCGGTCGACCGCCCGCGCGACCTTCAGGACCGCCGCCCCACCCAGTGAAGCCCCGCGCCATGGCGTCGCAGCCATGCCCGCGCCGGCGCCGGGTCGGCGCCGTACAGTTCGCGCAACGTCGCGTAGAAAGCGGGCGACGGGTTCATGTGGAGCCGATGCGCGACTTCGTGCGCGACGGTCGCGCGGCGGACGTGCGGCGGTGCGCAGATCAGCCGCCAGCTATAGCGGATCGCCCCAGTCGATGCGCAACTGCCCCAGCGCGCCTTGGGGTCGGCGACTGAGACGCGGGCGATCGCGACGCCGGCTTTGGCGGCGTAGTGGGCGGTGTCGTCGGACAGGACCGTTAGCGCGCGGCGCTTGAGCCAGGTTTCGATCCGGCGCGACAATCCTTCCAAGGGGCCACCGCAGACCAATCTTCCCCCGTCACCCCGGCCTTGTGCCGGGGTCCGCGCTTCCTCAAGCGACATCCGTTGCGGCTTGGCGGATGCCGGCACAAGGCCGGCATGACGGATGAGGGTGATGGTCCGGGGTCTGTCTTCGCGCCAGTCGATCACAACATCGTCGCCTTCGACCGGGATGACGGCACCTGGTGCGAACGGCCGCGCCTCGGGCAGCTTGACGCGCTGCGCGTCGATCCAGCCGCGATGCTCCTCGGCCCAGGCCATCGCCCGCTTGAGCGAGGCGCGCGGCGGCAGCGTGAGGCGCACCCGCCCGCTCGCCGGATCGACCGACAGTCGCATGCGCCGCGCTCGCGCGTGCCGCACGATCTCGATCTCGGCACTCACAGCGTGCGGTCGACCAGGTGGAATTCGAGGTCGCCCGCCTCGTCCTCGCTGACCGTCCAGCCACGCGTCGACTCGCCCGCGCGGTGCACCGCCTCGCGGTCGCCGCTCACCAGGTAATGCCAGTCCGGCAGCTTCTCGCCGTTCGCCCGCAAGCGATAGGCGCAGGTCGACGGCAGCCAGTCGGTGGTCGCGACATTGTCGTTGGTCAGCCGCACGCAATCGGGGACATACGTACGGCGATTCTTGTAATCCTTGCACTGCGCCGAGCGGCGATCGAGCAATTTGCACGCGACGTTGGTCGGGTAGAGGTCGCCGGTTTCGTCGTCCTCCAGCTTGTGCAGGCAGCATTTGCCGCAGCCGTCGCACAGCGCCTCCCACTGGCCGCGGTCGAGCTCGGCCAGCGTCTTCGTCTCCCAGAAACGGTCGCTCATTTGACCCAGCGCTTGATCTCGTCCGCGGTCGCATCGACCCCCTGATCGGTCGGGAGCAAGGCAATCGGCTTGTTGTCCGGGTCCATCAGATAGGCGGCGTTGGAATGATCCACCAGATAGCCGCCGTTCGCGGTCGGTTTCCCCTTGGCGGCGAACACGCCATAGTCGCGCGCGACCTTCGCGATCGCATCGACGCTGCCGGTCAACCCGACGAAGCGCGGGTGGAAGGCGTGAGCGAACTCGCCGACGGCCTTGGGCGTGTCGCGTTCGGGATCGACCGTCACGAACACCGGCACGACCTTGGCCGACACCGTCGGATCGCTCTTGTCGAGCGCGCGCAGCGCCGCGCCGATCGTTTGCGCGGTGGTCGGGCAGACGTCGGGGCAGAAGGTGTAGCCGAAATACATGATGCGGTATTTGCCGGCGAAGCTCCGGTCGGTGACCGTCTTGCCGTCCTGGTCGGTCAGCGAGAACGGTCCGCCGATCCTGGCGCCCGCCAGCGGTGGCGGTGCGGCCGGCGTGGCGGAACATCCGGCCAGCGCCAGTGCGGCAACGATCATCGGTCGGGAGAAATTCATCGCAGCGCCAGCCTTGATCGTTTAGGGGCAGCGGCGCAAGTTCGTCGCACTTATCCGGGTAATCGTAACAATGGCCATTTCGTCGATACGAATCGCACTCGCCGGCACGCTGCTCGCCGCCGCGTTTCCCGCGGCCGCCCAGCTCGGCGGCTCGCCCGGCTATCAATTCCTCGACGCGGTGCGCGACGACAAGGGCGCAGAGGTCGACAAGATCCTCGCCAAGCCGGGGTCGCGGATCATCGACACACAGGACGTGACCACCGGCGAGACCGCGCTGCACATCGTCGCCAAGCGCAACGATGCGCGCTATGTAACGTATCTGCTCGCTCGCGGCGCCAATCCCAACATCAAAGATAACGCAGGCAATACCCCGCTGCTGGTGGCGATCGACCGCGGGTTCGCGGCGCTGGTGCCGATCCTGCTCAAGGGCAAGGCCAACGCCAATTTCATCGGCGACGGCGGGCAGACGCCGCTGATCAAGGCGGTGCTGCGCCGCGACGGGGATATGGTCCGCGCGCTGCTTGACGCCGGCGCCGATCCCGACCGGAAGGATTATCTGGCCGGCAAGTCGGCGCGCCAATACGCCAATGAGGATGTGCGCAGCGCGTCGCTCGCCAAGCTGTTCGCCGATGTGCCGGTCAAGACTCGCCGCGCGGTTTCGGGTCCTACGCTGTAGCGGGTTCGGCAGTCGCGCCGGGCAGCTTTTGGAACAGCGTGCGGTCCTCGGCCTTGAATGCGTAGCGCCAGACCACGAACAGGAATGCAGCCACAAGGGCAGGCTCGCCGAACACCAATTCGGCCCATTCGAACCGCTTCGGCAATAGCGTGAACAGCGTGCCGACGACGACCGACGCGCCGATCGCGGCGAGGAACGACAATCGCCACGCCATAACCGGCGCGCCGAGCATCCGGCGCAGCACGCCGGCCTTGATCAGCGAGGTCAGCGTGAGCGACAGCATCAGCGCGATCGCCGGCCCCGCCGCCTGATAATTGACCGGGTAGCCGAGCCGGCGGATCGCGACGATCAGCGCGAAGCTCAGGCCGATCTGGAACGCCAGCATGAAGATCGAAATGGCGAGATTGCGGTGCCGCGCCATATAGACGAGCGCCGCCTCGCTGACCGCGCCCTGCGTGGCGAGCACTTCGCCCCATAACAGGAACCCGAGCGCGGCGGTGCCCGCGACGAACTGCGGCCCGATCAATCCCATCACCGCCTCGCCCGGGATCGATCCCATCAGCGCGACGATCGCTTGCGCCGACATGATCCAGAACCCGACCTGGCGGACTTGCTGCGCGATGGCGGCGCGGTCGTCGCGCGCCAGGCTTTGCGTGATGACCGGGCCGAGGATCGGGTCGAAGCTCGACTTCAGCTTTTGCGGGATCGAGCTGATCTGTTGCGCCATGTAATAGATGCCGACGATGCGCGGCTCGAACACCATGCCCAGGATAAAGCGGTCGACGTTGCGCGTGCCCCATTCGATCGTCTCGGCGCCGGCGAGTGGGGCGTTGCGCCGCGCCATCGCGGCGACGCGGCGAAGGTTGGGCCGCCAGCCGTGCGGCCGGCCATAGGTTCGCATCATCGGCACCAGCGACGCGATCATCGCTGCGCCCAATGCGGTCATGTAAGCGAGGATCAGCCCGTCATCGCGCGCGATGTAGTAGTAAACGAGTACCGCGACGGAGATCGTCCACGGCTCGATGATCGCGCGCGCCGTGACCGATGCCTTGATGTTGCGTCGATAGGCGAGCGCGGCAAGCGCGACGTCGGACAGCGCGATGGGTACGATCGTCCAGGCGAACCAGCGGTCGAACCCGTCAGTGACTCCGTCGGGGTACATCACTTGCGGCACCACGAAGAGCAGTCCGCCGATCGCCAGCGCCGCGATCAACGCGAGCAGCAGCGCGTCCCACACGATGCAGGCCTCGTCGCGCCCCTCGGGCCGCTCGGCCAGTGCCAGCGCGAGTCCGCGCTTCAGCCCAAGCGTTGCGATCAGTGCGCCGAGCTCGATCACTACCACCGCCAGCGCATAGCGCCCGACCGCGTCCGGGCCGTACATACGCCCGGCAACGAACAGGAACGGCATCCGTGCAATCAGCCGAATCGCGAACCCGCCGATGTTCGTCCGCCCGCCTTTGGCGAGCGTGCCGATGTCGGAGGCGGCTTCAGTCACTGCGTAGTATCAATGCGCAGCGCCCCAGCTCGGGCCGGTGCCGATTTCGATCGCGAGTGGCACGTCGAGCTTGATCGCCGGCTCCGCCGCAGTCGCCATGACGCGTTCGATCACAGGCTTAGCGGCTTCGACCTCCCCCTCCGGCACTTCGAACACCAGTTCGTCATGAACCTGGAGCAGCATCCGCGTGCCGGTCAGCCCGGCGGCGGCGAGCGCCGGGTCCATCCGCGCCATCGCGCGCTTGATGATGTCGGCGGACGTGCCCTGGATGGGTGCGTTGATCGCGGCGCGTTCGGCCCCCTGTCGCTCGTGCTGGATTTTCGACTTGAGCCGCGGGAAGTGCGTCTTTCGCCCGAACAAGGTGGTCGTGTAGCCGAGTTCGCGCGCGCTGTTGGTCGTGTCGGCGATGTAGCGGCTGATGCCCGGGAAGCGCTCGAAATAGCGGTCGATCATCGCTTGCGCTTCGTCCGAACTGACGTCGAGCCGGCCCGCCAGCCCCCAACGTGAAATGCCGTACAGGATCGCGAAGTTGATCGTCTTGGCGCGGCCGCGCGTGTCGCGATCGACCTCGCCGAACAGCTCCTGCGCGGTCAGCGAGTGGATGTCGTCACCGCGCGCGAACGCATCCTTGAGCGCGGGGACGTCGGCCATATGCGCGGCCAGCCGCAACTCGATCTGCGAGTAATCGGCGGCGAGGATGACGTTGCCGGGTTCGGCGACGAACGCGTCGCGGATCTGGCGGCCGGTCTCGGTGCGGATCGGGATGTTCTGGAGGTTCGGGTCGGTCGACGACAGCCGGCCGGTCTGTGCGCCGGTCAGGCCGTAGCTCGTGTGGACGCGGCCGGTCGCGGGGTTGATCTGCTCTTGCAACGCGTCGGTATAGGTCGATTTGAGCTTGGTCAGCTGGCGCCAGTCGAGTACCTTCACCACCATCTCGCGGCCCGGCGAATCCTTGTCGGCGGCGATCCGCTCGAGCTCGTTGACGTCGGTCGAATAGACCCCCGACTTGCCCTTGCGCCCGCCCTTGATCCCCATCTTGTCGAACAGCACGTCGCCAAGCTGCTTGGGGCTGCCGATGGTGAACTTGAACCCGGCGATGTCGTGGATTTCTTCCTCCAGCGCCGCGGTCTGGTATGCGAAGTCGGTCGAAAGCTGGTGGAGCTTGGCCTGATCGACCTTGATCCCGCGGCGCTCCATCCGGCCGATGACGGCGGGCAGCGCGCGGTCGACCATTTCGTAGACGCGCGTCACACTCTCGGCGGGCAGCCGCGGCTTGAAACGGCGCCACAGCCGCAGCGTGACGTCGGCATCTTCTGCCGCGTAGCGGGTCGCGGTCTTGAGGTCGATTTCGGCGAACCCGAGCTGCTTCTTGCCGGTGCCGACCACGTCCTTGTAGGCGATGCAGCTGTGCGAGAGGTGCGTCGCGGCGAGCTCGTCCATGCCGTGGCCGTGCAGGCCCGCGTCGAGGTCGAAGCTCATCACGATCGTGTCGTCGTACGGCGCGACCTCGATCCCGCCCACACTTTCTCCGGCACGCCCGAGCACGATCAGGTCGTACTTGATGTTGTGGCCGATCTTAAGGACGCCCGGTTCCTCGAACAGCGCCTTCAGCTTACCGAGCGCGAGGTCGCGGTCGAGCTGGACCGGCTTTTCGGCAAACATATCGGTGCCGCCATGGCCGAGCGGGATGTAGCAGGCCTTGTTGGGCGCGAGCGCCATCGACACGCCGACCAGTTCGGCGCGCGTCGCATCGACCCCGGTGGTCTCGGTGTCGATCGCCACCCAGCCCTGATACCGCGCGTCGGCGATCCAGCGGTCGAGCGTCGCTTCATCGACCACGGTCTCGTACCCGTCATGGTCGCAGGGCGGGTCTTCCTCCTCGGGTACGCCGGGCAGGCCCGGTTCGGCTTCCGCAATGGGCCCGTCGGCGACCTGGCCGAGCTTGGCGAGCAAGGTCTTGAAGCCATGATGCTCGAGAAAGGCACGCAACGGCGCCTCGGGGATTCCCTGCAGCTCGAAATCCTCGAGCGGCTCGGGCAACGGCACGTTGCATTCGAGCTCGACCAGCCGGCGGCTCAGCCGCGCCATGTCGGCATGCTCGATCAGATTGTCGCGCAGCTTGCCCGGCTTCATCGTGGGTGCCGCGGCGAGCACGGCTTCGATATCGCCATATTCGTTGATCAGCTTTGCGGCGGTCTTCGGCCCGACCCCGGGCACGCCGGGCACGTTGTCGACGCTGTCGCCCATCAGGCCCAGCACGTCGCCCAATTTTTCAGGGCCGACGCCGAACTTCTCCATCACCGCTTCGGGACCGAACCGGCGGTCGCGCATCGTGTCGAGCATGTCGATGCTCGGCTCGGTGAGCAATTGCATCAGGTCCTTGTCCGAACTGATGATGGTCACCGACCAACCCTGTGCCAGCGCGGCTTTCGCGTAGGACGCGATCAGGTCGTCAGCCTCCCAGCCCAGTTCCTCGATGCACGGCAGGCTGAACGCGCGCGTCGCGTCGCGGATCATCGGGAATTGCGGGACCAAATCCTCGGGCGCGGGCGGACGCTGCGCCTTGTATTTGTCGTAGAGGTCGTTGCGGAACGTATGCTCCGACTTGTCGAGCACCACCGCGAGGTGAGTCGGGCCGTCGGCCTTGTGGAGCTCGTCGGCGAGCTTCCACAACATTGTCGTATAGCCATAGACGGCACCGACCGGCTCGTCGTGCTTGTTGGTGAGCTTCGGGAGCACATGATAGGCGCGGAAGATGTAGCCGGAGCCGTCGACGAGATAGAGATGGGGCATCGTGCGACCGGGATAGCCCAGGCTGCGCCCGTCACAAAGCCCGGTTATGGCGCTTGTGCCGACGGCGCTTCCGCGCGGGAGGAAGACGCTTTAAAGCTCGGCGAATGACGACGACCGACGAGAAGGGCGCGCGCCTCGCAGCGCAGCTTCGCGCCAATCTGAAGAGGCGCAAGGAGCAGGCGCGGGGCGCAGCGTCGGGCCCGGATGCGAAACCCGATGACGTGCGGCCCAGCGAGGATTAGAGACGTTGCGATGCAACGTCCCAAGCTCTCGATCGTCGTCCCTTGCTACAACGAGGCGCTGACGCTGCCGCAGCTGCACGCGCGGGTCAGCGCGGCGGCGAAGGCCGAGGTCGGCGAGGATTACGAACTGGTCCTGATCAACGACGGATCGAAGGACGATAGCTGGCCGATAATGCAGCGGCTGTCGGCGGAAAACCCGCGGCTGGTCGCGATCAATTTGTCGCGCAACCACGGTCACCAACTGGCGCTGACTGCGGGGCTCGATCTGTGCGCGGGCGAGCAGGTCTTGATCATTGACGCTGACCTACAGGACCCGCCCGAACTGCTCGGCGAAATGCGCGCGAAGATGGCGGCGGAGCAGGCCGACGTCGTCTACGCCGTGCGCCGCAAGCGCGAGGGCGAGACGTTTTTCAAGAAAGCGACAGCAGCGGCCTTCTACCGTTTGCTCGATCGCGTCACCGACACGCCGATTCCGCTCGATACCGGCGACTTCCGGCTGATGAGCCGGCGCGCGCTCGACGCGTTCCTGAGCTTGCCCGAGCAGGCGCGCTTCATCCGCGGGATGGTGGCGTGGATCGGTTTTCGCCAGGTGCCGTTCCCCTATGACCGCGCCGAGCGGTTCGCGGGCGAGACGAACTACCCGCTGTCCAAGATGCTGCGGCTCGCGTTCGACGCAATGACGGGTTTCTCGACCAAGCCGCTGACGCTCGCGAGCCATTTCGGCGTCGCGCTGGGCGGGGCGTCGGTGCTGCTGCTGCTCTACATCGCCTACGGCTTCTTCCGCGGCAACACCGTGCCCGGCTGGACCAGCCTTGCCTTCATCGTCGTCCTGCTCGGATCGGTGCAGATGTTCGTGCTCGGGATGATCGGGGAGTATCTCGGCCGGCTCTATGTCGAGAGCAAGCGGCGGCCGTTGTATCTGGTGGCGGACGTGGCGGGGCCGGTGCAGGGGACCGCGACGTTGGGGTATCGGGCCGGCGACGGCCATCATATCGCGGTCGCGCCGACGGCGCCTCAGCCTGTCATCGAGGACGAGGCGGCGGAGTAATCCTCCCCGGCACGGGGAGGATTTAAGGTTTCGGCACCGCCAGCGTCAGGATCGATACGCCCGGGGTCATCGGCACGCGGCCGACCAAGTGCCGCTCCAGCCGGAAGATCGCTTCGAACGCCTTGTTGAAGGGTTTGGCCGGGGGCGAATCGTCGCTGTCGTCGCGGCCAGTTATCCGCCCCGCGATGCGTGCCGCAGCGGCAAGCGGGAACAGCAGCGAGTTGAAATAGCCGAGCTTCTTCGGTGCCAGCCCCGCCGCGTCGATCGCCGCCTTCAGGCTCGCTTTCGAATAGCGGCGATGATGGTGGTTGACCTTGTCGTGCGCCGACCACATCCATTGGTGCGCGGGCACCGCGATCAGGATCTTGCCGCCGGGCTTGAGGCATTCCTTCATCGCCGTCAGCGCAGCGACGTCGTCCTCGATATGCTCGACCACGTCGAGCACCGCGATCATGTCGTAGGCGCTACGCTCGATCCCCGGCAGCGCGGGGAGCGGCGCTTCGCTGACCGGCTTACCAAGGCGCTTCGAGGCGATCTCGCGCGCGGCGGGATCGATCTCGATCGCGTCGACCCGGCCGAACTGCATCAGCATCGGCAGATTGTGCCCGGTGCCGCAGCCGATCTCCAGGATGCGCGCGTCCTTCGGCAAATCGGCGTAGCGTGTGACGTAGTCGTGCAGGATGTCGCGGCGCGCGGTGTACCACCAATGAGTCGAATCGTGCTCCGCCATGCGGTCGTAGACGATTCTATCCATTTGGGCGGTCCATACTATCCGAATACCCATTGGCGGTTGAGCGCGAACGTCGCAAGCGGCGTGATCGTCACGATCGGAAGCAGCGGCAGCCATGCGGGCCCGTGGAATAGCGGCCCGGTGATGATCCACGTGAACAGCGCGTTGAGCACCAGTCCGCACCCCTGGACGAGCAGGAACTTGGCGTGCTGCTTGCCGCTCTTGTCGCGCTCCCCGTGCCCCTTGAAGCTCCAGGCGGAGTGCATGAAAAACCCCGCGGTCACCGCGACCAGAAACGCCGGGGGAACCGCGATGACGGCCTTGTTGCCGGTGAACACCCACCAGGCGAGCGGCAGATAGACCGCCGAATAGAGCGCGGTGGAGATCACGCCGGCAAAGCCGAAGCGGATCAGCTGACCGAGTAACCCGCTCGACCGCCACGTTTCAATTTGTCGATGAATAGCGGTCACATGCTTGCCCTGAAGGTGGGGGTGCCCCTAATGCGCGTTAGGGCGCGAGGGAAGCATTTTGACGAGCGTAGAAAACCAGTGGTCGAGCCTGGCCGATCGGATCGACCGCCACTGGATGCGCTACGCGTTGCTCGCGTGGCTGCTTGTCGTGCTGTGGTATCTCGGCACGCAATGGGAGCAGGTCCAGGCGCTCGCGCTGGGCGACACCGACGATAACATGCGGCTGATGCAGGTCCGCGCGCTGCTGACCGGGCAGGGCTGGTACGACCTCCGCAACTATTACCTCAACCCGCCGGGCGGGTTCGACATCCATTGGAGCCGCATCGTCGATTTGCCGATCGCAGGACTGATCCTGCTGCTGCGGCCGTTCGTCGGCATGCCAGAGGCCGAGCGGATTGCGTGCGGCGTCGCGCCGTTGCTGCCGCTCGCGATCGCCTTCCTGGGGCTTGGCGCGACGGCGCGGCGGCTGATCGGCAAGCATGCCTGGCCGCTCGCGATCGCGCTGATGGTGTTCGCGTGCACCTCGACGATGCTGATGTACGCGCCCGAGCGGATCGACCATCACGGCTGGCAGCTCGCGATGTTGAGCCTGACGGTGGCGGGCCTGTCCGACCCCAAGGGTGCACGCGGTGGCGCGATCGTCGGTGCGGCGAGCGCGGTCAGCCTCGCGATCGGGCTGGAGATGATGCCGTACGTCGCGATGGCGGGCGCAATCATCGCACTGCAATGGATCTGGGACCGCGCGGAGGCGCGGCGAGTCGAAGGCTATGCGCTCGCGCTCGGCGGCGGGACGGCGCTCGGCTATGCGGCGTTCGGTTCGTACGCCAATACGGTCCAGCGCTGCGACGCGCTGACCCCGGTCTATCTGACGGTAATGATCGTCGCGGGCGCGTTGCTGTTCGCGCTGGCGCGGCTCAACCCGTCGTCGCGGATGCTGCGGCTCGGGCTGGCGGTCGCGGCTGGCGCGGCGATCGTCGCCGGCTTCGCGTTACTGTTCCCGCAATGCCTGGGGCGGCCCGAGCAAGTCTCGCCCGAGCTCGCAAGGAACTGGCTCAACAACGTGCGCGAGGCCAAGCCGGTCTACACCCACCCGTTCCGCACCGCCTTCCCGATCGTGGCGCTGCCGCTGATCGGGCTGATCGGCGCGGTCGTCGCGGCGAAGCGCGCGTTCGACGACCGCGCGCCCAACATGGTCGGCTGGGCGGCGGTCGCGCTGTTCACGCTGTTCGCGTGCCTGATGCTGTTGTGGCAGACCCGCGCAGGGCCGGCCGCGCAGATGCTCGCGGTGCCGGGGGCCGCCGCGTTGATCTGGATCGCGGTGCCGTTGACCTTGGGGAGCGGCAATATGCTGGTCCGTGTGTTCGGGACGGCGGCGGTGGTGCTGTTCGCGAGCGGGGCGTTCAGCGCGCTGTCGATCCAGTTCCTGCCGATCGACAAACCGGACAAGCGCAGCCAGACGATCAACCGCGCCGCCGGTCGCTGCCCGGCGTACAACAATATGGTCGCGATCAACCGCTACCCGCCGGGGACGGTGTTCAGCTTCGTCGACCTCGGCCCGCGGATCATCGTGGTGTCGCACCACAAGGCGGTGGCGGGACCGTATCACCGCAACGGCGATGCGATCCTCGACGTGCAGCACGCGTTCGGTCGCTCGCCCGATCTGTTCCGCGCGATCGCCGCGAAGCATGGCGCGACCTACCTGCTGGTGTGCCCCAACATGCCGGAATCGACGATCTATCGCGCGCGCAACCCCGGCGGGTTCTACGACCGGCTGGCGCGCGGCGAGACCTTCGCGTTCCTCCAGCCGTTGCCGCTGCCGAAGAACTCGCCGCTTCGGCTGTTCCGGATCAAGTGAGCTTGAATGCCTCGCCGATCCCGGTGATCACGAACTGAACCGCGAGCGCGCCGAGCAGCACGCCGAGGATCCGGGTGATGACCGACTCGACCCGCGCGCCCAGCAACCGCATCAACGGCCCGGCGGCGAGCAGCGCGAGCAGGGTCAGCACCAGGATCGTCGCCAGCGCGGCGAGGACGACGGCGACATTCTCGAGCCCATGATTGCGGCTCATCGTCAGCATGACGCTGGCGATCGAGCCCGGCCCGGCGATCATCGGCATTGCCATCGGGAAGATCGAGACGTCCTCGACCTCGGGCGTGGAGGCGACCTTGGCGGCGCGGTCTTCGCGGCGTTCGGTGCGCTTCTCGAACACCATTTCGAGCGCGATCAGGAACAGCATGATCCCGCCGGCGATGCTGAACGCCGGCAAGCTGACCCCGAGCGCGTCGAGGATCGCCTCTCCCACCGCGGCGAACACGAACAGGATGATCGCCGCGACGAATACCGCGCGAACCGCCATCGATCGGCGATGCGCCGGCGGCGCGCCGCTGGTCAGCCCGGCATAGATCGGCGCGCAGCCGGGCGGATCGATCACGACGAAGAACGTGACGAGCGCCGAGAGGTAGAGTTCGATCAAGCGGTGATCTTGTCGTCGATTACGGGGACGAACGCTTTGCCGTCCCATATTCGGGTGGTGAACGTGCGTGCTCCGTCGGGCGCGACCGACCACGACCATGTCAGGCTATGGTCGGCGGATTCGCCGCGTGCGGACTTATTCGCGGGATCGGCGGGCTGATTGCCGTTCGGCCCCGGTTTACGGCATGATGCGCGGCTCACCAACGGCTTGGCCGGGCGATTGCGCGCAGCCTTCAGCCCGTCACCACCGTCCACCGTCCATTTCCATCCGCCATCGGGCTGTCTGACCCATACTGTCGAGAAATAACCGTCGGTGCCATCGGGGCGTTTCCAGCCGCCCGTATTGACCGCGACGCTACCGTCGCACGAAATGTAGCTGGCGGTCGGCCACCAATCGATGACCTTCGGCGGATCCTTGCGGTCCTTCAAAAACTCGTGCGTGTTGATCGCCTGCGGCACGAACATCACCGAATCGTCGGTCGACCATTTGCGGAACGCGGTCCATTGGCCGATCGTCTTGGCGTCGCTGGCGAAGGCGCGTTCGGCGTCGATCGGCGTTTGTGGCGCGGCGGCGGCAGCGGCAAGCAACAGAATCGGCAGCATTTCTCATTCTCCCATCGCGCCGTTCCATGCCGTCGCGGCATCCCATAAACATACGCGTCGTATTAATATAAATGCCGTTGGAGTGATGTCGAGGAGCGTATCACAATGCCTCCTTGTCGTACGGCACGCGCGCGCGGCGGTGCGCGGACACCAGCGTATTCCTGAGCAGGCATGCGATCGTCATCGGCCCGACGCCGCCGGGCACGGGAGTGACAGCGCCCGCGACTTGCATCGCCCCGGCGAAATCGACATCGCCGACCAGCCCCGCTTCGGTGCGGTTGATGCCGACGTCGATCACCGTCGCCCCGGGCTTGATCCAGTCGCCCTTGACCATCTCGGGCCGCCCGACCGCCGCGACGACGATGTCGGCGCGGCGCACGAGGCTCGACAGATCATGGGTCTTCGAATGCGCGACGGTGACGGTGCAGCTTTCCCTGATGAGCAATTGTGCCATCGGCTTCCCGACGATGTTCGACCGCCCGATCACGACCGCATCGAGGCCGGACAAGTCACCGAGTTGGTCCTTGAGCAGCATCAGGCACCCGAGCGGCGTGCACGGCACGAAGCCGTAGAGCCCGGTCGCCAGCCGCCCGGCATTGACCGGGTGAAAGCCATCGACATCCTTGTCGGGGTCGATCCGCGTCGTGACGGCGCGCTCGTCGATGTGGTCAGGGAGCGGGAGTTGGACCAGAATGCCGTCCACCGCGAGGTCGGCGTTGAGCGTGTCGACCAGCGCGAGCAGGTCGTCCTGCGATGTGTCGGCGGAGAGCTTGTGCTCGAAGCTTTCCATCCCCGCGATGACGGTCGCCTTGTGCTTGTTGCGGACATAGACCGCAGACGCCGGATCCTCGCCGACCAGCACCACCGCCAGCCCGGGCGCACGCGCCGCCGCTTCGCGAAAATGCGCAACCTGCGTCGCGATCCGCTCGCGCAACAACAGCGCGAATGCTTTGCCGTCGATGATGCTAGCCGTCATGGCTCGCCTTTACGGCGATGCGCGTGACGGCGCCAGCGTCAGAGCGCGCCCTGACTCAGATACCAGGCGGCGATGTTGGGAATGACGATCCGCGACAGGATGCCGATCACCAGCAACACGACCAGCGGCGACAGGTCGAGCGCGCCGAAATCGGGCATGATCCGCCGGATCGGGCGATACAGCGGCTCGGTCATCCGCTGCAGCGCCAACCAGATCGTACGGACGGTGTCGTTGTAGGTGTTGATGACGTTGAACGCGATCAGCCACGACATCACCGCCTGGACGACGATGATCCACCAGATGATGTCGAGTATGACCTGAAGGATCTGCAATATCGTGATCAAGGGGCTCTCCGTGCGACCGGTGTCTTAGTCATATAGGACGGCGTTTACGCTCTGACCAGCGTGCCGGCACCGCGCCGGGTGAAAATTTCGAGCAGCATCGCGTGCGGCACGCGGCCGTCGAGGATGACCGCAGCCTCGACCCCGGCCTCGACTGCGGTGACGCAGGTATCGACCTTGGGGATCATCCCGCCCGAAATCGTGCCGTCGGCTTTGAGCGCCTCGATACCGGCGCGGTCGAGGTCAGTATGGAGGTCGCCGGTTTTGGAGAGCACGCCCGCGACGTCGGTCAGCAGGAAAAATCGGGTGGCGCCCAGCGCCCCCGCGATCGCGCCCGCCATCGTATCGGCGTTGATGTTGTAGGTCGCGCCATCGGCGCCCAGCGCGACCGGGGCAACCACCGGGATGAATCCGTCGCGTGCCAGGTTCTGGAGAATCGCCGGATCCACCTTCACCGGCTCGCCGACGAAGCCCAGGTCGACATGGCGCTCGATCCCCGAATTGGGGTCGGCCTCGGTGCGCTTGACCTTTTCGGCGAGCACCAGGTTGGCGTCCTTGCCCGAAATGCCCACCGCGCGGCCGCCGAGCGCCGCGATCCAGCCGACGATTTCCTTGTTGATCTTGCCCGCCAGCACCATCTCAGCGACTTCGGCGGTGGCCGCGTCGGTGACGCGCAAGCCACCGACGAATTCGGATTCGACCCCGAGCCGCTTGAGCATCGCCCCGATCTGCGGCCCGCCGCCATGGACGACCACGGGGTTGATGCCGACCGCCTTGAGCAGCACGACGTCCTCGGCGAAGTCCCGCTGCGCCTCCGGATCGCCCATCGCGTGGCCGCCATATTTCACGACGAAGGTGCGGCCCGCATACCGCTGCAGATACGGCAGCGCCTCCACGAGCGTTTCGGCCTTGGCAAGCAAAGCGGGCGAGGGGGCGTGGTCGGTCATATCGCGGGCGTTAGGCGGACGCGGCCGAGCCGTCCAGCCAACGGCCCAGCGCGACGAACAGATAGATTAATGCCGGCACGAGAATGGCCGACAGTACGATCTTGGCGATCATCTGTCCGGTGAGCAGCGGCCCGATCGGGAATTCGCCGTAAAATGCGATTGTGACGAAGAGCAATGTGTCGACGATCTGACTTAGAATGCTGGCAACGCCAGCGCGCAGCCACAGCAGCGTGTTGCCTTCCCGCCCTTTAAGCCAAGCGAATATCGTGACGTTTAATGTCTGTGAAATACCATAGGCGACGATTCCGGCCGCCCAAATCCGCTTCGTTGCGCCGAGAACGAGTTGAATGGCGTCGAGATTCTCTGGCCGCATTTCGGGTGAGGCGGGCAGTATCCAAACCACCCACGAAAGCAGAATCGACACGATCAGAGGCACGAAGCCGATCCGTACCAGTCGGTTCGCGGTGGCTCCGCCATGAAGCTCGGCGACCGCGCTCGACGTCACCACCAACAGCAGGAAAGCGAAGATTCCCGCCTCGACCGCGAGCGGCCCGAGCCCGACCATCGGACCGATCGCCGACAGCGGGCCCAACGCGACCTGTTTGTTGCCGAGTACGCCGGCGATGCAGACCATGCCGCCGTAAAATATCGCGAAGGCGAACAACGAGCGCGGGATGGCGAGAGGGGGCTTTTCCATGGGCCGCGACGCTAACGCCAATTCCGTCCGCGTCAAACCGGGTCTGGCGGGCGGCGATTTGGCGTGTATGGTCGCCCATCAATTCGGGGCCGGGGAGCAGCGCCGCACATGTATCGTATCCTGATCGGGCTGGCCGGTATTGCCGTCATCCTGCTGATCGCATTTGCATTGTCGAACAATCGCCGCGCGATCCGTCTGCGCGTCGTCGGCGCGGCTTTCGCGTTGCAGGCCGGGATCGCGGTCATGGTGCTCTACGCGCCATGGGGCAAGCGCGTGCTCGAAATCTTGTCGGGCGGCGTCGCCAGCCTGCTCAGCTATGCCAACAAAGGCACCGAATTCCTGTTCGGACCGGAGGCCGCTAATCCGCTGGCGCACACGTTCGCGATCGCTGCACTGCCGGTGATCATCTTCTTCGCCAGCCTGGTGTCGATCCTTTACTACCTGGGCGTGATGCAGTTCATCGTGCGCTGGATCGGCGGCGGAATCGAGAAAGTCATCGGTGTTTCGAAGGTGGAAAGCCTGTGCGCCGCGGCGAATATTTTCGTTGGGCAGTCCGAATCGCCGCTGGTGATCCGCCCGTATCTTGCCGGCCTGACTCAGGCGCAGCTTTTTACCGTGATGACGAGTGGTATGGCTGGGGTCGCAGGGACAATTCTCGCCGCCTACGCTTCGATGGGTATCCGGATCGACTATCTGCTCGCCGCCAGCTTCATGGCGGCGCCGGGCGGGATCCTGATGGCCAAGATCATGATGCCCGATACCAAATCGCTGGCGGTCGACGATGCGAAGGTCGGCTTCGACGTGCCCCAACCGGCCGGCGAGGGGACGATCGCGTTGCCCGAGGCCGTGCCTGGCGAGCCGCTGCCCGATGCGACCCATGACGAGGAAAAACCCGCCAATATCATCATGGCGGCGGCGCAGGGCGCGCAGACCGGCGTCAAGCTGGCGGTCGCGGTCGGCGCGATGGTGCTCGCGTTCGTCGCGCTGGTGGCGCTCGCCAACGGTATCCTCGGCGGGGTCGGCGGCTGGTTCGGCTATCCCGACCTGAGCTTCCAGGCGATCCTCGGCGCGATCTTCAAGCCGGTCATGTTCCTCTTGAACGTGCCGTGGAGCGAAGCGGGCGCGGCGGGCGGGTTCTTCGGCGAGAAGATCGTGCTCAACGAATTCGTCGCCTATATCGACCTCGGCAAGATGCAGGCCGGGTTGAGCCCGCATACCGTCGCGGTGGTGACGTTCGCGCTGTGCGGGTTCGCCAATTTCTCGTCGATCGCGATCCAGATGGCGGTGACGGGTAGCCTCGCCCCCAACCAGCGCCCGATGATCGCCAAGCTGGGCCTGCGCGCGTTAGCGGCGGGGAGTCTCGCGAACCTGATGTCGGCGGCGTTGGCGGGGATGTTGATTCCGTAGTCCTATCCTCCCCCGCCAGGGGGAGGTGTCAGCGCAGCTGACGGAGGGGGCGGAAGCGAGACGATGGTTGGTCGCAGACCGCCCCCTCAGTCGCCTTCGGCGCCACCTCCCCCTGGCGGGGGAGGATCGGTTGATTAGCGCTTCAAGACGAGGCGGATCAGTCCGATCCCGGCGATCAACGCCCATGCCCCCTCGACGATCGCCGCCGAAAGATTGAAGTCGTGGGCGAGGCTGATCAGTATCAGCGTCGCGCCGAGGAAATTGCCGATGAGCGCGGGCACCTGCCGCGCATCAATCCGGCCCCCAACAGTCAGCGCATAGGTGCCGAGGATCAGCGCCGTGCCAGCCAAGCCGACTACGTCGAACGCGGTCACCGCGTTGGAACCGGCTCGGCGCCCGAATAATCGTAGAAGCCGCGCCCGGTTTTCTTGCCGAACCAGCCCGCTTCGACATATTTGATCAGGATCGGCGCGGGGCGGAATTTGGGGTCGCCGGTGCCTTCGAACAGCACCCGCGTGATTTCCAGGCACGTATCGAGCCCGATAAAGTCGGCGAGCGTCAGCGGCCCCATCGGGTGGTTGAGCCCGAGCTGGCAAGCGAGGTCGATGTCCCTGATCGTCGCGACGCCTTCGCCGAGCGCGAAGCACGCTTCGTTGAGCATCGGCATCAGCACGCGGTTGACGATAAAGCCGGGCGCGTCGTTGGCGCGCACGACTTGCTTGCCCAGCGCGGCGGCATAGGTTTCGATCGCGGTGACCGTCGCGTCGCTGGTGGCAAGACCACGGATGATCTCGATCAGACCCATCACCGGGACGGGATTGAAGAAATGGACCCCGATGAACCGCGCGGGGTCGGGCGTCGCCTGCGCCAGCCGCGTGATCGGGATCGACGAGGTGTTCGACGCCAGGATCGCCGACGCGCCCATCACCTTGCCGACGTCGGCGAAGATCGCGCGCTTGATCTCCTCACGCTCGGTCGCCGCCTCGATGATCAGGTCGCACTTGCCCATCGCCGACGGGCCCTCGATCGTCTCGATCCGGTCGAGCGCCTGCTCCATCGCGGCCTCGTCGAGCTTGCCCTTCTCCACCGCACGCGCAAGCTGGCGGCCGATCCCGGCCTTGCCCGCGTCGGCGCGTTCCTGGGTCACGTCGGACAGCAGCACGTGATAGCCGGCGTGCGCCGTCACTTGTGCGATCCCCGCGCCCATCTGTCCCGCCCCGATCACGCCGACTGAATGCATTGCTCGCCTCCTGGAAATTGCGAGCAGCCCATAACGGGTTTCGGCCGGATCGCTAGGGCGCCGGGCGCGGCGCCTGCGCTTCGGCGAGGTAAAGCGCGAACTGGTCCTTGGAGTCGGTCCATTCGGCGATCGGCGTCCAGCCGCCGGCGCGGAGCAGGATGCGCGCGTCGCGCGGACCGTATTTGTGGCTGTTCTCGGTGTGGATCGTCTCGCCCGCCGCCATCGAGAAGGGACGTTCCTCGACCATGAAGGTTACGTCGCGCGTCGCCTCGAGGTGCATCTCGACCCGTGCGCGGTCGTCGTTCCAGATCGCGCGGTGGCGGAACGCATCGACGGGGACCGTGCCGTCGAGTTCGCGGTTGATCCGTTCGAGCAGGTTGAGATTGAACGCCGCGGTCACCCCGGCGGCATCGTCATAGGCGCGTTCGAGCGCGGCGACGTCCTTGATCCGGTCCATCCCGATCAACAGCATCGCGCCCTCGCCCAGCGACGTCCGCATCGCGCGGAGCAGATCGACGGACGACGACGGGATCATGTTGCCGATCGTCGAGCCGGGGAAGAAGCCGAGCTTGGGGAGGCCGCGGACCAGCGCGGGGAAGGGGATCGGCTTGAGGAAATCGGCCTCGACTGGAAATACCGGCAGGCCCGGGAAACGCTCGGCCAGCGCCTTCGACGATTCGCGCAGAAAATCGCCCGAAATATCGATCGGGACATAGGCCGCGGGCTCGACCGCCTGGAGCAGGATCGGCGTCTTGGTCGATGAGCCCGATCCGAATTCGACCACCGCGCGGCTCGGGCCGACCAGCGTGGCGATCTCGCCGGCCTTGTCGCGCAACAACGCTGTCTCGGTCCGCGTCGGATAATATTCGGGTAGATCGGTGATCGCCTCGAACAGCTGCGACCCGCGATGGTCGTAGAACCACCGCGCGGGGATCGCGCGCGGGCGGCGAGTCAGCCCGTCGATCACGTCGGCGCGAAACGCCGGGTCGGCGAAGCTGCGCGTGCCGTCCTCGATTTCCTGCTTGAGCATTACAGGTCCTTGGCCAGCCGCACGCCGGTGAACTGCCAGCGCTGATGCGGGTAGAAGAAGTTGCGGTAGCAGGGGCGGACATGCCCGCGTGGGGTCGCGCACGACCCGCCGCGCAGCACGAACTGCCCGCTCATGAACTTGCCGTTATATTCGCCGACCGCACCCTCGGCGGGCTTGAAGCCGGGATAGGGGCGGTACGCGCTGCCCGTCCATTCCCAGACGTCGCCGAAGAACGCCGGGCCGCCCGACGAGGGCCTCGGCTCGACTGGGCCGGCAACGTCGAGTTGATTGCCGCCATCGGGGTCATGGCTCGCGGCGGCGGCTTCCCATTCGGCCTCTGTCGGTAATCGCGCGCCGGCCCAGCTGGCATAGGCGTCGGCCTCGAAGAAGCTGACATGCGTGACCGGCGCGGCCGGGTCGATCGCGCGGCGGCCGTCGAGCCCGAACCGAGTCCAGCCATCGCCGCGCTTCTCCCAATAGAGCGGTGCGTCGATCCCCTCGGCCTTCACCCAGGCCCAGCCGTCCGAAAGCCAGTATTTCGCATCGCGATAACCACCATCGGCGATGAATGCGGCCCATTCGTCGTTGGTCACGGTGCGGTCGGCGATGGCGTGCGAAGTCAGCAACGCTTGATGCCGTGGCCCCTCGCAGTCGAACGCGAAATTGGGGCTGTCATGGCCGATCTCGACAATGCCGCCCGCATGCTCGATCCAGCCGATCGGTCCCGGCATTGCCACAGGCACCTTGCGCGCGCCGGGCCAGACCGCGGGCTCGATCGGGTTTTCCGACATCAGGTGGAGCAAGTCGGTCAGCAGCAATTCCTGATGCTGCTCCTCGTGATGACAGCCCAGCCGAATCAGCTCGCGCGCCGCCTCGGGCAATCCGGGCATCGCGTCGGCGAGCGCCGCATCGACATGCGCGCGATACGCCAACACCTCGTCTAGCCCCGGCCGTGTGATCATTCCGCGGCGGTCTCGCGCGTGGCGGCGGCCCTCGGCTTCGTAATAGGAGTTGAACAGGAACGGGAAACGCTCGTCGTGGAGCGCGTAACCGGGCACGAAATCGCGCAGCACGAACGTTTCGAAGAACCAGGTCGTGTGCGCGAGGTGCCATTTGGCGGGTGACGCATCGGGCATCGACTGCACGCTGGCGTCGGCGTCCGAGAGCGGCGCAACCAGCGCGACGCTGAGCGCGCGCACGCCGGCGAGGCGCGACGTCAGCGCTCCGGGTGTCGGCGATGTGCCCAACCTCGTTCGCATTATGTTCTCCGTAGTGCGGAAATTACGCGCCCGCAATGTTCGAGATCACGTCCCCGGAAATTTAGCGTGAGCCGCCGGGCACCCAGAGAACGTCGCCAGTGGTCGATTGGTTCACATGGCGTGCTGCGACGAACAGCCAATCGCTCAACCGGTTGAGATAGCGCAAGGCTTCGGGACTGATCAGCAAGGCGTGACTGGCTGTGACGGTGCTGCGTTCGGCGCGCCGGGTGATGGCGCGGGCGAGGTGAAGCTGCGCCGCGCCGGGCGTGCCGCCGGGTAGGATGAAGCTCGTCAGTGGATCGAGCCCGGCGTTCATCGCGTCGATTTCCTGCTCGAGCCGCGCAACCTGGCCCGCGGTGACGCGCAGCGCCCCGGCGATGTCGTAGTGCGTCGCGATATCGGCGCCGAGGTCGAACAGGTCGTTCTGGATGCGCCTTAACGCCTCGGCCACCTCTTGGGGAACCGCGTCCACCGCAATTCCGATCGCGCTATTGGCTTCATCGACATCGCCAATCGCGCTCATCAGCGGATCGGCCTTCGACACGCGCGATCCATCGACCAGCCCGGTGGTCCCCGCATCGCCGGTGCGCGTGTAAATCTTGTTGAGCTTGACCATTTTTGTCCTCGCGGTGCCGGGCCAGCACCGCCATGCGCGTCAGCGCGTCGAACTAACGTTGCCCGGCGACGAACAGGATCAGTACGACGATCAGAATGGCGGCGGCCTGGAAGAAGATGCGGAACTGCATCGCCTTGTTCGATTTGAGCGACGCCTCGCTGGGGCCATTGCCGTGAACTTCGTCCGACGAATTCTTGAGGAACATCACCACCCCGTAGACAAGCGAGGCGAGGGTCGCGAGCATCGCGGCTATCAGGAGGATGGCGAGGAAGGTCATGCGGTCTATTTAGTCGCTCGCATAGCCGTTGGGAAGCGTGCCGCTCCGCAATTGATCGGCGAGGCCGCGGCCCTCCGGATACGCCGCGCGCAGATCGGCCAGCGTCGGCGCGCCATGGCGCTTGGCGAGGCGCTGGCCGTTCGTGTCGACCAGCAGCGCGTGGTGGCGATAAATCGGGGTCGGAAGGCCGAGCATCGCCTGGAGCAGGCGATGGACGTGGGTCGCCGCGAACAAGTCACGCCCGCGCACGACGTACGTTACGCCCTGAGCCGCGTCATCGACCGTCACCGCTAGGTGATAGCTTGCCGGCGCGTCCTTGCGCCAAAGCACAACGTCACCGGCGGTTTCGGGCCGCGCGACCTGCCCCCCGGCGATCTCGTCGTGCCAGGGAAGGTTGGGATGCGTCGCAGCCGCTGTCGCCATATCGAGCCGCCACGCGAACAGCTCACCCGACGCCAGCCGGGCCTCAATCTCGGCTGCCGAGCGATCTCTGCACGCGACGGGATGGGGAGGCGGCGCGTCCTCATCATGCGGCGCACTTCCCGCCGCGGCGATCTCCTTCGCGATGTCGGCGCGGGTGCAGAAGCACCGATACGTGTGGCCGCTCGCATGGAGCCGGTCGAGCGCTTCGGTGTAGAGCGGCACGCGCTCCGACTGGAACACCGCCGGTCGGTCCCACGCCAGGCCCAGCCATGCCATGTCGTCCACGATCGCCTGAACATGCTCGGGCCGCGATCGCGTGCGGTCGATATCCTCGATCCTGAGCAAAAACCGCCCGCCCGCTTCCCGCGCCCGGTCATGCGCCTGCACCGCCGACCAGGCGTGGCCCAAATGCAACCGTCCGGTGGGACTCGGCGCGAACCGTGAGATTATCAACAAACCGGCCCTTGACCGCGAGTCGCGCGCTGTGCTGTCATCACCACGTCATCCTAGTCGGGTTGAAGCCCGCCAGGAAAGCGAATGGGGGCGTGAGTGTTTCATCCCGACCTGATGCGACATCCGGACAG
>JBDSED010000069.1:0-6309 GCA_039920225.1 Sphingomonas sp.
CGGCCCGGCGATCGGCACGGCAATCTTCACGTCTTCCGTATCAGTCACGATCAAGGCGGACCCCGTCCCGCCCAGGTCCAGGTTCGCGGGCACCTGCAGCAAATCGCCCAATTGCCGCGAGGCCAACCGCCGCACCATCATTACGTAACCGCGCGGCGTGCCGCTGCCGTCGCTGCGCCGAATGCGGGCAACGCCGACGGCGGCAGTGACGTCGCCGATCCGAACGTAGAAATGCCCCGAACTGCCACCCTTCATCGCCGCGTCGAGGGGCGCCGCGCGCAGGCGGGCGACCATTGCGTCGCGCAAGGCGGGATCCTCCTGGCCAGTGCGCGGATCGATCCAGCGCGCGATCACCAAGCTCCGGTCGGGCCTTAGATACGCCATGCCATCGACGTCGAGATTGGCCATCGCAAGCGGCGAAAAACTTTCCTCCTCAAATGTCTCGGAGGGGTTCTGAATATAATCGTAGCTCGAGTTCCAATCGCCGTAATCGCGCACCGAATTCTCGACCTTGGCGGCGAAGTCGTTGATCGTCGCGCGGGTGCGTTCGACGTGGCCGTCGATCGATTGGCGTTCGAGCGCGTTGAAGCTTGGCGTGATGACCGCGGCGAGCAGCAAGGTCAGCGCGACCGATCCGACCACACCGACACCAGCCAGGATGATCAGCAGCTTGCCGGCCAGCGATCCCTTACGCGTTCGCGCAACGATGGCGCGAGTGGACGCCATCAGCCGTTGGCCTGAACCGCGAATTCGTCGCCGGCGAGATCGTCTTCACCGCCGATGAAGCGTGCGTCGGCCATGATCTTGGCTTCGGCCGCCGGCACCGGGCGAGAAAAGTAATAACCTTGCAAATGGCTCGCCCCCGCGACGCGCAAGGCCTGGACCTGCGCCTCCGTCTCTACGCCTTCTGCCACCACGCCCAACCCGAGCGCCTTGCCGAGATGGACGATCGACTGGACGATCGCGGCGCTCTCACGCTCGCGGCCCATGCCGTCGATGAAGCTCTTGTCGATCTTGAGGCAATCGAGCGCGAACTTGCGGATGTTGTAAAGCGACGAATAGCCGGTGCCGAAATCGTCGAGCGCGATGCGGAAGCCCATCTGGCGCAGCTTGTAGAGCGTCTCCGCGGCGCGTTCGGCATTGTCGAAGATAGCGGTCTCGGTGATCTCGATCTGGACGCGCGAGGGTGCGATCCCGGCGCGTTGAACGCGCTCCATTACGTAGGGCACGAAATTCTGGCGGCGGAACTGGCGCGGCGAGAAGTTGATCGAGACATATTGTCCCGGCCAGTCGCCGAGCACCTTGAGCGCTTCGTCGAGCACCCAGTCGCCGAGCTCGTGGATCAGGTTCGATTCTTCGGCGATCGGGATGAACAGCGCGGGGCTGATCGGGCCGAACTCCTCGGTCTTCCAGCGCAGCAGCGCTTCGAAACCGACCACTTCGGTGTCATGGCCAGACACGATCGGCTGATAGGCAAGGCTCAACTCGCCGAGTGCGATCGCCTGGGTTAGCCCGCCTTCGATGCGGCGGCGAAAGCGGACGCTCTCGTCCATCGATTCGTCGAACAGGCGGACGACGCCGCGTCCGGATTTCTTGGCGTCGTTGAGCGCCAGATCGGCGCGGCGCATCATGTCGATCGGATCACGCGCCTCCTCGCTCGACGTGACGAGGCCGACCGACGCGGCGGCCTGAACCGAATGGCCGAGAATGCGGAAGCTGGACGCACACGCCGCGACGATGCGGTCGCACGCCATGACGGCGGCTTGCTCGCCGGCGGTATCGAACAGCACGCCGAACTCGTCGCCGCCCAAGCGGGCCACGACCGCGCCTTCCGGGACGTTCTGGTGCAGAATAGCGTAGATGGCGCGGATCAATTCGTCGCCCGCGAGATGACCGAGCGTGTCGTTGACCAGCTTGAAGCGGTCGAGATCGACCGTTGCTGTCGCGAACATCCCGCCGCCGCGCGATTTCGCGGCCAGCGCCTTAACGAACGCGAGCCGGTTCGGGGCATCGGTCAGTGTGTCGTGCGTCGCGAGGTGCAACGCCTTCGATTCGTTTGCAGCGAGCTCAGCCGATTGCTCGCTGAGCTTGGTCATCGCCGCGGCAAGATCGCGGTCGACCCGCCAGCGGTGTCCGAGCGCGGTGGCGGTCTGGACGACTTCGGCGATTTCGAAGGGCTTGGCGATGTAGAAGATCTTGTCGGCCGGCCCGGCAGCTTTCGATATCTCGATCGGCGAGAAATCGGAAAAGCCGGTGACAATCACGAGGTTGATGTTCGGATCGAGCGCGCGGATGCGGGTCGCGGTTTCCTTGCCGTCGATTCCCGGTGGCATCCGCACGTCGATGAACGCGACCGCGAAAGGCGAGCCTTGCGCAATCGCCACCTCGACCTCGGCCACCGCGTCGAGGCCCTGACTGCAATAGACCGCATCGAAGTGAACCGTCACGCCATCGCCGCATGCAGCGACCGGAGCATCGTCGCCGAACAATTCCGCCGCCATGTCGTTGAGCGCGTCGGCGCCTTTGTCCGCGGGCGCGAAACAGCGCCGATAGGAATCGATCATGGCCGGTTCGTCGTCGACGATCAGAATTCGCACTGCGCGCTACCCCTCGCTTGGGCATCGCCTACACGACGCCCCAATGTTCTTTCCGAGGCGTAAGCAGAGAGGGTTAAGAGCGCGTAAACGAAGTTCTGTTGAGCGCCTGTTCGCCGAGGAGGATCGCGCCGAGCGGACCCGCTTCCGCGACCAGTGCCGCGGGCACGATATAGGCATCGAGATCGCCCATCAGCGAGCGGTCGCCATAACTGCGGATACTAGCGTCGAGCATCGCGCGCACGATCGGCAACAGCCACGCCACGCCGAGCGACACGCCGCCTCCGAACACGATCCGGCGCGGGACGCCGGTCAACACCAGCGTATGGCACAATTGCGCGATCGGATGCGCGACTTGCGGCCAGACCGGCGAATGTTCGGCAATCTGGTCGGCTGTGACTCCAGCGCGCGCCTTGATCGCCGGCCCGGAAGCAAGCCCCTCGACGCAATCGCCATGAAAGCTGCAAATGCCCGGCCAGTCGTCCCCTGCCATCCGCACCGGGCGGACATGGCCGAGTTCCTGATGGGTCATCCCGACCACCGGCTTGTTGCCCGCGATCAGCCCCACGCCGATCCCCGTGCCGATCGTGATATAGGCGTGATCGGCGAGGCCTTTCGCCGCCCCCCACTCGCCCTCAGCCAGCCCCGCCCCGACCACGTCGGTGTGGAAACCGGTCGGCACGCCGTAGCGCCGCTCAAGCCGCCCGGTGACGTCGGTGTCGGCCCAGCCGGCCTTGGTCGTTGCGGTAATGTGGCCGTAGCTTGCAGCATCGGGATCGATCCCGACGGGCCCGAAGCTGGCGATGCCGATCGCGTCGAACCCGCGCCAGGCATCGAGTGCCGCCTCGATCCCTGCCATCGTCGTTTCTGGGTCGGTCGTGTCGACACGGGCGTGCTCGACGATCGCGCCGTCCTTCGCGAGCACGCTCAGGCACTTGGTCCCGCCCAGCTCGACCCCGGCGATCGTCGTCATGGCGCCATCCCCAAAATGCGGTCGGCCTGTGCCAGATGGAGCGCCTCGACCATCTTGCCATCGACCTGGATCACCCCGCCATCACCATCGGCAAAGGCGTCCCGCACCTTCGTCGCCCAGGCAATTTCGTCAGCGCTCGGGCTGAACGCAGCGTTGCAGACGTCGATCTGCTTCGGATGGATCAACGACTTGCCGTCATACCCCATCGCCGCAGCCGCGTTGCACTCCGCGCGCAGCCGCGCGTCATCGGAAAAGTCGTTACACACGCCGTCCAGCGCGACCAACCCGCGCGACCGTGCCGCGGCCAGCACCATCGCCTGCACCGGCGCCAGCCACGCCCGCTCCGCCCCCGGCCGTGCGCCGAGCTCGAGCGCGAGATCGTTGACGCCGAGCACGAACCCCGCCGCCCCAGCCTCGGCAATATCCTGCAGCCGGCCGATCGCCTCGCAGGTTTCGATCATCAGCCATAAGACCGTTTCGGAACTCAAACGGTCTCGGCATGTTTTGACGTCGCCCGCGTTGCGTATCTTGGGCAACAAAACGCCGACGCCGCTTGCACTGATTGCAGCCAAGTCGTCCGCGCCCCATGGTGTATCGAGCGCATTAACGCGGACTACCACCTCACGATCCCCGAATCCTTCGCGCGCCGCCGCGACCGCCGCCGCGCGCGCCTCGGCCTTCAACTCTGGCGCGACCGCATCCTCGAGATCGAGGATCACTACGTCCGCCGCCAACCCGCCCGCCTTTTCGATCGCACGGCGATTACTCGCGGGAAGGAACAGCGCGCTGCGGCGGGGGCGAAAATCGCTCATCGCTTTTCCTTGCCGCAAGCCGCACGGCACGGCAATGCGGGTCCGATCAAGGAGACGATGATGGCCGGCATGGGGCATTTCGATTGGGCGGACCCGTTCCTGCTCGAGGATCAGCTGACCGAGGACGAGCGGATGGTGCGCGACACCGCCCGCGCCTACGCGCAGGACAAGCTCGCCCCGCGCATTATCGACGCGTTCCAGCATGAGACGAGCGACCCCGCGATCTTCCGCGAGATGGGCGAACTCGGCTTGCTCGGGCCGACCATCCCGGAGGAATATGGCGGGGTCGGCGCGAGCTACGTTGCCTACGGGCTCGTCGCGCGCGAGGTCGAGCGGATCGACAGCGGCTACCGATCGATGATGTCGGTGCAATCGAGCCTCGTGATGTTCCCGATCTATGAATACGGATCGGAGGAACAGCGTCGCAAATACCTGCCCAAGCTGGCGACCGGCGAATTCATCGGCGCGTTCGGGCTGACCGAGCCCGACGCGGGCTCCGACCCCGGCAGCATGACGACGCGCGCGACGAAGACCGCCAATGGCTATTCGCTGTCGGGCGCGAAGACGTGGATCAGCAACTCGCCCATCGCCGACGTGTTCGTGATCTGGGCCAAGTCCGGCGCGCATGGCGGCGGTATTCGCGGGTTTATCCTCGAAAAAGGGATGAAGGGGCTCGAAACGCCCAAGATCGAGGGCAAATTGTCGTTGCGCGCATCGATCACCGGCATGGTGCTGATGGACGAGGTCGAGGTCGGCGAGGATGCGCTGCTGCCCGACGTTCAGGGACTGAAAGGCCCATTCGGTTGTCTCAACCGCGCGCGCTACGGGATCAGCTGGGGCAGCATGGGTGCGGCCGAGTTCTGCATGCACGCCGCGCGGCAATATGGGCTTGACCGCAAGCAGTTCGCCAAGCCGCTCGCTGCCAACCAGCTGTATCAAAAGAAGCTCGCCGACATGGAGACCGAGATCGCGCTCGGCCTGCAGGCGTCACTTCGCGTCGGACGCCTGATGGACGAAGGCAAGTTCGCGCCGGAGATGATCTCGATCGTCAAGCGCAACAATGTCGGCAAGGCGCTCACGATCGCCCGCGACGCGCGTGACATGCACGGCGGCAACGGCATCAGCGGCGAGTATCAAGTCATGCGCCATCTGATGAACCTGGAGACGGTCAACACGTACGAGGGCGCGCACGACGTCCACGCGCTGATCCTTGGGCGCGCGATCACCGGGATCGCGGCGTTTTGACGCTTATTCACCCCTCCCCTGAAGGGGAGGAGCTTTAAGTGGCTAAACCCCCGCCCCTCGCCGGCCTCAAGGTGCTCGAGCTCGCGCGCATCCTCGCGGGCCCTTGGGCGGGGCAAGTGCTGGCCGATCTCGGCGCGGAGGTGATCAAGGTCGAGAGTCCGGCGGGCGACGACACGCGCACCTGGGGGCCGCCTTTCATCGAGAACCCGGACGGGACGAAGGACGCCGCCTACTATCACGCGTGCAATCGTGGGAAGTCCTCGGTCGTGCTCGACTTCACCACGCCCGAAGGCCAGGCCGAGGTCCGCCGCCTCGCCGCAATGAGCGACGTGCTGATCGAGAATTTCAAGGTTGGCGGGCTCGCCAAATACGGCCTCGATTATGCCAGCCTGTCGGCGATCAACCCACGGTTGATCTATTGCTCGATCACCGGCTTCGGCCAGGACGGGCCTTATGCCCCCCTCCCCGGCTACGACTTCGTCATCCAGGGCATGAGCGGAATGATGGATTTGACCGGCGAGCCCGACGGCGCGCCGCAGAAGATCGGCGTGGCGATGGCGGACATCACGACCGGCCTCTATTCGGTGATCGCGATCCAGGCGGCGCTGATCCAGCGCGAACAGACCGGACGCGGCCAGCATATCGACATGAGCCTGCTCGACACGATGACCGGCGTGCTCGCCAA
>JBDSED010000070.1:0-9004 GCA_039920225.1 Sphingomonas sp.
GTGCCGCCCGAGCGCGAAGAGCTTCTTTTCCACCAGGTTCGCAATCGTCGACTTGCCCGATCCCGACAGACCGGTGAACCACAGCACTTTTGGCTCCTGGCCCTTTTGCTGCGCATGCGCGGTGCGCGAGACGTCGACCGACTGCCAGTGCACATCGCGCGCGCGACGCAGCGCGAAGTGAAGCATCCCTGCCGCGACCGTGGCATTGGTCAGCTTGTCGATCAGGATGAACCCGCCCAGTTCGCGGCTGTCGGCATAGGGTTCGAACACGATCGGCTTGTCGGTGACAAGGTTGGCGACGCCGATCGCATTGAGGTCGAGGGTCTTCGTTGCGAGCTGCTCGAGCGTGTTGACGTTGACCTGATACTTCGGCGCATGCACCTGCGCGGTGACGGTCTGCGTGCCGAGCTTCAGCCAGTATCCGCGGCCGGGGAGCAGGGCGTCGTCGGCCATCCATACGATCGTTGCCTCGAATTGATCGGCGACTTGCGGCGGGTTGTCCGCGACCGCGATGACGTCGCCGCGCGAACAGTCGATCTCATCAGTCAGCGTCAGCGTCACCGACTGGCCCGCGACGGCCACGTCGAGGTCGCCGTCGAACGTGACGATCCGCGCGACGGTCGATGTCTTACCCGACGGTAGCACCCGAATCGCATCGCCCCGCGCGATCGTGCCAGACGCGATCGTCCCGGCGAAACCGCGGAAGTCGAGGTTGGGGCGGTTGACCCACTGCACAGCCATGCGGAACGGGCGCGCGCGGTCGGCATCGGCGTCGAGTTCGACCGTCTCGAGATGTTCGATGAGGCTCGGCCCCGCATACCAGGGCGTGTTGGGGGAGGGGGAAGCGACGTTATCGCCCTTGAACCCCGAAATCGGGATCGTCGTAAACGCGGCGATGCCGATACTTTCGGCGAACGCGGCGTAATCGGCGACGATCGCGTCGTAGGTCGCCTGGTCGTAACCGACCAAATCCATTTTGTTCACCGCGAGCACGACGTGGCGAATGCCGATCAGGCGCGCGAGATAGGAGTGCCGCCGGGTCTGGGTCAGCACGCCCTTGCGCGCATCGATCAGGATCACCGCGAGGTCGGCGGTCGACGCGCCGGTCACCATGTTGCGGGTATATTGTTCGTGCCCCGGCGTGTCCGCGACGATGAACTTTCGTTTTTCGGTAGCGAAGAAGCGATAGGCGACGTCGATCGTGATGCCCTGTTCGCGCTCGGCGGCGAGGCCGTCGACGAGGAGCGCGAAGTCGATTTCCTGCCCCTGCGTGCCGACGCGTTTGCTATCCGCCTCCAATGCGGCGAGCTGATCGTCGAAGATCATCTTGCTGTCGTAGAGCAGTCGCCCGATCAGCGTGGACTTGCCGTCATCGACCGACCCGCACGTGATGAAGCGCAGCAACGTCTTGCGCTGATGCTGCGCGAGATAAGCGTCGATATCCTGCGCGATCAGCGCGTCGGGGCGGAAGGCGGCGGTCATAAAATCCTCCCCGGGACGGGGAGGGGGACCGCGACGCGAAGCGGCGTGGTGGAGGGGGTGGGCCGCCGGCGGTATCGCCACTGGAAGCCCCCCTCCGTCAGCGCTCCGCGCTGCCACCTCCCCGTCCCGGGGAGGATTTGTAGAAGGTGCGCGATCAGAAATACCCCTCCTGCTTCTTTTTCTCCATCGACGCCGCCTGATCGTGGTCGATTGCCCGTCCTTGCCGCTCGCTGGTTGTCGTCAGCAGCATCTCCTGGATGATTTCGGGCAACGTAGCCGCTTCGCTCTCGACCGCGCCGGTCAGCGGATAACAACCGAGCGTACGGAAGCGGATCGAGCGTTCGACCGGCACTTCGCCCGGCGCGAGCCGGAAGCGTTCGTCGTCGACCATCAACAGCATGCCGTCGCGCTCCACCGTAGGTCGCGGTGCCGCAAAATAGAGCGGGACGATCTCGATGCCTTCCAGGTCGATGTATTGCCAGATGTCGAGCTCGGTCCAGTTCGACAGCGGGAAGACGCGGATGCTCTCGCCCTTCGCCTTCTTCGCATTGTAGAGGTGCCAGAGCTCGGGCCGCTGCGCCTTAGGATCCCAGCGATGGCTCGCCGAGCGGAAGCTGAAAATACGTTCCTTGGCGCGGCTCTTCTCCTCGTCGCGCCGCGCACCGCCGAACGCTACGTCGAAGCCGTAGTGGTCAAGCGCCTGCTTCAGCCCTTCGGTCTTCCACATATCGGTGTGCAGGCCGCCATGGTCGAACGGGTTTATCCCTCGCGCCGCGGCTTCGGGGTTCTGATGGACGAGCAACTCCATTCCCGCGTCGCTCGCCGCCTTGTCCCGCAGCGCATACATCGCGCGGAATTTCCAGGTCGTGTCGACGTGCAAGAGCGGGAAGGGGGGAGGCGCCGGATAGAAGGCCTTCTTCGCCAGGTGCAGCATGACCGCGCTGTCCTTGCCGACAGAATAGAGCATCACCGGGCGCTCCGCCTCGGCGACGACCTCGCGCAGGATATGGATGCTCTCCGCCTCCAGCCGCTGAAGATGGGTCAGCGACGCGGGCGCAACAACTTCCGAAGTCTGGGCCACGGGCCTGGTCGCCATCACATCACCTTATTGCACGCGCGAGGTTAGCCACACTGCGCGCGAAATTACACGTCCGTCTCGCGCGCCTACATAAGGACGCCCGGCGGTCGCGCATCGCAGCGTTTCTTTAGCAGACGAAAGGCGGGTTAGGTCAGGCCGTTGCCTGTTCGTTTTCGAGACATTCCATAACCTCGCGGGCCAGCGCCTCGATCGCCGCCACCGTTTCGACCAAACTGACTGCGTGGGGCTCGGGATCGATCGCGCACAAGGTCCCGAAAAAGCTGCCATCGGGCCGATAGACGGGCACCGAGACATAACTCTGGAATCCGTATAGGAGGGGCGTGGGGTGAAGTTGCCACATCGGCGCTTCGGCGACGCAATCGATATAGACCGCCAGATTGTTCGCCCGGATCTCGTCGCAGATCGTAGTCTTGACCGCCAGTTCGCCGCCCGGTTCGAGGCCGAACCCGATCTTGTCGAGCACTTGGCACGCGATCCAGCGATCCTCGGTCACCCGCGCAACCGCGGCGAACCCCATGCCCGTGATCGCGCACAGCCGATCGAGGATCGCCCGCACCGCCGGGCTGCCCGATACGACCGCGATATCATGTGTAAAATCACTCATGGCACCCCCTGGATTACCGCCACAAAGACAGCATTCGCTTGTCGGCCGGCGAGGTCAAGGCGTGGTCGGCGAGTGGGTCAGGATTGGTATCGCTAGTCGAGGAATCGTACCGACGCGCCATCGATGTCGCGCGCGATGCGGACCCGCACGTCGTACAGGTCGGCGAGCACGGCTTCGGTCATCACTTCGCCGATCTGACCGGCGGCGCGAACCGCTCCGTCGCGGATGGCAACGATCTCGTCGGCAAACCGCATCGCGAGGTCGAGGTCGTGGATTGCCATTACAACGGTGCAGCCGGCGTCGGCTCGCGCACGCAGCCGCCGGGCCGCGTCGATCCCGTGGCGCGGGTCGAGGTCGGCGGTTGGTTCGTCGACGATCAGGAGGGCGGGATCGCCGACGATCGCGCGGGCCAGCATCACGCGCGCCAATTCACCGCCGGACAGCGTCGTGGCCGAGCGATCGCGCAAGTCCCCCACATCGCATTCGGTCAGCGCACGCTCGATCGCGGGCGCCAGCTCGGCGGGCAGGCCGCCGAAGGTAGGCAATTGCGGCAATAGCCCCAGCGCCACGACGCGCTCGACCGATATCGGCCAGTCGACCACCGGCCGCTGCGGCAGATACGCGCGCCGCCGTGCCAGAGCTTGCCGGCTCATCGCCGCGACATCGGCACCGTCGAGCGACGCTGTTCCGGCGTCGGGCTTGAGTAAGCCGGCGGCGACCTGAAGCATGGTGCTCTTGCCCGCGCCATTGGGGCCAATCACGGCGGTCAGCTTTCCAGCCGCGAATTGAACATCGACCTTATCGAGGACCGTGCGGCTCGATCGCACCAGCGATACGCCGTCGAGACGAAGCACGCTCACAGCGTGGTCTTCCGCACGTGCAGCACCAGCCACAGGAAGAATGGCGCGCCGACGACCGATGTGAATACGCCGAGCCCGATGGGCGGTCCGAAGCGGACCAACCGCGTACAGATGTCTGCCGCCACGACCAAGATCGCGCCGGTCAGCGCTGCCGGGACAAGCGTGGCCGCCGGCCGATAGCCAACCAACGGCCGAACCAGATGCGGTGCGATCAGCCCGACAAACCCGATCGCGCCGGCCACCGCCGTCGCCGCTCCCACGCCTACGGCGGTACCCAGCAGCGCCAGCAAACGGATGCGCCCGACATGCACACCCAGGCTTTCGGCCTGCGCCTCGCCGAGCGCCAGCGCGTCAAGTGAACGGCCCGTCATCAATAGCAGGATCGCCCCCACCATGATGAATGGGGCGGCGAGCGCGACGTGATCCCAGCTGCGATCCTGCAGCGATCCCATCAGCCACGTCATGATCTCGTACGCAGCGAACGGGCTCGGCGCTAGGTTGAGCGCTAGTTCGACGCACGCGAACGCGACGCTCGATATCGCAGCACCGGCGAGGATCAGCGATAGCGTGCCGCCGCCGCGCGCCAGCGAGAAGACGAGCGCGGCGGTCACCAATCCGCCGATCAGCGCGAAGATCGGCGATGCCAGGACGAAGTGGGCCGAGAAGCCGAAATAGATTGCGATCACCGCGCCGAAACTCGCGCCGCCCGACACGCCGAGCAATCCGGGTTCGGCCAATGGATTGCGCAACAGACCCTGCAGGACCGCGCCCGACAAGCCCAGGATCACGCCGATCAGGATACCCAGGACCATGCGCGGCAACCGTACTTCGCCGAGCAACAGCCCGGCGAGATTAGGTCGCGGATCGGTGAAGCCGTTTATCAGTTCGGTCGGTCGCAGCCAGACCGTCCCCACCAGCAGGGATGCGACCGACACGGCGATCAACACGATGACAAGCGATGGGATGAGCCAGCGGTTCATCGCCTCACCCCGTCAAAGGGCAGGGGAGTGTCGGCCTTTATCGCGGCCTGCTGGAGCCGCTTGCGCAACATTCCCACTGCCTCGGCGACGCGAGGGGCGCCGCAGGCATAATAGGCTTGCGGCACGATGAGTAGGCGGCCGGTCGACGACCAGTATCTCCGCACGAGCCGATGCGCCTCGATATTGTCGCCCACGCTCGGCCCTCCCGCATAGGGCGAGCCTTCGACCAGCAGCGGCGGGGCGGCCTCCAGCAGGACCTCTGTGTCCGGCTTGCCATACCCTGAGGTCGGCGGGGCGTCGGCGACGTTGACCGCGCCGGCGGCTTCGAACACCGCGCCCTGCAACGTGCCCTTGCCGGCCCCGAAGCCGAACCGGTCCCACGCCGCGAGGCGATAGGTGCGATGTGGCGCGCCGGCGAGGGCAGCGAGTTCGCTGTCCATCTTCCAGATCAATTCCTCCCCCCGCGCGCGCTCACCAACGGCCGCTGCCACCCGCCGCGTCAGCCTACGGATGTCGTCGAAGTTGCTCGCCGCGCCGACCTCTAGCGTCGGATAGTTCAACCGCTTGAGCATCCCGCGCAAGCCGGGTGTCGCGAACGGGCTGACGATTACCAGGTCGGGCTTTTCGCGGATTACCTCTTCGGCCCATCCGTGGTTGACCGGCACGCGCGCCGCCTCGCGCGCCATGATCGAGGAAGCCGGATCGCGCGACAACCACGTCACCGATGTGATCCGATCGGGCGGCAGCAAGGCGAGCAAGAGCTGGTCGGTACACAGATTGATCGACATCACGCGCAGCGGCTTGGGTGACGGCTTCGGAATGGCGGGCACAACCGCATTGCACCCGGCAAGGCACAATGCGGCGGCAAGCGTCCCGGCGATGGGCCGAGGCGCCTTCCCGATCATCAGAAGCCCACCTTCACGCCGCCGTAGGCGCCGCGGCCCGACGTCACGAAGCTGAACACTTCCTCGTACTTCTCGTCGAACAAATTCTCGACGCGGCCAAAGACCGACACCGATTTGGTGATCTGATAGTCGGCGCTGAGGTTCACCAGCACATATTCCTGCAACGACACGTTGACTGGGATGAAGTTCGGATCGGTGAAGGCGACGTCCTGCTGCCGGCCGTTATAGCGAACGGTCAGCGTGCCCGAAAACTTCTTGTCGAGGCTGAACACGGTCGTGTTGAAGCTGGCGACATTGTTCGGACGACGCACCTCCACCGCGCCGTTCTCGCGCGCGTTGAGGTAGGTATAGGCCAGGTCGAACTTGAGCTGCGGGATCGGTCGTGCCGACACGAAGACCTCCACGCCCTGCTGCCGCGACAGCGTGGCGCGGTTGCCCGGCGTCGCGACGAAATTGGGCGGCGGGAAGGTCGTGAAGATCTCGTCCTCCAGCTTGCTCTCGAAATAGGTCGCGCCGATGCTGGCTTTGCCCCCGGCGATTTCCTGATCGAGCCCGGCCTCCCAGCCCTTCGACTTTTCAGGCTTCAGGTTCGGGTTGCCGATATATTTGCCGTCGGAGAAGCCAAAGAGCTCGTAATAGCCGGGGTTCTTGACGCCGGTGCCGTATGCGGCGTGCGCGCGCAGGCCGAACGGCAAGCGATAGCCGGCTTGCAGACGATAGGTGATGGCATCGGCGAAGCGGCTGTTCAAATCGCGCCGGATCGAGGCGCCCAGCGACAGCGCATCGTCGATCGTACCCTCATACTGCGCGACGAAGCCCCAATTGTCGGTCGAACGACGGCCGGTGAACGCGAAGCCGCCCGGCGGTGAGGTGTTCTGGAACTGCTCGCGCTCGAAATCGACCGCGCCCGTGATCCGGTTGACTAGCCGGCCCGCGTCGAAGCGGAGGCTGCTCTCGATCGTCGCCTTGTAACGCTGGCCCTTGTCGCCGCTGTCGTATCCCGCCGCGGTGTAACCCTTGCGCGTCGAATCGGCGAGCTGACCGCTCAGCGCGGTCGTCCAGCGTCCGTCGGCCAGCGACAGCTGCGCGCGGACCAAGCCGTAGAAGGCCTGGTTGCGATAGTGGACGCCCGGCGTATCGACGGCATAGCCGAACAGCGAGCTTGCCGGATTTCCTTCGGTATTGTCGGACAGCTGGTCGGTGTAGCTGTAACGCCCGACCGCCGTCAGCTTGAAGATGCTCGACGGCGTCCAGTCCACCTTGGCGCTCGCCCCGATGTTCGTCGATCCAATGTCACGCTTGCCGTTGCGCGCGGCTGGCGCGCCGTCGGTGCGGTAGAACGAGCCCGACACGGCATAGTCGAACGCGTCGGTGTAGCCCGCCATGCGCGCACCGCCCGCGGCGGTCCCGAACGATCCGCCCTCGATGCGAGCACTGATGCCCGGTTGTTCGCGGCCGGTCAGCGTGATGTACTGAACCACGCCGCCGATCGCGTCGGAGCCGTAGAGTGAGGATTGCTGGCCACGCAGGACTTCGATCTTGGCAGCTTCGTCGGCGATCAGCGTGCCGAAATCGAATTCGCCCGAATAGGGATCGGACGCCTTGATGCCGTCGATCAGGACGAGGACGTGATTGCCCTCCGTCCCGCGGACGCGGATCTGCGTCAGCCCAGCCTGGCGGTTGACCGCAACGCCGGGCACATCCCGCAGCACGTCCGACACGATCCGCGTCTGGCGCTCCTGCATGTCATCAGCGGTGATCAGTGTGATCGACGCCGGGAGGTTCTTCATCGCGTTGCCCTCGCCCGAGCGCGAGCCCGTGACGACGATTTCGTCGTTGTCGACATCCGTGGTCGGAACGCTGGGATTGCTCTGTGCGAGCGCGGGTGTTGCCGCGACGAGCGCCAGTAGCGAAACGAAAGTCTTCTTCATCGGGATTCCCCCCGCGTCGTGGACGACGCGGCATGGGGCCGTTCTCGCGAGCGCGAACGCCGGCGCGGCATTGCCCGGCAGACGCTATGCCGGATTCCGCCAACGCCGTTGCGGCCCCGGCCGCACGGTTCGTCGCTCGACGGAAGGTTCCGTGCCACGGCCAAGTCTTGGACCACAGCATGAGCGACAGCGCCGGAAGGTCTCCTGGCTCGCGGGTCGTCGCTCGACGCACGCCTTCCCGAGTCCGAAAACTCAGTGGCTGCCCGGCTTTTCAGGCCGGGCGTGTGCGTCGCGCTCTCCGCTTACAGTTGCAAGGACAGCCGCGGCTTTGGGAGGCGAACCTCCCGCACCGCATTCCGCTATTTCAGCCCCTCGCGGGGCACCGGCGCGATCACGAACGGTCGATCACTATCGATCCGTTCGGGGCGGTCATTAGCTCAAAGGCGACGCCGCGCCAATTAAATTTGACCGGCGGCGACACCGTATTATCGCTGCAAAAAAATGGTGGACGCACTTGGGCTCGAACCAAGGACCCGCTGATTAAGAGTTTTGGATTCGGGGGCCACAGATAGTTTATCCTAGCTTGCTCTAGCTTATAAAACGTCAAAATATCAATAACTTGAGCCGTTGCATGATTGTGGTTCTTTGTCGTAGCTACCGTTAGCTCGCTAGCACGGTGCTAGCACGGCGCTGGAGAAATGGCGTGGCGAAGCTGACAAAGACTTTCGTGGACAAGGTCCAATCACCCGCCTCGGGTTACGCGATTCACTGGGACGATAAGGTGCCCGGCTATGGTCTCCGCATTACGGCAAGTGGGGTGCGCAGCTTTGTCGCGCAGGGCAGGGTGTTCGGGAAGGCGGTGATCGTGACCATCGGTCGCTACGGGCTTTACACTGAGGACCAAGCGCGGGGGAGGGCGCGGAGCATTCTCCAGCAAATGCGCGACGGTATCGACCCGCGCGCAGTATCAAAAGCAGATGCAGCCGTGAGAGTGAGTTTGCAGGACGTTCTTGAGGCATATGTCGGGCGCCCGGGTAAGCTGAAGGCCAGCACCGCTGCTGAGTATCGACGGCATGTGGAAAAAAGTCTCGCCAAATGGGCTGGACTGCCTATCGCCAGCATCACGCGTGACATGGTGAAGGA
>JBDSED010000071.1:0-5929 GCA_039920225.1 Sphingomonas sp.
GCGCGCGTGTTGGCGATGGCCGACGCGCAGGCGCATCGCGGGCCCGATGGGGCAGGGGTTTGGACCGCGCCGGGAGTTGGTCTGGGCCATCGCCGCCTTGCGATCATCGACGTCGCGGGCAGTCCGCAGCCGATGCAGGACGGCGAACTGACAGTCACGTATAACGGCGAAATCTACAATTTCGCCGAGGTGCGCAGCGCACTCCAGGCGATGGGCGCGAAGTTCGCCACCAACGGCGACACCGAAGTGCTGCTCCACGCCTGGCGCGCCTGGGGTCCGTCGATGCTCGACCGGCTCAACGGCATGTTCGCCTTCGCGCTGCACGACGCGGGGCGGCAATGTCTGTTCCTCGCGCGCGACCGGCTGGGGGTGAAGCCGCTTCACTATGTCGAGCTGAGCGATGGGTCGGTGGCGTTCGCGTCGGAGCTCAAGGGGCTGCTCGCCAACCCGTTGCTGCGCCGCGCGCCCGATCTGTCGGCGATCGAGGATTTCATGGGGGTCGGCTACGTCCCCGATGACGCGTGCATCGTTGCGGGCGTGAAGAAGCTGCCCGCTGCGCATTTTCTGTTACTTGAGCGTGGACGCCCGGTGGGCCTTCCTACCCGCTGGTGGGACATGGATTTCACCAAACGTGCGGGCGGGTCGGTTAAGGATTTGGAAGCCGAACTGGTCGAGCGGATGCGCGCAGCAGTGCGGCTGCGCATGGTGTCCGACGTGCCGCTCGGCGCGTTTCTGTCGGGCGGGGTCGACAGCTCCGCGGTCGTCGCGCTGATGGCAGAGGTCAGTAACGCCGCGGTCAAGACGTGCACGATCGGCTTTCAGGAGGCCGGGCACGACGAGCGCGCTTACGCGGACGCGATCGCCTCGCGATACCATACCGATCACCGCGAGCGCGTCGTTGCGGCCGACGACTTTCAGCTGATCGATCGCCTGACGACGGCGTTCGACGAACCCTTCGCCGATGCTTCGGCCCTGGCGACATACAGGGTGTGCGAGCTGGCCCGCGAGCAGGTAACCGTAGCGCTGTCGGGCGATGGCGCCGACGAAGCGTTCGCGGGATATCGCCGCTACAAGTTCCAGGCCGCGGAGGAACGCGTCCGCGCTCTGCTCCCGCGCGGGCTGTCCTCGACTGTGTTCGGAACGCTCGGGCGGCTTTATCCCAAGGCCGATTGGGCGCCCCGATCACTCCGCGCCAAGACGACGCTGCTCGCGCTCGCCGACGATGGCGCCACCGCCTACGCGCGCTCTGTCGGGGTGACGACGCCCGCATTGCGCCAGCAGCTTTTTACCGCCGCTGCCTGGAGCCAACTCGGCGGGCATCGCGCCGAGGATCGCTATATCGCGACGATGCGTAACGCCCCGGCGCGCGATCCGCTCGACCGTGCGCAATATGCGGACATCCAGCACTGGCTGACCGGCGACATCCTGACCAAGGTCGATCGCACCAGCATGGCCGTCAGCCTGGAGGCGCGCGAGCCATTGCTGGACTACAAATTGATGGAGTTCGCCGCGTCGTTGCCGGTGGGCATGCGGTTGCGGGGCGGGCAGGGCAAATGGCTGATGAAGAAGGCAATGGAGCGGTATTTGCCGCGCGACATCCTCTATCGGCCCAAGATGGGGTTCGTTACACCGATCAGCGCGTGGTTTCGTGGACCGCTGGCGGGCGAAGCCGCGGGGCTCGCGCGATCGCCGCGCCTGCTGCAATGGTTCGACGGCCCCGCGATCGACAAGCTGGCCGCCGACCACAACGCCGGTCGCGCCGAACATGGCCGGACGTTGTGGCAGTTGGTAACGCTCGACCGGAGCCTCGCGCACCTGTTCGGCTAATGCAGTTTGGCGATCGACAGACCGTCTTCCTTGGCGCGCTGTTTCACCGATTCCTCGCTGCGCGTCAGGGCCTTGGCGATCGCCTTCAGCGCCATGCCCTTCTTGGCCAGCGTATGCAGCTTCTGGATCTCGTTCTGCCGCCACGGCTGGCGGTGACGTTCGAACTTTTCAGCCACTGTGCCAGCCGAACACCGCCATCGCTGCGTGCAGCGTCAGCGCGACCAGGCACAGGCTCGACAGGGCGAAGATCATGAAGCGGATATTGATCTGGTTGATCGTCGCTTGCCAGAGGCTGTGGACGATGCGCAGCCCGACATAGCCCCAGGCAATCCAGGCGTTCGTGCCGTTGCCGGTGCCAGTGAACGCGATGACCAATGCGACCGCGTAGAACAGCGTCGGCTGTTCCATCAGATGGATGTAATTGTGTGCTGGCCATTGCGTCTTGTCCGGCACGACGCCGTCGAGCCCGCCTGGCTTGCTGCCGCGCACTTTGCTCAGATCGACGCCGAGTTTCTTGAGCGCGGGCAGCCGAGTGACGATCATCCAGACGAGCATGACCAAGGTCCAGGCGATCAGGACGACCACCGGCTTCAGAATTTCGCTATGCATGAAAATGCCTCCCCCAAGATTATCCCGGTGAGGCTGCATCAATCGGTTCGCGGATGCAACTAATCGGTTCTGCGGCGCCTTTCACTCCGCGCCAGCGCACCTACATCGCTCCAGTACGTCAGGAGCACATCCATGAAGACCAGCGGCAACACCATCCTCATCACCGGCGGCGGATCGGGTATCGGCGAAGCGCTGGCGCACCGCTTTCATGACGCCGGCAACACGGTGATCATCGGCGGGCGTCGTCAGGAGGCGCTCGAAGCGGCGGCAGTTGGGCGGCCCAACATGCACGCTATGACGCTCGACGTCGAAAGCGCGGAAGGGGTCGTTGATTTCGCGAAGCGCGTGCTCGCCGCGCATCCGGCGCTCAATGTGCTGATCAACAACGCTGGCATTATGCGGATGGAGGCGCTCGACGCCGCGCGCGACTTGTCAGACGCCGAAGCGACGATCGAAACTAATCTGGTCGGCCCGATCCGGCTGATCAACGCCTTCGTCGATCACCTGACGGCGCAGGACGATTCGGCGATCGTCAACGTCACGTCGGGGTTGGCGTTCGTGCCGTTGGTGGATTTCGCGACCTATTGCGCGACCAAGGCTGCCATCCATTCCTACACGGTGGCGATGCGCGAGGCGTTGAAGGGCAAAGTCGAGGTGATCGAGCTCGCGCCGCCCGCGGTGCAGACGGGCTTGACGCCGGGGCAGGAAAATAGGCCGGGCTATCAGCCGCTCGACGAGTTCGCCGACGAAGTGATGGCGCTGTTCGCCCAGCAACCGACGCCGCCTGAAATTCTCGTCGAGCGCGTCGGATTTCTGCGCAATGCCGAGCGGGAAGGGCGTTTCGAAGCCACGGTGACGCAGCTCAACGACTTCGCGCGGCAGGCTCGCGCCAACCAAGGCTGACAAAAAAACTCGGACGAGGTCCGACGCCGCTTGTTATTTCTCTGGTATGCCGGGTTAAGCGAACAGCTTTGCCCAGCCGCGCTTGGCACGATCCTTCCAGTGACCGCGGTGATAGGCGTCGCTCGCGAGCAGCGGCATCACGGACCCCGCTTCGGCGAACACCATCTGCTCTATGCCGGTGTTGACCTTACCCCAGCTCGCCGCCTCTTGCAGGGTCGATGACGAGCACGCGCCGTCGCGGACGTCGGCGACGGTGATCTGCACGGCGTATTTGTGCACCTCGACATCTTCGTGGCCGAGGATTTCGGCGCAAACGACGGTATCCTGAATAAAGTTCTTCGGCACGCCGCCGCCAATCATCAGCAAGCCGGTTGTGCCCGCCGCGATCTTGATCTCGGTGAGCTCGCGGAAGTCCGCGATCGCATCGAGCACCATGTAAGGCTTGCCCGCCTTCGCGCGGTCGACCTGGTGCTTGACCAGCCCGAACCCTGCCGAGGAGTCGACGAACGCCGGGCAGAAGATCGGCACGTCATGCTCGTAGGCGAGCTTGACCAGGCTGTTGTCCTTCTTGCCGTGCTCGACGAGATACTTCCCCATCTCACGGATGAACGCGCGGCTCGAATAGGGCTTGGCTTCCAGCGTCTCGGCGATCTCGAAGATCGTGTGGTCGACGTTCTGGAGCGCTTCCTCGTCGATATAGGTGTCGTAGATGCGGTCGATGTAAAGCGAGCGCAGCGTATCATCGTCAGGGATTTCAAGCGCTTGATAATGCTTGTGGCCAAGCCCTTCGAAGAAATCCATGTCGACGATGGTGGCGCCGGTCGCGACGATCACATCGACCATGTTGTTGCGCACCAACTCCGCATAAAGGTCCATGCAGCCACCCGCCGAGGTCGATCCGGCGATCACCAGGCACACCGTGCAGTCCTTGTCGGCGAGCATGTCGTTGTAGATCTTGGTCGCGCGGCCGAGGTCGCGGCTGGTGAAGCTCATGTCGGCCATCGCGTCGACGATCGGGCGCGCGTCGAATGACGTGATATCGATGTGCTTGACCTGCTTCGACAACAGTTCGGCCTTGCGGTTTGTCGTGTCCACCGGCTGCGCAGCAGCGGTTTTAATCAACGTGTCGGTCATTTTCTTCTCCGTTCCCCTCCCGCTTGCGGGAGGGGTTAGGGGAGGGCACATCCGCCGCTCCCGAACTACAGGCCCTCCCCCGACCCCTCGCGCAAGCGGGAGGGGAGAGAAGAACGCAATCGATGTTTTACGTTACAGCGTGACGACGTTCGACGCGACCTTGCGATCCTCGTCGATGTAAAGCGACGCCATCGGTTCGTCCTCGACGATCACCGTCTCGTCCGATCCGAACCCGTTGAACGCGGTTCGCATCGCCGAACCATACGCCCCGAGCATCCCGATCTCGAGATAATCGCCCGCGCGCGTATCGGCCGGCAGCATGAACGGCCCCGTCATATGGTCGAGATCGTCGCAAGTCGGGCCGTAGAACGAAAACGGCATGTCCTTGGCGCGGCTGTCGGGCTCGCGGAGCAGGACGACCGGAAAGCGCCAGCCGATATGCGCCGCATCGAACAACGCGCCATACGCGCCGTCGTTGATGAACAGTTCGTCGCCGCGGCGCTTTTCGACGCGGACGATGATCGAGCTGTATTCGGCGCACAACGCACGGCCGGGCTCGCACCAAAGTTCGGACGAATAGCTGACCGGCAGCGATTCGAACGCGCGGTGGATCGTATCGAAATACAGTTCGAGCGGGGGCGGCTCCATGCCCGGATAGGTCGACGGGAAACCGCCGCCGACATCGATCACGTCGACGGTCACCGCCGCGCTGACGATAGCCGCGCGGACGCGTTCCATCGCCTGCGAATAGGCGTCAGGTGTCATAGCCTGGCTGCCGACATGGAAGCATATCCCGAGCGCGTCGGCGGCCTGGCGCGCCGCGAACAGCAAGTCGCCCGCTTCTTCGGGACCGACGCCGAACTTCGACGCGAGGCTCAGCTTCGAATGCTCCGACGATACGCGCAGGCGCACGCACAAGGTCAGGTCGGTGGCCGCCTCGCCATTCTTCGACGTGGCGCGCACGATCTTGTCGAGCTCGTCCATCGAATCGAGGCTGAACGTGCGACAGCCATGCTCGAAATAGGCTTGCGCGATCGCCTCCTCGGCCTTGACCGGGTGCATGAAACACAGGGTCGCCTGGGGCAGGTTATGCGCGACCAATCGCACCTCGTTGAGCGAGGCGACGTCGTAATGCGTCACGCCGTTGTCCCACAGGATCTGCAGGAGGTCGGGCGACGGATTAGCCTTCACCGCATACATCGAGCGGCCCGGAAACTTCTCCACGAAGAAGCGGGCGGCGCGCGCGGCGGCGTGCGGACGGATCAGCGTTACCGGCTGGACGGGGCGATTAGTCAGAGCGATTCCGCGGGCGGAATCGACGGGGGCAGTAGCTAGCCCCAGCGCGCTATGATGCTGGACCAATTCAAGGGACCTCCAAGTGGCTTGCGCCGTCGTTCAACAAATGCTGCCTTGCGGTTGGAAGTCCCATGGGGCAGCGGGAAGCGGGCAATTAGGG
>JBDSED010000072.1:0-5150 GCA_039920225.1 Sphingomonas sp.
GAGCGCCGACATGATCTTGGCGCGGCCCTCGCCCTCGGTTCCGGCGACGTATGAGTAAATGCTCTTGGCGCGCTGGGTATCGTAGGCGGTCAGACCGGCGAAGATTAGCACGCCGATGACGCTGATGATCAGCGAAAGCGGTCCAGACTGCAGAAACACGTTGACCAGCATCGCGACGATCAGGCCGACCAGCCCGACGATCAGGAAGCTGCCCATAGCGCTGAGGTTACGCTCGGTGGTGTAGCCGTAGAGGCTCAGCCCCGCAAAGCCCGCCGCGGTCGCGAAGAACGCACCCGCGATCGACGCGTTCGAGTAGGCGAGGAACAGGGTCGACAACGACGCCCCGAGCAAGCCGGCATAGGCCCAGAACAATGCCTGCAGCGTGCCGGTCGCCATCCGCTGTTGCCCGAAGCTCATCGCAAACACGATGCCTAGGGGAGCCAGCGTTACGATCCAGCCCAGCGCCGACAGGCCGCGGCCGGTCTGCGAGAGAAGCGCGGTATAAGCGCCGGAATAGAACACGCCCATCGCGACGATGCCGGTGAGCAGCACCGCGGAGGCCATGTAATTGTAGACCGAAAGCATATAGGCGCGGAGCCCCGCGTCATACGCGACGCCGCGCGCGTCGGTCGCGGCGACGACGGGCGCGAGACCGGGACGGGGATCAGACCAATTGGCCATCGACGAAAACTCCTCTTGGACGGCCCCTATGGCCGTTCCCGGACAATATCGTAGTTCCGTGTGACTTGTTCAAGCGAAACACGACAAGGGCAGTACTCGGCCAAATGGGTTAAGGAACCGAGATGCACCGCCTGTTCGTCGCTCTTCGCCCCCCGTCACCGATCCGCGCGCTGCTCGCGGAGACGCAAGGCGGGGTGCCGCATGCGCGGTGGCACGACGACGATCAGCTTCATTTGACCGTCCGCTAAATCGGGGAGGTCGAGCGGCCAGTGGCGGAGGACGTCGCGATGACGCTCGGCCAGATCTATGCTCTCGCACCCGTCATCGCGCTTGCCGGCGTCGGTGCGTTCGACAAGAAGGGCCGCGCGGATGCGTTATGGGCGGGGGTTGCTCCGCATGATGCGCTCGCCCCGCTCCACAAGAAGGTCGATCAGGCGCTGGTGCGGATTGGTCTGGAGCCGGAGCGGCGTGCCTATCTCCCGCATATCACCCTCGCCCGCCTCCCACGCGCGGCGAGCGCCGATCCGGCGATCGAACAATGGCGCGCGCGCCATGCCGCGCTGTCGAGCGAACCGTTCGCGCCCGACGCGCTGATCCTCTACGAAAGCCGCTTGGGCCGGGACGGCGCCAGCTACGACCCGGTGGCGCGGTTTCCGCTCGTCGGCTGAGCCGCGACCGTCGCCGGCGCTTGGTTGGCGCGACACACGAACGCGCTCATATACCATTTGGTCGCCGTTTCGCTGGATGCGAGGGTAAAGCCCTGGCTACCCAGCTTGCCGATCACCGCCGCGGCCGCGTCCTGCTCGGCTGGGTCGGCTTCGGCGCGAACCGTCATATTGCTGCCGGGAGCGGGATAACCGCCCCCTTGGCGCAGCAATGGTAAGGGACGCAACCGGACCTGCCCAAGGAAGACCGAGGGCGCGATATTCACGCCCTGCCCCGACAGGCCGGCGAGCGTCGCCGCCGCCCGTCGCGCCGCGGCGTAATTGGCATTTTCGGTCGCTTCCGGCCCGCCCGCGCACCAGAATACGTCGATATCCCACCCCTTGGGATTGCCGCGCACCAGCACCTGCGTGTTCGGATTTGGCGTGGCGGTGGGTTGATTGAGCGCGAATTTTGGTGGCGCCGCCGGATTGGCCGGGGCCGGCGCGACGGTTTCGGCGACCGCGCGCTGCGCCAGCGCGGCCTGGCTGTCGTCGAAGGCCACCGCCGCCTGGCCCGCACCCGCCGACTCCGGATCGTCGCTGGTAGCGATCGCCTTGGCCAAATCGGTCTTCATCTGACGGAGCCGCTCCTGCGCCAACGCGACCTCGTCGCCACCGTCGATCGTGGCGATGTCATACTCCGAGAACTTCGGAATAGCGTGCGCGGCAAGCGCGTTCAGCGCACGTTCCTTACGCTTACGGACGAGGTCCTTTTCCTCTGCAGCGATCGCGGCATAATCATCCAGGCGATCCTTCCAGAAACCTTCCTCGGCCGTCACCGCAGCGCGGAACGCGGCATAGCGCTGGATTTTCTGCTCCGAGCAAGCGTTCAACTGGCTGCCCAGCCCGACGATCGCGGTCGCCACGGCACCCAGCGCGATGATGCGTTGGGTCGCGCCATCGAGCCATCCGGATTTGTCGGTGGGCGGCAGTGGATCGGATTGCGGCTGCTCGATCGGATCGGCGGAGACCGGCTCAGCCATACGTCGCCTCCATTTTGGCGTCGATTTGCTGAATCGATAGACCGGAAGCCGCAGGGCTTGCCGCCATCCGTTTCTGGACGTGCGGCCTCCTTCAGCGACTGCCAATAGCCGCCGGCGGTCAAGCCCTCCTTTGCCGCCTGATCGGCGTAGATGCGGTAGCCGTTCTTGGCGCCGCCGACCTCGGTGCTCCATTCGGCCTTGCCGTTGACCAGCCAAAGCAATCCATCGCCTCGCCCCATTGGTGCCACGAATAGCCGGGCACGGCATTGGTGACGTGCGGGCCGTGGCGGGGCCCAGCCGCATCGATCGCGTGGGCGAGGTAGGGCGCACCCTTTGCGTGCAGCTCGGCGATCCGGGCCGCGACCTCCTGCACGCTTCGGCTCTGACGCCAAAGCGCGCCTTGTTCGATCGGCGTGCGGATGCCGAAATAGGGCACCATTACGGCACCGCGGTCGGCGCAATGCGCCAGGCACACCCCCAGCTTGGCGCGGAAGTCGTGATCGAGGCCGTCGAGCGAAATGGGCATGGAAGCTCCCGTGTCGGAGGAAACGCCACGCCAACACGAGCTTACCCGCCCGCCATCACCGTCGATGGCGGCGCAGCGCGGGTCAAACCGAACTGGAACCTGTTTGGAGCGATCGGCTCCTACCCTGCGACCAATACTCCGCAAGCGATACGGCCGCCGGAGTTACCCGATGGGTCGGTCATCATGTCATCGACAGCGGCATGCACCACCATTGCCGCCCCGTCGGCGTCGAGCAGCGCGTCGAAGCTCGCGCCGGGCAAGTTGATCCCCACCGTGCCGCGCCCGTCGGCGCCGATCGACAGATTGGGCAGGTCGCCGCCGTGCGGCCCCTGGGGGTTCATCGTGCCGTGCTTCATCTCCGTCGGGTTCCAGTGCGGCCCGGCGCTGGCGAAGTCGGGCGCTTCGCAGCGGCCGACGGTGTGGAGGTGCGCACCGTGCATCCCCGGCGGCAGGAACCGCGCGTCGATTGTCACGCGCAAGCCACCCGCGACCTCGCGCACGATGGCACGGCCAACGTCCTTGCCCGCGGGCGTGCGTAGCGTCGCGACTGCGACGCGCCCGCCGGGGATCGGTGCACCGACTCGCGGCTCTTCGGTGCACGCCGCCAGCGCCAGGACTGCCATCGCCGCCGTCATCGTTACGATCCGCATGTCGCCCTCCTGAAGTCGTTTCGCGTGGTACCCTCGACTTGTTGGCGCGGTTCCGCAAGACTGGCGTGGGCAAAAGGGGCCGGGAATGACGCGATGGATGCTGTGTCTTGCGCTGCTACTGACCGCGTGCAGCCGCGAGACCGCCGACATTCCGAAGCGGGTCGATACCGCGCCCGACATCCCGCAGCTCGCCTCGACGATCGTCGTGCCGGTTTCGGCCAAGCTTGCCGACCTCGCCGCAGAGCTCAACCGCGCGACGCCCCAGACCTTGTGGACGATCGATCGGCAGGAACAAGCATGCGTGCCAGCGCAGCGCGTCACCGCTTGCGCGATCAAGCGCAAGGACGGATCATGCCGGATCGGAATCAAGGAACTGAAGGTCACGCCCAATCTGTCGTGCCGGATCGTCGGCCAGGCGGTGCGCGGGCCGATCCGGCTGTCGGGCAACGGATCGGTCCTCACGCTGACGCTGCCCGTGCGCGCGACGGTCAGCGCGCAGGATATCGGCCACCTGATCAAGCGCCAGACTGCGACCGGGGCCGCCAACGTGCGCGCCACCGTCCGGCTGTCGCTAAGCCGCGACTGGAACCCGACCGCGACGGTCCGCATCGCTTACGACTGGACCAACCCACCGGGGATCGACATCTTCGGCAAGCGTATCGTCTTCGTCGACAAGGCCGACGCCAAGCTCAGGGGCGTGATCGCGGGCCTCGAACGCAGTCTCCCCGAACAACTCGCCAAGCTGCACGTGCGCGAAAAGCTATCGGCGGCATGGCGTCAGGGGTTCACCGTGCTCCAGCTCAACCGCGAGCGTCCGCCGGTGTGGATGCGGCTCACCCCACAAGCGCTCGGGTTCGGCGGCTATCGCGTGCGCGGCGGCGACTTGCTGCTCGACGTCCAGGCGAAGACGCTGACCGAGACCTTCGTCGGCGACCGTCCCAGCGACCCCGCCCCCACCCCGCTGCCGCCGCTCGCGGCAGGGCTCGGCCAGCAAGGGCTCGCGTTCAACATTCCCGTGCTCGCGCAGTATAAGGAATTGGAGCCGGTCGTGCTCCGCGCGCTGGAAAAGCGCGCGGCCAAGGGCATCACCCTCCCCAAGCTCGGCCCGGTCGACGCCGAATTCGGCAAGGTCACGATCTACGCGACCGAAGGCGGGCGGCTGGCGGTCGGCGTGTGGGTCAAGGCAACCTTACGCAGCGGCCTGATCGGCGCGACGCGCGGCGAGGTGTGGCTGTCGGGCTTGCCGATCAACGACGAGAATTCGGAGCGCATCCGGATCGACGACCTCAAGGTGGCAACACGCACCGACAGCAAGGCGATCAACATGCTGATTGCGTTGTTCAGCGATCCCGCCACGCTCGAATCGATCCGCACGGCGCTGACCGACGACTTCGCCAAGGATTACGCCAAAGTGCTGGCCGCTGCGCGTACCGCAATCGCCCAGCGCCGCGCAGGCGATGTCCTGCTTTCAGCCAACGTCACCAAGGTAGCGCACGGCAAGATCGTGGTGACCGGACAGGGATTGTTCCTGCCGGTCCAGGCTTATGGCACCGCGACGATCGCCTACAGCCCGCAGCGCTGATTCATAACTTGACGGTTATCGATT
>JBDSED010000073.1:0-29798 GCA_039920225.1 Sphingomonas sp.
CTCTATCGGCCGTTCGTCGTGTTTCCGATCACCACGCAGGCCAATGCTGCCTTATCGCCCGAACGGCTGCGCGGCGTCGAGGGCGGGATCGATCTGCGGCCCGCGCCAGGCGTCCAGTTCAGCCTGACCGGCTTCTACAACCGGCTCGACGACGCGATCGCCAACGTCACGATCGGCCCGAACCTGCGCCGCCGCGACAATGTCGAGGCGATCGTCGCGACCGGGATCGAGGCGAGCCTGGCGTGGCGGCGCGGGCCGTTCGCGCTGACCGCCTCCTATGCCTACAGCCACAGCCAGGTCCGTGCGCCCGGCACCGCGCTCGACCGCCTGGCCCCCGCGCAAAGCCCGCGCCATGCCGCGAGCGCGACGCTGGCCTGGGCGCCAAAGTCCGGCGCGTTGCTGTCGCTGACCGCGCGCTATGTCGGCGACCAATATGAAGACGATCTCCAGACCAATGTCCTTCCCGCCGCGGCGACGGTCGACGCGGTCGCGCGGTTGCCGGTCGGCCGCAGCGTGTCGGTGATCGCGCGTGCCGAGAATCTGTTCGACGAAGCGGTCGTGACGCGTAACCAGGCGGGGGCGATCGACCTCGGCACGCCGCGCACCCTGTGGATCGGCATCCGCTTCGGCCGATAGGATTTCGTTTTTGCGAGCGAAGAGAAGCAATCCAGGTAGCCCGCGCTTCGTAGATTGCTTCGCTCCGCTCGCAAAATCGGATAAGGGGACGGCATGGCCGAATTTTTCGCCTCCCTGTCCGACCAGCATGTCGCCTTCGTCGAGCGCCAGCCGGTCTTCTTCGTCGCCACCGCGGCGGCCGATGCGCGGATCAACCTCAGCCCCAAGGGCATGGACAGTTTTCGCATCCTGTCGCCGACCCGCGTCGCCTATCTCGACGTCGCGGGATCGGGCAACGAGACCAACGCGCACCTGATCGCCGACGGCCGCATCACGATCATGTTCTGCGCGTTCGACAATCCGGCGCTGATCTTCCGCATCTATGGCCGCGGAACGCCGGTGCTGCCGCAGGATGCCGGTTGGAGTGAACTCGCCGCGCACTTCACCTTGCTTCCCGGCACGCGACAGATCTTTGCGATCGACATCGATCAGGTCCAGACGAGCTGCGGCTGGGGTGTCCCGCACATGACCTTCGACCGCGAGCGCGAGACGCTGAGCAAATATCACCGCCAGCACGACGAAGCCGCGCGCCAGGCCAAATACGCCGTGCGCACCCAAAGCATCGACGGCCTCGCCGTGCGCAACCCGACCCAAGCGCCGCAGCAGCAACAGCAGTGAGTGTCGTCGAGTGAGCTTAGTGGAATTGGGCCGTTACAACCGCAACGAAGCGATGATCATCGTCGGGCGGCTCGACAGCGAGGGCATCGACGCGATCAGCTTCGACGGCAACGCCTCGATCGCCGACGGCAGTTATTTCCTGATCCCGGTGCGGGTGATGGTCGACGAGGACGATCTGGCGCGAGCCCGCGGCATCGTCGAGCCACTGGCCGAATAACTGCCCAAGAATCGGGCAGCTCTTCGCAACTGCACAAATTTTAACGCCTCCTTAACATTTCCTTACGCGATTCCGCCCGGAAACGCGCCCTTTCGACTCTGGCACGCCCCTTGCGACGCAAAATTGCGGTGCAAAGCGAAAAGGGGGTTCGATGAAGCTCGTCATTGCCATCATCAAACCGTTCAAGCTCGACGAGGTGCGGGAAGCGCTGTCGGGCGTGGGCGTCGCGGGCATGACCGTGACCGAGGTGAAGGGGTTCGGCCGTCAAAAGGGCCAGACCGAGATTTACCGCGGGGCGGAATATTCCACCAACATGGTGCCCAAGATCAAGATCGAGGTCGTCTGCGCCTCCGACATGATCGGCGCGGTGGTCGAGGCGATCCAGGCGTCGGCCAACACCGGCGCGATCGGCGACGGCAAGATTTTCGTGCTCGACGTCGGCCAGGCGGTGCGCATCCGCACCGGCGAAACCGACGACGCCGCGCTGTGAAGGGGGTAAAGATGAAGCAATCGACGAAATATGCGGCGTTGGGGGCGATCGGCGTCGCCGCGCTGTTCGCCGCGTTCCCGGCATTCGCTGCCGACATGGTGAAGGCGCCCGACGCCGCCGCGCAGGCGACGATGTCGAACAAGGGCGATACCGCCTGGATGCTGACATCGTCCGCACTGGTGCTGATGATGTCGGTGCCCGGGCTGGCTTTGTTCTACGGCGGCCTAGTTCGCACCAAGAACATGCTCAGCGTGTTGATGCAGGTGTTCATGATCGTCTCGATCGCGGCACTGGTCTGGGTGTGCTGGGGTTATACGATGGCGTTCACGAGCGGCGGCAGCGGCGCTTTGGCGCCATTCGTCGGTGGCTTTTCGAAGCTGTTCCTCGGCGGCGTCAGCGGCACGACCTATGCCACCACCTTCTCCAATAACGTCTACATCCCGGAATTCGCGTTCGTTTCGTTCCAGATGACCTTCGCGTGCATCACGCCGGCGCTGATCGTCGGCGCGTTCGCGGAGCGGGTGAAGTTCACGCCGCTGATGATCTTCATGGTGGCGTGGCTGACGATCGTCTATTTCCCGGTCGCGCACATGGTCTGGTATTTCGCCGGGCCCGATTTCCTGCCCGACGCGCCGACCGACGCCGGCTGGCTGTGGGGCAAGGGGGCGCTCGACTTTGCCGGCGGCACCGTGGTGCACATCAACGCGGGGGTCGCCGGATTGGTTGGCTGCCTGGTGATCGGGCCGCGGCTGGGCTTCAACAAGGAGCCGATGCCGCCGCATTCGCTGACCATGACGATGATCGGCGCCAGCCTGCTGTGGGTCGGCTGGTTCGGATTCAACGCCGGGTCGAACCTCGAATCGAACGGAGTCACGGCGGTTGCCTTCATCAACACCTTCGTCGCGACCGCGGCGGCGGCGGTAAGCTGGGCGCTGGTCGAGCAAATCGTGCACAAGAAGCCGTCGCTGCTCGGCGCGGTAACGGGCGCTGTCGCGGGACTCGTCGCGATCACCCCGGCGTCGGGGTTCGCCACGCCGATCTCGTCGATCATCCTCGGCTTGATCGTGTCGCCGGTCTGCTTCCTGTTCGTCACCAAGGTGAAGCAGGCGCTCAAATATGACGACAGCCTCGACGTGTTCGGCGTCCACTGCATCGGCGGGATCGTCGGCGCGCTGGCCACCGCGATCGTCGCCGATCCCAAACTCGGCGGCCAGGGCTTCTTCGACTATACGAAGTTCCCCGCCGTCGCGGTGACGCCCGAGGCCTACAGCATCAGCAGCCAGCTGGTGACGCAGCTCATCGCGGTGACGACGACCTTGTTCTGGTCGGGCTTGGTCAGCTTCGTCCTGTTCATGGTGCTCAAATACACGATCGGCATCCGCCCGTCGGCCGACGTCGAGACCGAAGGCCTCGACATCAACGAGCACGGCGAGCGCGCCTACAACTACTGACGAAATCGGGGGCCGGTCACGGCCGGCCCCCCACGATGTTCCTCCTGCGGACACACCTGGCCGGAGCGGCAACGCTCCGGCCATTTTTATCCTCCCCGTTTAGGGGGGTGAACGCGCCCGCGGGGCATTGTGGCGGGGGATCGCCACACATGCGCGTTGGTATGAGGGGCCCGCCCCCTCCGTCAGCGCTCCGCGCTGCCACCTCCCCGTAACGGGGAGGATTTACTTCAGGTCCACGCTCACGAAATCCGCACAGCGTTCACCGATCATGATGGACGGCGCGTTGGTGTTGCCGCTGACCAGCTTGGGCATGATCGAGGCATCGGCGACGTAGAGCCCCTCGACCCCGCGCACGCGTAGCTTGGGATCGCACACCGCGTCCGCGTCGTTCCCCATCCGTGCCGTCCCGACGGGATGATAGACGGTGTCCGCCCTGGCGCGGATCAGGCGGTCGAGCGCGTCGTCGTCCTCGAGGTCGATCGGGTAGCGGTCCTTCGCGCCGTGGCGGTTGAGCGGCGGGCTGTTGAGGATGCGATACATCGTGCGCACCCCGGCTTTCATCACCGCGATGTCGCGGTCGTCGCTCAGGAACGCCGGGTCGATCAGCGGCGCGTCGCGCACATCCGCCGAGCCGAGCCGCACCGTGCCGTGACTTTCGGGACGCAGCACGCAGACATGGCACGAAAAGCCGTGCGCCTTGACCGCGGTGCGGCCGTGATCCTCCAGCGGGATCGGGACGAAGTGGAACTGGACGTCGGGCGCGGGCGCGCCGGGCGTCACCGTCAGGAACCCGCCGGCTTCCGCAAACGGCGAGGTCAGCGCACCCTGCCGCTTGCGCAGCCAGCGCAGCAGCTCGCCGAGCATGGTCAGGTTGCCGACAAACGATTGCCCCAGGAAGTAACGTCCCGGCACCTCGAACGCGGCGACATAGTCGATATGGTCCTGCAGGTTCGCGCCGACCGCGGGCCGGTCGACGATCGGCTTGATCCCATGTTCGGCGAGGTGCGCGGCGGGGCCGATCCCCGAGAGCATCAGCAGCTGCGGCGTCCCGAACACCCCGCCCGCCAGCACCACCTTGGTCGCGCGAATGACGCGCTGCTCTTTGCCGCGCGTATAGGCGACGCCCCACACCTTGCCGTCCTCGAACAGCACGCGCTCGACGGTCGCGTCGGTGACGACGGTGAAGTTGGCTCGGTCGCGCGCCGGATCGACATAGCCGCGCGCCGCCGTCCAGCGTTCGCCGCCGCTTTGCGTGACCTGATAGAGCCCGACGCCTTCCTGCCGCGCGCCGTTGAAATCGTCGTTGCGCGGGATCTGCAGGCCGGCGCCCGCTTCGACGAATTCGACGCTGCCGGGGTGCGGGTTGACCTGGTCCGACACGCGCAACGGCCCGTCGGCGCCGTGATACTCGCTCGCGCCGCGCCCGTTCGCCTCGGACCGTTTGAACACGGGTAGCACGTCGTCGTATGCCCAGCCGTCGCAGCCCATCGCCGCCCAATTGTCGTAATCCCAGGCCGCGCCCCGAATATAGAGCATCGCGTTGATCGCGCTCGATCCGCCCAAGCCCTTCCCGCGTGGCTGATACCCGCGGCGGCCGTTGAGCCCCGGCTGCGGCACCGTCTCGTACGCCCAGTTGGTCTTGGGCGTCTGCTTGCCCATGAAGCCGGGGACGCGGGTGATCAGCCCGGTGTTGCGCCCGCCCGCTTCGAGCAACGCTACCGTGTAGCGGCCGCCTTCGCTGAGCCTGCCCGCGGCGGCGGCGCCGCCCGATCCGCCCCCGATGACGACGATGTCGGCTTGTTCTGCCACTCGGCCTTCTCCCGCTCGCGCTGCTCCCACAGCTCTTTTATGCTTTCCGATGTCTCGCGGCTGCCGTCGTGGCTCCAGCCGGGCGGCATGACCATATAGTTCCACTTGGCCTTCAGCGTCGGCGCCGCCCACACGTCCTTCGCGATCCCCACCCATTCGTGGAACGCCGCCCAGATCACGTTGAAGCTGCCCAGGTTCCTGACGATGCCGTAGCGCGGCTTTTCCTCGTCGAGTTCGGGCGTGAACGTGCCGAACATCTTGTCCCAGACGATGAACACGCCCGCGTAGTTCATGTCGAGGTAGCGCGGATTGGTCGCGTGGTGGACGCGGTGGTGGCTCGGCGTGTTCATCACCGCCTCGAACCAGCGCGGCATGCGGCCGATCACTTCGGTATGGATCCAGAATTGGTAGATCAAATTGATGCCGCCGACGAACAGCAGCATCGGCACCGGAAAGCCGACCAGGAACAGCGGCAGCTTCAGGATGAAGGTCAAGCCGAAGAACCCGGTCCAGGTCTGCCGCAGCGCGGTGGAGAGATTATAATGCTGGCTCGAATGGTGGATGACGTGCGCCGCCCACGCCCAGCGGATGCGATGCCCGGCGCGATGCACCCAATAATAGGCGAGATCGTCGAGCACGAAGGCGAGCACGAACGCCCACCACGTATAGCCGATGTCGAACAGGCGATATTGATAGACCCATAAAGCGATGCCGATGAACAGCCCGCCGGTCAGGATGCCGGCGATCGTGCTGCCGAGCCCCAGCGCCAGGCTGGTCAGCGTGTCCTTGGGTTCGTAGCGGCTGCGGTCGCGGATGCGCGCGACGATGATTTCCGCGAGCACCAAGAGGACGAAGCCTGGCACGGCGTAATCGACGGGACTGAGGTTGGCGAGGTGTCGCAGGTCCATGTTGGCGCCTGCTTACACCAGTGTCAGTGGCGCTTCCAGCCCATGCACTTGGTCCGCGGTGATCCCGAACAGGACGACCGGGCCGAACAGCCGCTCGCCGGTTTCGACCGTTGCGCCTTCGATCGCTTCGCGGACGCGCAAGGGTGGGACGAGCCGCCGCACCGCGACTTGCGCGCCGTGGCGTTTCAACACCGCGATCGCCCCGCGCCCGGCGACCAGCGCCGCGCCGCCATCTCCCGACACGAGCGCGCGCCCGCCCTCGAACCCGACCAGTGCTTCCTCGGCAAAACGCCGCGCATCGTCCTCGTTGGCGATCCGGCTCTGGCCGAGCTTGAGCATCCGCGCGACCCCGGCGAGCGCGAGGATCGCGATGACCGACCCGATGAGCTGGACGATCTGGTCGTGGCTCATGCCTGCGCCGCCAGCTGATCGAGCAACGGTCGTAGCCCGTTGAGATCGTATCCCGCGTCGCCACCTCTGGCGATCAACTCATCTGGCGCACCGCCCATTCGCGCGCGCGCCAAGGCCCACAAATTGCACGATCGCGTGCCCGACCGGCAGAACGCCAGCACTGGGCCGTCGGCATCCTCGAGCACATCGACCATCGCCGTAATTTGGGGATGGCTGAACCCGCCCTGCCCGATCGGGATGGCGGTATAAGCCAGTCCCGCCGCGAGCGCCGCCGCGCGGATCGCATCGCCGGCCGGCTGGCCTTCCTGCTCGTCATCGGGGCGATTGTTGACGACCGCCACGAACCCCGCCGCCTTGATCGCAGCGATATCCTCGGGCTGGATTTGCGGCGCCACCGAAATGCTGTCGTCGACTTTGCGGATCATGCCGCCTCCCGGATCACGTGCAAGAAAGCGTCACCATACGCCTCCAACTTGCGCTCGCCCACGCCCGAAATCGTACCGAGCGCGCTGAGGCTGTCGGGCTTCATCGCCGCCATCTCGCGCAGCACCGAATCGTGGAAGATGACATATGGCGGGACGCTGGCTGCCTTCGCCAGCTCGCGACGTTTGTCGCGGAGCGCCTCGAACAGCGGATCGCCGATCGGGTTCGCGCCGCCGCCGGTCGCGCCGCGCCGCTGCCGGCGTTCGCGCTCGGGCGGGACGATCAGCGACAGTTCGGCCTCGCCCTTGAGCAACGCCTTCGCCGCCGGCCCGAACTCCAGCCCGCCGAAATCGTTGGCGCGCAGCGCATCCTTGAGCAGCAGCGCGCGCGCCACCGGCTTGATCAGCGCGGCCTCCTCTGTGCCATCGACGATGCCGAACACCGACAACGCCTCGTGCCCGTTCATCAGGCTGCGCTCGCTCGACTGGCCGGTCAGAATGCTCTCGATATAGCCGACCCCGAAACTCTGTCCGGTGCGGAACACCGCCGACAGGAATTTCTGCGCGACTTGCGTGGCGTCGGTCGCGGCGGGCGGGTTGAGGCAATTGTCGCAATTGCCGCAATTGTCGGGCGAATCGTCGCCGAAGTGCGCGAGCAGCAGCTTGCGGCGGCATCCGGCGGTTTCGACCAGTGCGCCGAGCGCGTTGAGCCGCGTGCGCTCGCCCCCCTGGCGGTGCGGCTCGACCTCGCCGATCCGCTGGCGTGCCTTGGCGAAATCCTCCGCGCCCCAGAACAGATGCGCAACCGCCGGGTCGCCGTCGCGTCCGGCGCGGCCGGTTTCCTGGTAATAGGCCTCGATCGACTTGGGCAGCCCCGCATGCGCGACGAAGCGGACGTCGGGCTTGTCGATCCCCATCCCGAACGCGACCGTCGCCACGATCACCATGTCTTCGCTGGCGACGAAATCGGCCTGGTTCTTCGCGCGGACGGGCGGGTCGAGCCCGGCGTGATAGGCGCGCGTCGGGCGCCCGGTCTTGCCCAGCGCCTCGGCGAGCTTCTCGGTCGCGGCGCGCGTCTGGGCATAGACGATCCCTGGCCCGGGCTGTTCGGCGATCAAGTCGGCGATCTGCCGGGTCGTGTTATCCTTCGCGCTGATCAGATAGCGGATGTTGGGCCGGTCGAACCCCGCGACGATCAGGCCGTCGCGCAGAATGCCGAGCTGGTCGAGAATGTCGGCGCGCGTGTGCGCATCGGCGGTCGCGGTCAGGGCGAGGCGGGGGACGTCGGCGAAGCGGTCGAGCAGCGGCCGCAGCAAGCGATAGTCGGGGCGAAAATCGTGCCCCCATTCGCTGACGCAATGCGCCTCGTCGATTGCGAAGAGGCAAAGCTTGCCGCGATCGAGCAAGTCGCGGAAATCGGGCTGCGAGGCCCGTTCCGGCGCGACATAGAGCAAGTCGAGCTCGCCATCGAGGAACCGTCCGCGCGTCTCCGCCCGATTCTCGTCCACGCTGGTCAAGGTCGCGGCGCGGATGCCGACCGCCTCGGCAGCGCGCAACTGGTCGTGCATCAGCGCGATCAGCGGGCTGACGACGACGCACGTCCCCTCCAGCATCACGGCCGGCAATTGATAGCAAAGCGACTTGCCCGCCCCGGTCGGCATCACCGCCAGCGTCCGCTCGCCGGCCAGCACGCGCGACACGACCGATTGCTGCACGCCGCGAAACGCCGGAAAGCCGAAGGTCGAGTGGAGAACAGACGCGGGATCGATCATGTCGGTCGAGATAGCGATGTCTTCGGCAATCGCCATCAGGTTCGTTCGTTCCCGGCAGAGCGCTGCTGCATCATCCCTTTCTCGGTAATGTCGGCGATCTCGGCGACGGGAATCGTGAACACGCCGCCTTTTGCGGCGCGCCACTCGGCGATGCCTTCGGTGGGGTCCGGCCAATCGAGTTTGGCATCGCTCAGCCGCGTAACGCTCGCGTCGAGCGCCGCGCGCGAGACGGGCGAATGCGTCAGCACGGTAGCATTGCCGCCGATCACGATGCCGACAATGCTGATATGGTAGATCTTGCCGCGCGTTCCGCCATCTTCGATTCGCTGGATCTTGAGCAGCGACCTCGTGTCTTGCAGGCGAGTCTTGTATTCCCAGATCTGACCCTCGGCGTAGCGGTCAGCGGACTCGGCCGGCGCAATGGTCGGCGCCACGACCGAGAAGGTCGCAAAGAACGCCATCAACGCGAACCATATCCGCTTCATTCTCATACCTCCATCAAGTCGCGCCCGATCACGACCTCACCGGCGAAGTTGGTGCGCACCGCGGCCAGCCACATCGCATCGGTGATCTGTGGACCGCCGGGGACGAGGTGCGACAGGACCAGCTTCTTCACCCCGGCGCGCGCCGCGACCAGTCCGACTTCCTCTGCGGCAGTGTGGCTGCGGCGTAGGTGATCGCCAAGCGTCGGGGCATTCTCGCCGGCCATTTGCGGGATAGCGGGGGGGTAGATCGCTTCGTGGATCAGCAAGTCCGCGCCCTTCGCCAGCGCGACGAGATTGTCCGAATAACGCGTGTCGCCCGATATCACGACCGACCGCGCGGGCGTGTCGAAGCGGTAGGCGAAGGCGGGCTTTATCGTTTCGTGATCGACCAGGCAGCTCGTCACTGTCGTGTCGCCGTCGCGCACCACGACGCCGGCCCCTGCGCGTTCATTGACATGGACCAACGGCGCCAACGGGATGCGCCCCTCCTCACGGATGCGGGCAGCGACGTCATAGGAAAAAGCCGAAAGCTGATCGCGCACGATCTGCCGGATGGGCGGTGGGCCGTGCACCGTCACCGGCGTCTTCAGCCCGGAACTCCACGCCAGTTCGATCAGCGTGCCGACATCGGCGATATGGTCGCTGTGACTATGCGTGACGAAGATCCGCGCGAGCGTATCGAGCGATACACCCGCCTTGGCGAGCTGGTTGGCGACGCCGTTGCCGCAATCGACGACCCACGCCTTGCCGTCGATCTCGATCAGCGTTGCCGGCGCGGCGCGATTGGGTGACGGCGTCGGCCCGCCCTTGGTGCCGAGCAGCACGACGCGCGTCCGCGGACCGGGCGCAGCGCCGATCAGCGGCAGCGCCGCCAGTCCGCCCACGATTTGTCTGCGCGTCGCTTGCATGGACGGACGCTATCGCCGATTGGCGGCCGCTGCCAGTGGAGACCGAGCGTGCCGGATAAAGTGATCGACAATCGCGCCGAATATGAATTCGAACTCGAGGTCGATGGGCTGCGCGCAGTCGCGGCGTATCAGCTGGAGGGCGACACGATCGTCTTCACCCATACCTTGGTGCCCAAGAAGCTCGAAGGCCACGGAGTCGGGTCGAAACTGATCCGCGGCGCGCTCGATGCCGCGCGCGACCGGGGCTTGAAGGTCGTTCCGCAATGCCCGTTCGTGAAGGCATATATCGAGCGGCACGCCGAGTATCGGGATCTGCTCGCCTAGCGCAGATAGCCCTGCTTGTGCAGGAAAGCACGCACGCCGGTCGCGAAGTCGCGATAGCAGGGATTGGGGGGCGGCTGTTCCTGGCAATTGTCGGGAAAGCCGGCCTGCGCCGGTATGGTGGTTCGCGCAACTTTGGCCCACGCGGCCTCGAATTCGCCCAGTCGCGCGGCAGCCGCAAGGAACCCGGCGCACGGCCCGCCCGCGAAATTGGCATCGGCGGCGAAGCATGCCTTGCCCGCCCGCGCCATGTTGGCCTCGAATAATGGACGGTAAGCCGGCTCGGTCGAGACATTGACCGCTTTCCCGGCGCGGATCGTCATGATCAGCGGCGGCGGCCAGCTGTCGGCATAGCTACCGAACGCGTAGAGGAAGGCGTTGTCGACGAACTGGAAGTCGGCGATGCCGTCGCCGGAGACGTCCTTCGGCCAGGCGACCCCGTTGCCGTCCCACTCGCCGAGATCGATCAGCCGGAACGTCTTGCCCGACCGCAACGCGACCGCGACGTGCATGCAGCAATGCGCCCCGCCGGTGTAGGTCTGGACGACCACGCTCGACGGCTGCCCGCGCACGAGCGGCCCGATCGCGATGGTCGATGCGTAATGCGCGATGCTGTCGTCGTTGACGATGCGCAAAGCGGGGACACCGGGCGCGGAGATGGTCATCGCCGGCGGTGAATCGCCGTCCTTGCCGGACACCGCGACGCGCACCGTCACGTCGCCCGACCGGAAGCTGCGCGGACCGTTTTCGGCTTTCCATTCGACGAAGGTCGCCGGGGCGATCGTGCGGGGGGCGGGCGCCGCCGCCGCGCCGATCGCCAGCAATCCGCTCAAGCCGATCAGCCACCGCATGCCGTCCCTCCCTATTCCGCCGCCAGCGCTTCCTCACGTTCGCGCGCCTGCCTCGCCCACATGTCGGCATATAATCCGCGTCTGCGCAACAATTCCGCGTGGGTGCCGCGCTCGGCGACCTGGCCGGCGTCGAGCACCACGATCTGGTCGGCATGGACGACGGTCGACAGGCGGTGCGCGATGACGATCGTGGTGCGCCCGCGCTCGATCGCTTCGAGCGTTTCCATGATCTCGCTCTCGGTGCGGCTGTCGAGCGCGCTGGTCGCTTCGTCGAGGATCAGGATCGGCGGGTCTTTCAGCAGCGTCCGCGCGATCGCCACGCGCTGTTTCTCGCCGCCCGACAGCTTCAAGCCCCGCTCGCCGACGCGCGTTTCGTACTGGTCGGGCTGGCGCTCGATGAATCCGGCGATCGCAGCACCCTGCGCCGCGCGGACGATCTCTGCCTCGCTCGCTCCCTCGCGGCCATAAGCGATATTGTAGCCGATCGTGTCGTTGAACAGCACGGTATCCTGCGGGACGATGCCGATCGCGGCGCGCAGGCTCGCCTGCGTCACGTGCGCGATATCCTGCCCGTCGATCGTGATCCGCCCGCCGGTCAAATCGTAGAAGCGATACATCAGCCGCGCGAGCGTCGACTTGCCCGCGCCCGACGGCCCGACCACCGCCAGCGTCGTCCCCGGTGCGATGTCGAGGTCGATCCCCTTGAGGATCGGCATGCCGGAGTCGTAGCCGAACCGCACATCCTCGAACCGGACATGGCCCGCGGACACCGCCAACGGCTGCGCGTCGGTCGCGTCGACCACCTCGGCGCCGGTATCGAGCAAGTCGAACATCGCGCCCATGTCGATCACGCCCTGGCGGATCGTGCGATAGACCATGCCGAGCAGATCGAGCGGGCGGAACAGCTGGCTGAGCAGGGTCGATACGAACACCGCGTCGCCCGCCGAAAAGCGCCCCTGGCTCCAGCCCCACACGACGAACGCCATCCCGCCGCCGAGCATCAGATTGGTGATCGCCGCCTGGCCGATGTTGAGCAAAGCGAGGCTGTTCTCGCTCTTCACCGCGGCGTTGGCGTAGGCGTGGATCGCGGCGTCGTAGCGCCGCGCCTCGCGCTCCTCGGCGCCGAAATACTTCACCGTTTCGAAATTGAGCAGCGAATCGACCGCATGCGCGACCGCGCCGGTGTCGAGATCGTTCATTTGCGTACGCAACGCGTTGCGCCAATCGGTCACCGCGCGGGTGAAAGCGATGTAGATGACGACCATCACCACGGTTGCCGCGACCAGCCAGACGCCGAAATTGACCCAGAAGATACCGAGCACCAGCCCGAGCTCGAGCACGGTCGGGGCGATGTTGAACAGCATGAAATAAAGCATCGTGTCGATGCTCTTGGTCCCGCGCTCGACCACCTTGGTGACCGCGCCGGTGCGGCGTTCGAGGTGGAAGCGCAGCGACAACCGGTGGAGGTGGCGGAACACCGTCGCCGCCAGCCGCCGCGTCGCTTCCTGCCCGACGCGTTCGAACACCACGTTGCGGAGGTTGTCGAACAGCGTGCTCGACAGCCGCGCGCCCGCATAACCGAGCACCAACGCGACCACGATCCACACCGCGCCGCGATCGCCCCCCGACATGCGATCGATGGCATATTTGAGCGTATAGGCCGCGCCGAACACCTGGACGAGCTTGGACGCCAGCACGAACATCATCGCGCCGACGATTCGCACCTTCAGCGCGGGCGCATCGGTGGGCCACAGATACGGGAGAAACCGCCGGAGCGTCGGGATCAGCGGGCGATCCTTGGTCGGCGGGAGAGCGGCGGGCTGCATTGCTAGCGCATGTAGGCACGCAAGGACGTTCAGGGAACCGCCATCGACCCTTATCGGTTTTGACACCGACGGGAGAGCGTAAATGAGTTCAGTATTCTACGTCATCGCGATCATGGGCTGCGGCGACGGCCAGACGCAATGCGCGCAACAGCGGATCGAGACCGCCCGCTATGCCAGCGCAGCGCAATGCCAGGCGGCGATGCCCGCCGCGCTGATGCGCAACACCGATATCGATTTCCCGACGATCACCGTTGCCTGCCGCCAGATCGGCACGTCGATGGCGAATCGCGTCGGCAAGGATCGCCGCGGTTGATCGTATAGGCCTGACGCGTCTACGCAGACGACATGCGTAAGGTCATCGGAATCATTGTCGGGCTGGCCATCGCGATCGCGTTGATCGACCTCGCCTGGGGTTTGGCCGCGCGCTGGTTCCCGTCGCCGATCGATCCGGGCGCCGACACTGATATGCTCGCTACCTATGTCATTCGCATGCCATTGACCGGTCAGTTGCTCGTCGCCGCTGGCTGGTTCGTGGCTGGTTTAGCTGCCGCGTTTGCGGCGCTACGGATATCGCAATGGCGGCCCGCCGGGTGGATCGTCGGTGTGCTGATCGTGGTGCTCGGCATCTGGAACCTGACCCAGCTCGCGCAGCCGCTCTGGATGCAGGCGATGAGCTTCATCGCGCCGATGACCGGCTGCTGGCTGGCCGAGCGGCATTTTCACCGGGCGCGGCCCGGCGATCCGTTACTCAACTAAAGTCGGTTCGTCCGGCTTCGCCATCGGCAGCGCCCAGCGAATCTGGTCGCGCAGCATCGCCTCGAGATCGTCGGCGCCCACGTTGTGCGCGGCGGCGCGCTTGCGGAGCAAGGTGACCAGCAACGACGCGCGATCGGCGGGTGGGGGCGGCTCGGCCCGTCCCTTGGAGAGAGCACGCGACAATTTCAGGGAAAGCATGGTCATGCAGCGGTAATGCGCCGGCGACGTTGCGCGTTCCTCACGGAAGAAGGCTTACGCCGGATTAATCACGCGGCCGTGTCCATAAATTGGGGTCGCGCGGGGCAGGGGGATAAAGGCGCGCGCGTCGCGCTGCCTGGCCGCCGGACCGCACGATCCAGCGTAGCTTGGCGGCGGCGGAGGTAGTGACGCGATGGTCCCAGGCGTGCTCACCCCCTGCCGCGACCCAGCGGCCAATATCGCCGTAGATCCCGGCCGCCGCTAGCACCGCCCAGGCGGCGCGGAACGGCAGCGCGGGCGTGCCGACCCTGGCGCTCGCTTCATACGCCGCGGCGCGGTTGACCAGCCGCTTCGCCAGCACCGCGAGGCGATGACGGAACGGCGGCTTCATGTGCTGGCCGGGGGGGAAGTCCATCTCGACAAGCCACTCCTCGGGCAAATAACACCGCCCGCCGCGGTCATCCTCCTCGATATCGCGCGCGATATTGGCGAGCTGGAACGCGATACCCAGGTCGCACGCGCGATCGAGCGTGTCGTGGTCGTCGGGCGACACGCCCATCACCACCGCCATCATGCAGCCGACGACGCCTGCAACGTGGTAGCTGTAGCGGTAGAGATCGTTTTCGGACCGCGGCCCCCAGTCCTCGAGGTCGAGGCGGAAGCCCTCGACCATGTCGTGCGCGAACCGGTGGGGCAGGTTGATTTCCGCCGCGACGATCCGCAGCGCATCGAACGCCGGATCGCCGACGACCTCGCCGGCCAGCGCCGCTTCGGTCATCGCCCGCATCCGCGCCAGCCGCTCGGCGGGGTCGGTGACGGCGCTCAGCGCATGGCCATGATCCTGTCCGTCGGCGAGGTCGTCGCAGCGCCGGCACCACGCATAGAGCAACCACGCGCGCTCACGCGTGCGGCGGTCGAACAAGCGCGAGGCGGCGGAGAAGCTTTTCGACCCCTTCGCGATCGATTCCTGTGCGGTCGCAACAATCGCGGCGCGGGGGAACAGGAATAGAAGTGTTTTCAAAGGTCCTTCGCGCCGATCTGGCCGATGGTCGTGGCGGGGGCGAAAGCCGCCATCTTGTCGAGCAAATCCTCCAGCGTGTCGGCGACGATCAGCAGCCCGACATGCTGCGGCCGCACGAACCCGACCTCGGCCATATTGTCCCAGAATTCGATCAGCCCGTCATAATAGCCGTCGAGGTTGAGCAGCCCGACCGGCTTGGCGTGATAGCCGATCTGCGCCCAGCTCAGCGCTTCCCACAATTCGTCCATCGTGCCCGTGCCGCCGGGCAAGGTGACGAACCCGTCGGACAGATCGGTGAACGCTTGCTTGCGCTGGTGCATCGTGCCGACGACCTGGAGCTCGGTCAGCCCCTTGTGCGCGACCTCCGCGGCGACGAGCGCCTCGGGGATGATCCCGATCACCTCGCCCCCCGCGGCGAGCGCGCTGTCGGCGATCGCGCCCATCAGCCCGAGCCGCCCACCGCCATAGACCACACCGATCCCCCGCTCCGCGAGCGTGCGGCCGACGTCCCGGGCGTTCTCGATGTAGCGCGGGTCGCTCGGCGAGGCCGATCCGCAATAGACGGCGAGGCGTTTCATTTCTTTTCCAGCATCAGCCGTGCGGTGGCCTTCGCGCTCCCGATCACGCCCGGTATCCCCGCGCCGGGATGCGTGCCCGCCCCGACGAAATACAGGTTGGAGATGTGCGGGTCGCAATTGTGAACCCGGAAATAGGCGCTTTGCAGCAAGGTCGGCTCGAGGCTGAACGCGCTCCCCAAATGCGCATTCAGATCGTGCGCGAAATCGTTCGGCGCATAGCTGAATTTGGTGACGATGCGCTCATGGATGTCGGGGATCAGACGATGCCCGATCTCGTCGAGGATGCGCTTCTCCAGCACCGGCGCGACCTCGTCCCAGTCGACCGGGAACTTGCCCATGTGCGGCACAGGGGCGAGCGCGTAAAAGGTCGAATGCCCCTCGGGCGCCATGCTCGGATCGGTCACGGTCGGATGGTGGAGGTAGAGCGAGAAATCCTCCGCCAGCACGCCATGGTCGTAAATATCGGCGAGCAATTCCTTATAGCGCGGGCCGAACAGGATCATGTGGTGCGGGATACCCGGCCATGTGCCCTTGACCCCGAAATGGACCACGAACAGCGACGGCGACCAGCTCTTCTTCGCCAGCCCGCGCACGGTGCGCTGCGCGCTGCGCGAGCCCTTCAACAAGTCGCGATAGGTGTGCATCACGTCGCCGTTCGACGCGACCGCTTCCGCCTCGCCGCGCCAGCCGCTTTGCGTGACGACCCCCGTCGCGCGATCGCCGAGCGTCTCGATGCTCGCTACCGGATCGCCGAGCCGGATCGTCCCGCCGAGCCGCTCGAACAATGCCACCATCCCCGCGACCAGCCGGTTGGTGCCGCCCTTGGCGAACCATACCCCGCCGTCCTTCTCCAGCTTGTGGATCAGCGCGTAGATCGCGCTCGTCGTAAACGGATTGCCGCCCACCAGCAGCGTGTGAAAACTCAGCGCCTGGCGCAGTTTCTCGTTCTTCACGTAGGACGACACGATCGAATAGACCGACCGCCACGCCTGATACCGCATCAGCGCGGGCGCGGCCTTCACCATCTGGCCGAAATCGAGGAAGGCAGTGGTGCCGAGCTTCTCGTATCCCTCGTGATAGACGCCGGCCGAATATTCCAGGAAGCGCTGATACCCCGCGACATCGTCGGTGTTGAGCCGCGCGATCTCGGCGTGCAATTGCGCCTCGTCATTCGAATAATCGAAGTTGGTCCCGTCGCGCCAGTTGAGCCGGTAGAACGGCATCACCGGCATCAGCTCGACGTCCTGCGCCATGTCGCTGCCGCTCAGCGCCCATAATTGCTGGAGGCAATCGGGGTCGGTGATCACGGTCGGCCCGGCGTCGAAGGTGAAGCCGTCCTTCTCCCAGAAATAGGCGCGCCCGCCGGGCTTGTCGCGCCCTTCGACGATCGTCGTCTGGACACCTCCCGATTGCAGCCGGATCGCGAGCGCGAGCCCGCCGAACCCGGAACCAACGACAATCGCAGACTTCATCGTGTACCCCTGATCGCGGCCAGCGCCCGGCCGACCGGTACCGGCGGCTTGCCCATGAGAATTCGCGCCTTGTCCGTCATCGTCGATCGTCCAGCATAGAAGCGGCCTATAAGCGCGGGGTTGAGCCGATAAAAGCGTTCGAGAATTCGATAACGCTGTTCGGGTTCGGCGGCGCGGAACAGCATCGCGTCGAGCATGCGGTAGAAACCTCGTTGGTCCCAGGCGCGCTTGGCCATGCCATACGTAAGGTCGTGAAGCGCCGATGACGACAGGTCGCTCGCGCCCGCGATTGCGACCGCCAGGCGGATCGCGTCGGGCAGCGAATAACCGGTGGTCGGATGGAACAGCCCGGCGCGCAGCCCCGCTTTGGCGACGGTCGCGCCGTTGCCCCGCCAGAATGCGTCGAAATCGCCGCCGATCGCGACCGGCAAGGCGCCTGCCTCGTCGCGCGCGATGCTTTCGACCTTCCATCCTTTGGCGGCGGCATATTCATCGATCCTTCCGGTCAGTGCCGTACGATCGATGTCGGGCGTGTCGCTGTAATAGGTGTCCTCGACGAACATCCGCCGCTCGCCGAACGGCAGGCAATAGACGAAGCGATAGCCGTCGATCTGCTCGACCGTTGCGTCCATTACCATCGGGCGCTCGACGCCGTGCGGATCGGCCAGCACCAGCTCGCGGCCGACGAATTTCTGCCAGCCCAGTTCGAGCATCGTCATTTCGGCGGCGCCGCGCGCGTCGATCACGCCCCCGGCCTCGATGCGGTCGCCGTCGGCCAGCACCACCGCCCCCGCGCCGACCGCGATCGCCTTTGCGGCAATCAACTGGCCGGGCGCGAGCGCGTCGCCGACGACGCTGGCGAACCGTTCGGACTCGATCGAATAATAGCTCTCGTCGAGCGTCCGGCGGTGCCCCGGAAACGCGACATCGTAACCGGACCAGCGATAGCTGACGAGCGGCGCGGCGAGCCAGCGGTCGGCCTCCGCCACATCGCTGGAAAAGAACGACCAGACATGCTCCCCACCGATCGCGCCGGGCTCGATCAAGCGGATATCGACGTCAGGGCGCCTGGTCCGGAGCGCGAGCGCGATCAATCCGCCGGCGAGCCCGCCGCCGACGATCGCCACGTCGCACTGGATGATCGCGGGCATGGGGCTCCCGCTACGCGATACTGATGCGGGCGCAAACCCACAAACTCCCCTCCCTGACAGGGAGGGGAATGGAAGTTACGCCGCCTGCCGCAACGGCATCTCGGTCGCCATTGCCGCCGCCACCGATGGTCGCGCACGAATCGCGGCGCGCCAGGCCTTGAGCACCGGCCAGCCGTCGAGGGTCATCCCCGCGAACTCGGTCCAGTTGAGCACCGATAGCAGATAGGCGTCGGCCACCGAGAAATCGTCGAGCAGGAATTTACGCCTATCGAGGTGCGCCGACAGCACGCCGAAGCGCTTGTCGGCAAGGCTCCGCGCCCAGTCGCGCGCGCCCTCGGTCGAGGCCGTGGTCATCAACGGCGCGAACACGCCCTTGTGGATTTCGGTCGAGATGAAGTTGAGCCACTTGGTCAGCTCGTAGCGCTCTGCAGTATACGGCGCCGGCGCGAGCACGCCTTCGGCGGCCAGATCGGCGATATAGGTCAGCACCGCCGGCCCCTCGGTCAGCGTCACCACGCCGGCCTCCATCGCGGGGACGTAGCCCATCGGGCTGATGCTCGCGAAGTCACGCCCGTCGGGCAGGCCGCCGCCCGGCGTCACCTGAATGAATTCGGCGTCGAGCTCGGCTTCGTTGATCGCGATCCGCGTCGCCAGGCTGCAAGCGAAGGGGATGAAATAGAGTTTCATGATATCCTCACGGGGAGCATGGTTGATTTCTATACTATTTCGCATAGATTAAGCGTGAGTCAAGGATTCTTTGCAAATTGGTACAGAATAACCCGCCCAAACCACGCGGCCGGCCGCGAGGGTTCGATCCCGCCGACGCGCTCAAAGCGGCGTCGGAGCGGTTCCGCACGCGCGGCTACGCCGGCACCTCGCTCGACGACCTCGTCGACGCGACCGGGCTTGCGCGTCCCAGCCTCTACGCCGCGTTCGGCGACAAGCGCGCGCTTTACCTCGCCGCGCTCGACCGGACGATCGAGCGGGCGGGAAAAGGCTTCGACACGCTGATCGCCAGCGACTTGCCGCTCAAGGAAAGCCTGGTCGCGATGTTTCGCTTCGTCATCGACGGCTATCTGACCGGGGAGGTCGGGCCCTCGGGCTGCATCATGATCTCGATCTCGGCGGCAAGCGCGGTCGACGATGCCGATGTCCGGGAGCGACTGGCGGCGTTCCTGGCGATCGAGGACCAGCGGGTCGAGGCGCTGCTTGCCGCGCGCGGTGATCCACAGGCGCACGCCCATGCCCATATCGTCACCGCGGTGATTCATAGCCTCAGCGTTCGTGCCCGCGCCGGCGCGGCGCGCGAAGAACTGGACGCGATTGCGCAGGCGTGCATAAACCTGATCGCGTGACCCGGGGGCCCATCACTGTCGATCGCCGCGCGACGATCGCCGCGATCGTGATCGTGCTCGTCTATTTCGCAGTGGAGTTGAGTTGGCACCGCCCGCCGATCTGTCCGTGCGGGACCGTCAAGTTGTGGACGGGCGCGGTATGGAGCGCCGAGAACAGCCAGCAGATTTCGGACTGGTATTCGCTCAGCCACATCATCCACGGTTTCCTGTTCTACGGCGCGGCGTGGCTCGTGCTGCCCGGCCGCGCGCGGCTGTGGGCGCTCCCGCTCGCGGTGGTGATCGAGGGGAGCTGGGAGTTGCTCGAAAACTCGCCGATCATCATCGACCGCTATCGCGCGGCGACCGCGGCGGCCGGTTATTCGGGCGATTCGATCCTCAATTCGATGGCCGACATCGGGATGATGGTGATCGGCTTTGCGCTCGCCCGGCGGCTCCCGGTCTGGGCGACGGTTGCGATCGCGGTGTTCTTCGAACTGCTCGCGCTCGTAGTGATCCGCGACAATCTGACGCTCAACGTGCTGATGCTGACCTATCCGATCGACGCGATCCGCGTTTGGCAAGCAGCAGGCGTATAGCTGGGCATAGTTAGCGTGCCGGATCGGGACAGAGTCTCCGACACCGCTGACATGGCGAGCGATCAGTGCTAAGGCAGCGTTAACGCGAATTGAGTCGCCTCCGGGCGAAGGGAATGTCGGTGAAACTGAAACTTTTGGTGGCGGCCCTGTTCGCCGCGATGTTCGCCAGCGCTCCGACGTACGCCGCGGTGTCGGTGGATGGCGCCTGCACCAGCGACTTGACGCTGACCGCCGGGTCGTCGCTGGCCGGCTGCGCCGATCGTTACCACAGCGACGTGCTCGACAGCGTAAAAGATCCCGAACTCAACGCGGCGCTGGCCAAGCTCGGCTATGACGGGCCCGCCGTCACCTATCGCGGGCTGCCCGGGAGTTCGATCCTCGGCGCGCTCAACGGGTCGCACACGCTCAATTTCCCGGGCGTGTTCAACGGCACGGTGTATGTCGGCGTCCAGTACGACGATGCCAAGGGCGGCCCGGGATCGATGACGATCTACAAGATCGCGGCGTCGGACCTCGACCGGATCATCCTCAACCGCAAGGGCGGCTCCGCGGTGGTGCTTGCGGCGGTGCCGTCGCGCCTCCCGGAAGCGGCGACCTGGGGTATGCTGCTGCTGGGCTTCGGCGCGGTCGGTTTCGCGCTGCGCAAGGCCAAGGCGCTGTCGGACGCGCGGTTCGAGGAAAAGATCAAGCGCCTCGCCGCGGGCGAGAACGCTTAGCCTCCAACGTTTTACGGGGTGCGGTTCACCATTGCGGCTTTGGACCGCAATAACGGTAGGTCTTGCCGTTCATGCTGAACTGGGTCGGATTGGCGATCTTCAGCACCGTCGGGCCGCCTTCGATCACGTCGCCGCTTCGAATGTCCTTGCATACGTCGGTGACGGTGTAGGTCGTGCCCTGCCGAACGAGCTTCTTGATAGTGCATTCGGTCTGCGAGAAGCCGATCGAATCCTTGCCGCCCCAATAATTGACCATGTCGGCGTTCGACGCGCCGCGGCATGCGACGCCGACCGGGACGAAAATCCCCTGCTTCAACGGCAACATGTCGGCGGCGGCGGCCCCGACCGCCAGCATCGACATCGCAACGATAGCCAGACTCGCTTTCGACATTGTCCCTCCCCCTTGTCGCCGATTCGGATGACAGGACGATCGTGGCACATCTGCGCGCGGACCGGGAGTCCAACGGCTAACGGCGGAGCCACCACTGGACGGCAAGTACGACGGCGGCGAGCCACAACCCGACGATCACCAACGCGGCGCGACGGCTGACCGGCCGCGTCGCGCGCGCGGCCGCATTGCTACGGAACTCGGCCATCAACGCGGGCGGGATCATCCGTACCGCCAGCCAGATCCCGGCAGGCACGATCAACAGGTCGTCGAGGTAGCCGAGCACGGGAATGACATCGGGAATCAAGTCGATCGGGCTCAGCGCATAGGCCGCAACCGCGCCAGCCACGGCCTTCGCCATCCACGGCACGCGCGGATCGCGCGCCGCCAGCCACAACGCGACGACATCGCGCTTCAGCATCCGTGCCCACCGCTTGAGCGCCTCGACCATCCGCGTGTCCTTCGGCATTCGCTTTGCCGATCCGCTACGCTGGCGTAAACCGGCGCGGTGACCGCGACCCTCGCCATCCTCCTTTCCGCCCTCGCGATGACACTGATCGTCGGCGGGCGCTATCTCGCCAGCTCGGGCGCGTTCGCGCTGGCGACGCGTATGGTCAGGCCGGGCCTTTACGTCGGGCTCGACGCGCAGATCCGGCGGGAGATCGGGTGGAGCCTTGCCTCTGCCGCGATCTACGGCGTGCCCGCGGGGATCGTCGCCTGGGGGTGGCAGAATCGTGGCTGGACGCGAATCTACACCGACCTTCACGCCTTTCCGCTCTGGTATCTGCCGCTGTCGGTGCTGGCCTATCTCTTCGCCCACGATACCTGGTTCTATTGGACGCATCGCTGGATGCATCGGCCGCGCCCGTTCCGCATGGCCCACGCTGTCCATCACGCCAGCCGACCGCCCACCGCTTGGGCGGCGATGGCGTTTCACCCGCTCGAGGCGCTGACCGGCGCCGTGGTCATCCCGCTATTGGTGTTCGTCATTCCGATCCATGTCGCCGCGCTGGGGCTGGTGCTCGCGATCATGACCGTTATGGGTGTCACCAACCATATGGGGTGGGAGGTTTTCCCGCGGTTCATGTGGGGCAGCCCAGTGGGGGGATGGCTGATCACCGCCAGCCATCATCAGCGGCATCATGCCGAATACAGGTGCAATTATGGGCTCTATTTCCGTTTCTGGGATCGATTGTGCGGCACCGACCGGGGGGTCGGCGGGTTCGACCGTGCGACGATTGGCCGGACTCGCGATGTTGGCGGCGATGCTGCCCGCGGCGTCGGCGCCGGCGACTAGCCTCGATTTGACCGTCACCGGACTGCGATCGGCAAAAGGAGTGATTCGCGTCTGTCTGACCGCGGATCCGGCCAATTTCCCAGGCTGCATCGATGACAAGCGCGCGATCACTCGGTCGGTCCCGGCCACCCAGCGCGACATCCTCATCGCCGGGCTGGCGCCGGGCAACTATGCCGCCGCGGTCATCCACGATGAGAATTCGAACGCCCGGCTCGACACCTTCGCCGGCATCCCGCGCGAGGGGTTCGGATTCTCGCGCAATCCCAGCATCGGCTTCGGCCCGCCGCGCTTTTCGTCGGCGGCATTCGCGGTCGGCGGCGTTGCCCAAACACAACAGATTTCAATGCGCTATATGTTCTAAGGGAGCAAAAGGAGCGGGACGAGCGTTGCGTCCGCGTAACATGTCCCTCGGAGTTCCCACTCGATGCGCGTCGCTTTTTGTCTTGCCGCTCTCACTTTCGCCATCGCCGCCGCGCCGGCCGCGGCACAGGACGCTCCCGTGGCACTACCTGATGCGGGCGCGACGATGGCGGCCGGCGGCGACAGCATCACGATCGGTGCGGGGGGCGTCTACCTCAACGATTACGAAGGCTCGGACCATTATGTCTGGCGCATCGCGCCCGGCGCGATCGGCTCGATCGGCGGGTTCAACTTTACCGTAGCGGGCAATCGCGCGTCGATCGATCTGATCCCCAACAAGCCCGGGCCGACCTGGGATATCCAGGCGGGCCCGATCGGCGTGGTGAACTTCAACCGATCGAGCCTCAAGAGCATCGACGATCCGCGCGTCCGCGCGCTCGGCGTACGCTCGACCGCGATCGAAGTCGGCGGGTTCGTCGGCATCGGCAAGACGGGCGTGATCACCAGCGAGTATGACCGGCTGTCGGTGTCGGTCAGCTATCGAAAGGGCATTTCGGGCGCCCACCGCGCCGGCATCTGGACGCCGGCGGTCAACTATTTCACCCCGCTCAGCACGAAGGCGGGAGTCGGCGTGTTCGCCTCCGCCGATTATGCCGAACGTGGCTATGGCAAAGCCTATTTCGACGTCGATGCGGCGGGGAGCCTGGCCAGTGGCTTGCCCGTGTTCACGACGCGCAAGGGGTGGAAAGACTGGTCGGTCGGCGCGCTCGGCACGATCGCGCTGACCGGCGACCTGCTTCACGGTTTCAAGATCGTCGGCGGCGGCACCTATACGCGCTTGCTCAACGATTTCGGCCGATCGCCCCTGGTGTCGGTCGCGGGCAGCCGCAGCCAGTGGATGGGCGTCGTGGGGCTCGCCTACACGTTCTGATCCGCAAGCCCCGTCTATCGCGGTCTGGCTGATCCAAATCAGGTAAATAAATCGCCGCTTTTATGCGTCCGGCGCAATTCCCCAATCGTTTCTGTCTCGATGGCGAGCCTCGAACAGGGCGGGGCACGCCTGGCAATGCTTTGCTGCGCACCCCCCCTCCCTGTCACGACCGCCGAACGAGGACTGCCCCACCCGCTTTCCGCTGAGAGGAATGACAATGGCCGATGACGCCCAGTTGATCGAAGTGTTTGATTCGAGGGTCAAACGGCGCGCCGAGCGGCGCGATTTCTTCAAGACGGCACTGGGCGGCGCCGCTGCCGTGGCGGGAGCATCCGGTTTCTTCTACGCCGACGCCGCGCTGGCGCAGGTGACCCCGACGGACCCCGACATCCTCAACTTCGCGCTCAATCTCGAATATCTCGAAGCCCAATTCTATCTGTACGCTGCCAAGGGTACCGGACTGCCTGCCAACCAGCAGACCGGCACCGGGACGCAGGGCGGGCTGGCTGCCCCCGTTGGATCCTTGCCGGCGCGCAAGGTGGTATTCACCGACCCGCTCGTCTCGGCCTATGCGCAGGAAATTGCGAATGACGAAGCGGCGCACGTCGCGTTCCTGCGCACCGCGCTCGGCACCGCCGCGGTGGCGCAGCCGCAGCTCAATATCTCCGGCGGCCCGGGCAGCGCCTTCGCCGCCGCCGCCACCGCGGCCGGCCTAGCGGGCGGGGCGAATTTCGACCCCTATGCCGACGACAACAGTTTCCTGCTCGGCGCGTTCATCTTCGAGGACGTCGGGGTAACCGCGTATAAGGGCGCGGCGCCGCTGCTCGCCAGCAAGGTATTCCTCGAGGCGGCCGCCGGCCTGCTCGCGGTCGAGGCGTATCACGCATCCTTGGTTCGCACCGTGCTCTACGCCAAGGGCGTGGTCACGCCGTCGCTGCGCACGTCGGCCGACGCGATCTCGGACGCTCGCGACAGTCTCGACGGCACCACCGCCGCGCAAGTGCCAACGGATGCGATCACCGGGAAGGCAGCCGACGACGATCAGGGCATCTCGCCGGTCACGGCGGGCTCGTTCGGGACGGGATCTAACATCGCGCCGCTCAACGCGAACGGCCTCGCCTTCAGCCGCACGACGGGCCAGGTGCTCAACATCGTCTATCTGAACAAGGCGGCGGTCACGCTCGGCGGGTTCTTCCCGGCCGGCGTCAATGGCGCGATCAAAACCAGCGCGAACAACGCCTGAACCCCGAGCGAAAGGAGATAGACATGATCGACAATGATACCGCGCTCGCCGTTCTAGAGGCTAGCGAACATCGCCGTGCCGAACGCCGGCGCTTTCTGACCATGGCCAGCGGCGGAGCCGCTGCGATCGGCGGTCTCGCGCTGCTGAGCGCGTGCGACAAAAACAACAACATCCCGACGCCGACACCGACGGCCGCGCCGACCGCAACCCCCACCCCGACCGCGGTCACCGACGCTGACATCCTCAACTTTGCGCTCAACCTCGAATATCTGGAGGCGCAATTCTATTCCTTCGCCGTTTCCGGCGCGGGGCTGCCGGCCAATTTGCTGAGCGGCCAGCAGACGCAGGGCACCGTGACCGGCGGGCGGGCCGTGACCTTCACCGATCCCGTGGTGCGCGATTATGCGCGCGAAATCGCCGCTGACGAGGTCGCGCACGTGGCGTTCCTCCGGTCGGCGCTCGGGTCGGGTGCGGTGGCGATGCCCAACATCAACATCGATGGCGGCGCGACCGGCGCGTTCACCACGGCGGCGCGTGCCGCCGGCGTGGTCGGCGCGACCGGCACCTTCGATCCTTACGCATCGGACGAGAATTTCCTGCTCGGCGCGTTCATCTTCGAGGACGTCGGGGTTACCGCATACAAGGGCGCGGCGCCGCTGCTCGCCAGCAAGGTGTATCTCGAAGCCGCGGCCGGCATCCTGGCGGCGGAGGCGTATCACGCCAGCCTGGTCCGCACGGTCCTGTACCGTAAGGGCATCGCCACGCCGGCGCTCCAGCTGATCGAAACGACCGTCAAGATCAGCGACCTGCGGGATACGCTCGACGGCGCGCCGACCGACGATGCGATCCGCGGGGTCGGTGCCGACGATGATCAGGGCATCAACAGCCCGGACGGCAACATAACGTCGAACATCGTGCCGACGAACGCCAACGGTCTGGCCTATAGCCGCACCGCGGGACAGGTGCTCAACATCGTTTACGGCACCAAGGCCGCCGTGGTCGGCGGGCTGTTCTTCCCCAACGGGGTGAACGGCTTCATCCGGACCAGCACCGCACAACCATAAGCAAGGACACGCAACGTCAGGCAGGAGTCGGCAATGCCGGCTTCCGCCCGACGGCGAGGCGGAAAAACCACGTACCTAGACCGCGCGGTTCTTGATCCTACCGCGCGGTCTTTTTGTCTTGCCGCGATCGTTGCCATCGTTTCGCCGCGAGGTGCTTGGATAGCATCCCCGGCTGGACTAGAGCCGCCACTTCGCCGAGGGACCTTGCAACCCATGCAGGCGCGCGCGGGTGCCGATTGCAGAGAGGAATGACACGATGGCCGACGACATCCAGTTACTCGAGGCGTTCGATTCGAGGGTGAAACGGCGGACCGAGCGGCGCGAATTCTTCAAGGCGGCGATCGGTGCCGCGGCGGTGGGGGCAACCGCGCTGGTCGTGACGCAAGAGGCGTTCGCGCAAAGCGTGACCGACGCGGACATCCTCAATTTCGCGCTCAACCTCGAATATCTGGAGGCGCAGTTTTATGCCTACGCCGCCGGTGGCGCGGGTCTCGCCGCGACGTTGCTCGGCACCAGCCCGGGCGCGCTCACCGCGACCAATGCGCGGCGGGTCGACAATCTCGATTCGGACCCGCTGGTCCGCGACTATGCGCGAGAGATCGCCGCGGACGAAGTCGCGCACGTCACCTTCCTGCGCGCGCAGCTTGGCACGTCGGCGGTGGTGTCGCCCGCGATCGACATCAGCGCGACGCCCACCAGCGCCTTCTCCAACGCCGCGCGTGCGGCCGGGCTGATCGGCGCCGGCGCGACCTTCGATCCCTATTCGTCGCCCGAGAATTTCCTGCTCGGCGCGTTCATCTTCGAGGATGTCGGCGTGACCGCTTACAAGGGTGCGGCGCCGCTGATCCTCAACAAATTGTATGTCGAGGCGGCCGCCGGGATCATGGCGGTCGAGGCGTATCACGCCGCGCTCGTCCGCACCGCGCTCTATGCCAAGGGTGTCGCGATCCCCAGCTTGCGTACGTCGGCCGACGCGATCTCCAACGCGCGCGACAGCCTCGACGGGACGACCGATCTGGATCAGGGCATTTCGCCGGTGACGATCAACGGCGGGGCCGCGTCCAACATCGCCCCGCTCGACGCCGACGGGCTCGCATATGCGCGCTCGACCGGCCAGGTGCTCAACATCGTCTACCTCAACAACGCGGCGGTGACCGCGGGCGGGTTCTTCCCATCCGGCGTCAACGGCAACATCAAGACCAGCGCAGCGAACTGACAAGCGAGCGAACGGAGATTATCATGATCGACAACGATAAAGCGCTCGCTATCCTCGAAGCGACCGACCGCCGCCGCGCCGAACGCCGGCGCTTCCTGACGCTTGCGACCAGCGGCGCCGCGACGATCGGCGGGCTCGGCCTGCTCAGCGCGTGCAGCAAGAAGGATCCCGCACCAGCCCCCACGCCAACGCCGACCCCGACGCCCACCGCGACCAGTACGGCGCCGGTGCAGGCGGACCTCGACATCCTCAACTTCGCGCTCAACCTCGAATATCTCGAAGCGCAATTCTATCTCTACGCGGTCTATGGCGCGGGGCTGCCCGGCGCGCAGACCGTCGGCGGCGCGGGTGCCGCGGCGGGCACCGTCACCGGCGGGCGCAAGGTCACCTTCACCGACCCGGTCGTCGCGCAATATGCCCGCGAGATCGCGCAGGACGAGGGCGCGCACGTCAATTACCTGCGCACCGCGCTCGGCACCGCGGCGGTGGCGATGCCCAACATCAACATCGACGGCAACGCGACCGGCGCGTTCACCGCGGCGGCGCTGGCGGCCGGCGTGATCACCGCCGGGCAGACCTTCGATCCTTACGCGTCGGACGAGAACTTCCTGCTCGGCGCGTACATCTTCGAGGACGTCGGGGTCAGCGCCTACAAGGGCGCGGCGCCGTTGCTCACCAGCAACGCGTATCTGACCGCGGCGGCGGGCATCCTGGCAGCGGAGGCGTATCACGCCGGGCTCGTCCGCACCGTGCTCTATGCCAAGGGCATCGCTACGCCCTCCTTACGCACCAACGCCGGCAAGATCAGCGACGCGCGCGACAGCCTGGACGGAACGTCCGACGACGATCAGGGGATCACCGGCGACGCGACCACGTCGAACGTCGTGCCGACCGACACCAACGGCATCGCCTATAGCCGGACGACGGGACAGGTGCTCAACATCGCCTATCTGTCGAAGGCCGCGGTGGTCGGCGGCGGGTTCTTCCCCAACGGGGTGAACGGGAATTTGAAGACCTCTACCGCTCAGCCGTAAAGGCGAGGTCTAGAATGAGACGGGCCGCGCGGGATTCTCGCGCGGCCTTTTCTTTGTCCGGCCAAGCGCCTAGCATCGGCCATCCCCGGGGGACCGCTCAGTCGCGGTTGAGAGGGAGGCCGCAGCCTCCGACCCGCTGAACCTGATCCGGCTGACACCGGCGTAGGGAGTGGGCGGCGCTTCACCCGAAGACCGTTTTCTCCCCAAATTGGAGAAGACGAATGGCCGACGCCCCCGCCCGCACCGAAATCGGCGTGACCACCGGTCCGATCCGCGGCAGCCGCAAGATCCATGTCGGCCCGCTTGGCGTGAAGATGCGCGCGATCGACCTCGAACCCGGCTGCGGCGAGCCGCCGCTCAACGTCTACGACACGTCAGGCCCCTATACCGATCCGGCCGCGAAGATCGACATCCAGGCCGGCCTCCCCAACCTCCGCCGCGCGTGGATCGAAGCGCGTGGCGACGTCGAGAGCTACGACGCGCGCCAAATCCGCCCCGAGGATAACGGCCTGTCCGGCCCCGACCGCTCCGCCGGCGTCCCGCAATTCCCCAACCCCGTCCGCCGCCCCTTGCGCGCCAAGCCGGGGATGAACGTCAGCCAGATGCACTATGCCCGCCGCGGCATCATCACGCCCGAGATGGAGTACGTCGCCACCCGCGAGAATCTCGGCCGCGAAATGCTCGCCAGCTACATCCGCGACGGCGAATCCTTCGGCGCGTCGATCCCCGACTACGTCACCCCTGAGTTTGTGCGGGATGAGATCGCGAGGGGCCGCGCGATCATCCCCAACAACATCAACCACCCCGAATCCGAACCGATGGCGATCGGCCGCAATTTCCTGGTCAAGATCAACGCCAATATCGGCAATTCCGCGGTCGCCAGCGACGTCGCGAGCGAAGTCGAAAAGATGGTCTGGTCGATCCGCTGGGGCGCCGACACCGTCATGGACTTGTCGACCGGCCGCAACATCCACGACACGCGCGAATGGATCATCCGCAACTCGCCCGTCCCGATCGGCACCGTCCCGATCTATCAGGCGCTGGAGAAAGTCGGCGGCGTCGCCGAGGACCTGACCTGGGAAATCTTTCGCGACACGCTGATCGAACAGGCCGAACAGGGGGTCGATTACTTCACGATCCACGCCGGCGTGCGACTCCCGTACGTCCCGCTGACCGCCAAGCGCGTCACCGGCATCGTCAGCCGCGGCGGCTCCATCATGGCGAAATGGTGCCTCAGCCACCACAAGGAGAGTTTCCTGTACGAGCGCTTCGACGAGAT
>JBDSED010000074.1:0-23283 GCA_039920225.1 Sphingomonas sp.
GCCGAGATTGTCGATGAAATCGACGTGCGCGCCGCGTACCAGGTCGAGGCTCATGTCGTCGACGACCAGCCGCACGCCGTCGGTTTCGGCGATGGTGTCGCCCGCATCGGGCGCATCGGCCAGCCCGAACTTGTATTGGAACCCGGAACAGCCGCCGCCTTCGACCGACAGCCGCAGGATCGCGGGCTTGCTTTGGCGCTCGGCGATTGCCGCGACGCGCGCCGCCGCCGCGGGAGTCAGCACGATGTCGGGAGCGAGCGTTGCCATACGGCGCAGATAGGCATTGGCGCGCGGCGCGGCAACCAATGAAAAGGCCGCGCCGGTTGTCCCGGCGCGGCCCATCCTCTCCGAACAAACGCTATTAGTTGGTCGAGTCGGACGCCGCGGCGGTGCTGACGGGCACGGCGTTGAGTTGTGGGCTCTTGAGCGCGGTCAAATAATCCGCGGTGGTCAGGAACGGCATCGGGTTGACCGCGCGGCCATCGATGCGGACTTCGTAGTGGAGGTGCGGCCCGGTCGAGCGGCCGGTCGAGCCCGAGAGCGCGATCAGCTGGCCGCGCTTCACCCTCTGGCCCGCGACGACCAGGATCTTGGACAGGTGGCCGAAGCGGGTTTGGATACCGCGGCCATGATCGATCTCGACCATGTTGCCGTAGCCGCCCAACCGCTCGGCCTTGTCGATCACGCCGTCGGCGGTCGCGTAAACCGCAGTGCCGGTCGAGCACGGAATGTCGACGCCCGGATGGAATGCCGCGGTGCCGCGGAACGGATCGCTACGGATGCCGAAATTGCTGGTAAACTTCATGTCGGTCACCGGCTGCACCGATGGGATAGAGATCAGGCCATCCTCGAGCGTGTCGAGCTTCTTCCAGGTCTGGAACAGCGCGCGGAACTGAGCGTCGGCAGCGATGTCGGCAGCGGCTTCGGCGCTGTCCGCGGCGAGATAGGGGCCGCCCATCGCGGCTGCCTTCGGCTGAAAGCGCGCCGGATCGATCCCGATCGCCTTCGCCCGCGCGACCGCCGCAACGTAGCGCTTTTCGGTCGCGACACGCGCCTTGATCGCCAAATTGACCTGGCCGCGTTCGACGCGCGCAAGCGGCTCGACGACAACGGCCGCAACCGCCGCCGCCTTCGCATCGATGGGCTGATACGCGATCGGCTGGACATTGCCCTGGCCGTTCAGCGCCGCCGCAAGCATTTGCTGGCGCGCTTCGACGCGCTTGGCGCGAACGTCGGCGACGTATTTGATCTGCTGGATCTTGGTCTGCATGTCGGCGACCGCCGCTTCCATGCTGGCGACCTTGGCTTCGGGCGAGAGCGGCTTTGCCGTAAGGCCGGTCAGCGCGATCGCGCTGACGCCCGCCTGCGCCACGCCATAGGCCGAGAAAACGAGCGTGACGGCAAAGGCGACGGCTAGCGCGGCCTGGGTGCGGCCGGCGATCGAAAAGCGGCGCAGGTCACGGCCATCATGAAAGATGAAATCGCGCGTTTTGAAGAACTGCCCAAAGCGCGTCATCGCGCCCCGCAACGTCGTAAAATTTATCATGTGTCCCCGGCGACCCTGGCGACGGTCACCGATTTTCGGCGACCTTTGATTGCTTGAACAACCGAACGAACCCCACACACGTCCGGACTACTGGAACAATCACTGCCCGGCCGTCGTTTTCATGCAATAGCGAAGGTTAATTCGCGGGGCAGACCGGCGCGTCTGCGCGGCGAGCCGTTGATTTCCGCAGGAATGACACCGCAATCACGCGCCGCCGGACCAATGATTCGGCTTTGCGATCAGCAGTTCAGCCAAGTTCTTTCACCGCATTCAGAACCAGTTCGACGTGCCCGGGGACCTTCACCTTGCGCCAGTTTTTCACCAGCTTGCCGGTCTTGTCGAACAGCCACGTCGAGCGGTCGATGCCAATATATTCGCGGCCGTAGAGAACCTTCGGCACCCACGCGCCGAACGCTTCAATTACTTCCTTGTCGTCGCTCGCCAGCGGCACGGTCAGGCCGTATTTGGCGGTGAACTTGGCGTGCTTGGCGACGGTATCCTTGGACACGCCGAGCACCGCCGCGCCGGCTTTGGCGAAATCGGCGCCAAACGCGCTGAAATCCTGCGCCTCACGCGTGCAGCCGGCGGTATCGTCCTTCGGATAGAAATAGAGCACGAACGGCTTGCCGACATAATCGCGCAGTCGGATTAGGCCGTCGGCGCCGCTCAGTCCGAGATCGGGCAGGTCGTCGCCGACTTCAATGCTCATTCTTGCCTCCACTGACGTCCGCCCAGCATGCCGCGACCTCCTGCCGGGTCGCGTCGAACCGCGCAACCAGCGAGTCCCAATCGCTCGCGCCGAGCACGCGGACGATCAGGCCGCGGGTGGCCGGCGAAGGCGGTTCGCTGTCGGGTGCGACCAGCCGTAGCAGCACCAACATCCGCGTGAGCAACCGATACGCCTCACCGATCGCCGGCGGCACGATCGCTCGATCGGCCAACGCCGCGATTGCGGGCGCGAGATCGGGGTCGAAGCCGGCATTGTGCGTCAGTTGCGCGACGTGCACGGCGAATTCGAGATCGACCAGCCCGCCGGGCAGCAACTTGGCATCGAGCGGTCCCGCGGGCGGCTTGTGCCGCGCCATCTCGGCCCGCATCTCGGCCGCGTCGGCAATCGTTTTGACCGCATCGCGTGGCGTTTTCAACACCTCGTCGATCACCGTAGCGACCGCCGCGCGCGCGGAGTTCGACCCGAAGATCGTCCGCGCCCGCGTCAACGCCATATGCTCCCACGTCCAGGCATCCTCGCGCTGGTATTGCGCAAAGCCATCGAGCGAGACGACCAGCGGACCCTGCGCGCCCGACGGGCGGAGCCGTGTGTCGATGTCGTAGAGCGGCCCAGCTGCGGTGGGCACGGAAAGCCCCGCGGTAACGCGCTGCGCAAGGCGATTGTAGTAATGCACCGCGCCGAGCGGCTTGGCGCCGTCCGATTCTGCGGCGAAATCGCCGGTGAACAGATAGATGAGGTCGAGGTCCGAGGCGTGTGTCAGCGCTCCGCCGCCCAACCGCCCGAGCGCGAGAATGACCAGTTCGCTGTCGGGCACGCGGCCGTGAGCGTTGGCGAAGTCCGCCACGGTCGCCGCAGCGAGAACATCGACCGCAGCGACCGCGACCCGGGCATAACCGTGCGATACGTCGAGCGGATCGCTAACTCCCGCAACCAATTGCGCGCCGAGGGCGAAACGCTTTTCGCCGACGATGCGCCGCACGCGGTCGAGGGTCGCCTGATAATCATCCCCTGCCTCGCTCCGCGTCATCTCCGCGTTCAGGGCGGCTAAGTCGCCAACCGGCGCCAGCGCGGTGGCGTCGATCAGCCCGTCGAGCAACGCAGGCCGCCGCCCCAGCGCCTCGGCGAGCGGCGGCGCGTGGCTCAGGATCGTCGCCATCAGTTGCGCGAGCTGCGGGCGCGCCTCGAGCAAGCGGAAGAAATTGATCGCGCTGGGCAGCCGCGACAGCATCGCATCGAACTGGATCAGCGCCGCACGCGGGTCGGGCGCTTGGCCCAGCGCGCCCATCAGCCCGGGCAGCACCGCTTCAAGAGCTTGCCGCGCCGCGGGGCTGCGCAAGGCAGGATATGACCCACCCCGCCATCGCTCGACCAACTGCACGGCGGTTTCGGTGTCCGCGAACCCCATTTCGCCGAGTTGCGCCGACAGGCTATCGTCGTCGCTCGACAGCGCGGCGGTGTCGGGTGGGTCGAGCGAATCGTAGATGGTACCGACCGCGACGACATGGGGCCTGAGCATCGCGATCAGCGACGCGCCGTTGCCGAACCCGGCGAGTTGTCCGACATTGTCGAGCGCATCCTGCGCGCGCGGCAACGCGTGCGTCTGGCGGTCGTCGACCATCTGCAGCCGGTGTTCGGTGGTGCGGAAGGCGACATACGCCGCCTTCAGCGTTTCCGCCTCGTCCAAGCCGATCCGCCCCGCCGCCGCCAGCCCGTCGAGCGCGTCCATCGTCGCGGGGCTCCGCAACGCCGGGTCGCGGCCGCCGTGGATCAGTTGGTGAATCTGCGCGAAGAACTCGATCTCGCGGATCCCGCCGCGCCCGCGCTTGAGGTCGTAACCAGGACCGAACGCCTGGCCCTGCGTATGATGGTCGCGGATGCGGCGCGTGATCTCGCGAATCTCGCCCACGGCGCCGAAATCGACCGCGCGGCGCCACACGAACGGGCGGATCGCATCGAGGAAATGCCGCCCAAGCGCCAGGTCGCCGGCGGCGGCACGCGCGCGGATGAACGCCGCGCGCTCCCACGGCAGCGCCTGACTCTCGTAATAGGAAATCGCCGCGTTTACCGGGAGTACGATCGGCGTGACCTCGGGCGAAGGGCGCAGGCGGAGGTCGACGCGCAGCACATAGCCCTCGCCGTCGCGCGCCTGGAGCAGTTCGACGACGCGGCGCCCGATCCGCACTGCGGCCTCCTCGGGCTCCTCGCGCGCCCGGTGCGGCAGCGTCGCCGGGTCGAACAACAGGATCGGGTCGATGTCCGACGAATAATTGAGTTCGCAACTGCCCTGCTTGCCCAGCGCGATCGCGGCCAAGCCCACCGGCTCGGCGTCAGGCGCGCGTTCGAGGATCGCGGCGCGGATCGCCGCGTCGAGCGCGCGGTCGGCGAACGCGGTCAGCCGCCGAGTCACGCCGTCGAGGTCGAGCGCGCCCGCGAGGTCGGCGATCGCCACGATCAATGCTTCGCGCCGCCGCGCGCGCCGCATCGCTACGCCGATCGGTAGATCGGGATCGAACGGCGCCGCGTCGGGCACAACCCCCTGCGCAAGATCGGAGACCAGATCAGGCTGCTGTTCGATCGCGACGCGCAGAAACGGCGCGTGTGCGGTGGCGCGCGCGAGGGCCAGGGCGAAGGTGGACGAATCATTCACGCTTACCGCTCTAACCTAGCGCGCTTCTGGATAGAATTGCCTGCGTCCGGCCCAAAGTCGTTACGGGGTTAACTTAAATTAAGTGCAACGCAGCAACAAAAGGGCAACAAAACGTCACACCGCTCGTTTTGTCGATGATGAACTCGTCAGCAACTTCCCCTTCAGCGGCGCAGTGCCACCTACGGCAGACAGTGCGGGTTCCGCGGGAAAGCGACGGCATAGGAAATGCGCTTCGCCAGATTTTCGGCGGCGCAGCAGTGTTGCCGTCAGAGTTCAATGCGCTGATAAACCGCCTTCAAGACGATTAATCTTCGTGCTCGACGTCATCGGGTCGGGGATGATGGTCGCCGCTTAATTCGTCGACCTCGTCCATGATCGTATCGAGCGCGGTACGACCCTGATTGTCGGGCGCGGTGCGGCGCGACGACATGTCGCCGCCGCTCAGCAGCGCTTCGAGCGCGACGCGACCGCGCGCGACGCGGCTCTTGATGGTGCCGACCGCGACGTTGCAGATTTCGGCTGCCTCTTCGTAGGCGAACCCGCCTGCGCCGACCAGGATCAGCGCTTCGCGCTGCGGCTGCGGTAAGTGAAGCAAGGCGCGCTGCATGTCGCCCAGCTCGACGTGCTTGTCCTGGCTAGCTGGCGCCGCGAGCACACGGTCCGCGACCAGATCGTCCCACTCGCCCTTGAACCGGGCGCGGCGCATCTGGCTCAGGTAGAGGTTACGCAGAATGATGAAGGTCCAGGCACGCATATTGGTGCCGGCCTGGAACCGCTGGCGCGCGGCCCATGCCTTCATGAGCGTTTCCTGGACCAGGTCGTCGGCAAGATCGCGGCTGCCCGACAACGAACGGCCGAACGCGCGCAGGTGCGGGATGACCTGGCCCAATTGCTCTTTGAATTCGGAGTCCGACAGCGCGACGTGCTCGATCGCCTTCCCCTCATTCTCGGCATCGCTATCGATCGTGTTCATGGAACTCCGGTAAGTGCGCAAACAGGCCGTTGGATCGGTAGATAGGACGGCCGGAGCCGCAACCAACCATTACACGGCTATTTGTTGAAGAGCAGCGGGACCCAGACGATGGCCGACAGTATCCCGACCGCGAGAACGAGCGAGATCAGCAGGACGTATCGCATATGCCCCGACGTCTCGCCAGCGCGCGCTTCGTCACCCGTTTCGTGAGTGGGTGTTTCGGGATGGTCTGGATCAGTCATGCATCCTCGAACGCGCGATTTCCGTTTTGGCTCCGTAACTGATGGAACTTTGCGTTTTTGATCGCCCCTCAGCGACGAGAGGCGCCGACCCGCTCCCTTGTCCGACCGCCCAATCAGTTATTCTATGGGCAGTCGAGTGGGGTAGCGGGCCCCACCTCGATTTATTTACGCTGGTATCGTGCTCTCGTCGAAGAACAACGCCTGGCTGATCGCCGCCTTGACCGTCGACCGCTGAAACGGCTTGGTGATCAGGAAGGTAGGTTCGGGCCGCTCGCCCGTCAGCAGGCGTTCGGGGAAAGCGGTGATAAAGATCACCGGCACCTGGAATTCGGCCAGGATATCCTTGACCGCGTCGATCCCCGAACTGTCGTCGGCAAGTTGGATGTCGGCGAGCACCAGCCCGGGTCGCTCACTCATCGCCGACGCCACCGCCTCGTCGCGCGTGACGGCGACGCCGGTCACGTCGTGACCAAGGTCGCGGACGATCGTCTCGATATCCATCGCGATGATCGGTTCGTCCTCGATAATCAGGACGCGCGCGCGCGTCTGCTGTTCGATTTCGCCCAAGGCCTCCGCTACCAAAGCCTCGACCTCGTCGGCGTCGTGGTCGATCAGATAGCCGGCATCCTCGGGCGTGAAGCCCTCCATCGCGGTGAGCAGAAGTGCCTGACGCGACAGCGGCGTCATCCGGGAGAGTCGCGCGTTAGCGACCGCCTCCTGCCCCTCCGCAGAAGACGCGTCGTCGCTCAGCGCGACCTCGTCGTCGGCGTTGGTGGTGCGCCAGATTACCTGAAAGGTGCGATACAGCCCCAGCCTCGGCTCGACATCGCGCGGGAACTCCTCGGGCGCGGCGACGATCGCTTCAAGCGCGGCGCGGACGTAGCGGTCACCATGCTCCTGGCTTCCCGTCAGCGCGCGGCCGTAGCGGCGCAGGAATGGCAGGTGCGGCGCGAGTTGTTGACCAAGCGACATAATGGAACTTATCTCCCCGAAAAGGCGCCCGCTCTTGTGCGAGCGGGGCCTGGTTTACGCAAACGACATTTTTCTGTTCGCTAGTGGAACAATCGACGGGCTTTTTGGTTTCACGAGATATCACGGCGCGCTCGATGCGCCGTTCTTGGTCGCTTCGTGCGGGCCTTTTTTATATCCGGCATGTCCGGCGTGGTGGTCATAGGGGGGTTGGCGTTGCCTGATCGGCAGTCATCAAAGGGCGCAAAGTCCGGCAAAGATGGCAACAAGAGCAAAAAGGTAAAGGACGAAGCGATGGGGACCGCGCTGCGCACGGTCTATCATGACGCCGTTAGCGAGCCTGTGCCCGACGAAATGCTCGACCTGCTCCGCAAGCTTGGATAGCCGATGGGCGGGCCCACGGCCGGTGAGCGCGCGGCCCCGACGCTGAGCGCACGCTTCGGCCGGCTGCAGACTGGCGCCAAGATTTTCCTGATCCTGCTCGCTGCGCTGCTGCCGTTCGCGATCATTGCTATTCTGGCTACGCTCAGCACGACGCGTCAGGCCGGGGAAGAAGCGCGGTCGCAGCTGCGCGTCGCCGCACAGGAAAGCTCGCGCAATCTGGCGATCGAGTTGGTCGGCGACATGGCCGCGCTCAGCACCGCGATGAAGGCGCTAGCCGCCGATCATGCCGATGCGCCGAGTTGCGCCCGCGCCCGCGGCGTATTCGCCCAGCAGATTGCAGCGGGTGCCAACTTCAGCATCGTCGATCGCAACGGCCGGACATTGTGCGGCACATCGTCTCCCTTCCCCACTTCCTCTACGATCGCGGCCGGGCGGCCGTCGGGGCAGGTCGTGCCCGGCAAGGGCGTGACGCTGGCGATTGCCGCCGCCGACGGCGACTTGCGCGGCAGCGCCTTCTTTCCAGCGAAATTTCTCACGGGTATCGCAAAACCCACGGCATCGGGCATCAACTATGCCGAAACGATCCGCGGCGCCGACGGCAAAGAACTCGCGCTGCGCACGCTCGACCGCGACAGCCCGCTCGACAGTCACCAGGCGGTCAACGCGCCCCTTAACGTCGGCAATCTCACGCTGACGGTTAGCATGCGACGCAACCTTATCACATCACCTATCCTGATCGCGATGCTGCTCCCGATCCTGATGTGGCTGGCGGCGGCGAGCATCGCCTGGTTCGTCGTCGATCGGCTGCTGATCCAGCCGCTGCGGACGCTGCGCGCGCGCGTCGCGGCGTATCGCCCCGGCGAAGCGATCGATTCGGCCGACGTGCGGTCGCTTCCGGCACAAGAGATACGCGAGCTCGGCGAGACGTTTAGGTCGCTCAGCCGCACATTGATCTTGCACGAGGCGGGGCTGGCCGAGGGCCTCGTGCGCCAGACCAAGCTGACTCGCGAGGTCCATCACCGGGTCAAGAACAACCTCCAGGTCATTTCCAGCCTGATCAACCTCCATTCGCGCGGTGCGCAGGCCGAAGAAACCGCGCGTGCTTATTCGTCGATCCAGCGCCGCGTCGACGCGCTATCGGTCGTCCACCGCCACCATTTCGCCGAGATGGAGGATCATCGCGGGCTCAGCTTGCGCGCGGTGATCGGCGAACTGGCCTCCAACATCCGGGCGACGAGCCCGGAGGCGTCGAAACTGACCATCCTGCTCGAGGTCGAGCCCTTCCTCGTCAGCCAGGATAATGCGATCGCGGTCGCTTTCCTGCTGACCGAAATCATCGAGCTGGCGATCGGAATTACACCTGGTGCGCAACTTCGGTTGTCGGTCCGCCCCGGCGACTCACCGGCGACCGCCATCCTGCGCGCCAGTTCGCCCGCGCTGATCGATGGTGACGAGCTGAAGTCCGCGCTCGGCCAGCGTTATGCGCGCGTGATGGAAGGACTGTCGCGACAATTGCGCGCGCCGTTGCACCACGATCCACTCGCCGGATCGTATGAAATCGCCATCTCTGTGACCGGGAGGGACTGAAAAGCTCCACGGAAAGGCGCCGCGAAAAAATTTTCGAAAAGTAAATTTTTCTTGGAACCCGATCGCGAACGACGCGTTTTCATCTTCGGATAGCGATCTTATGCCCCCCCGCTCTCGCTATCCACGACATAGGCCCGGACGCGTCAACCCCTCCCCCCCGGTGGCGCTTCCGGGCCTAATTGCATCGGGGCTCCCCTCATCGCAGCCGGAACCGATCGCGCGCTTCACTCATTTGCCGAAGCGTGTGCCGACGGATACGCCACCAGCCCGTTCAGGAGATTATCATGCGTAAGATCATCAGCCTCGCGCTCGCCACCGGCGCGCTTATGCTGGCTGCGTGCAACACCGTCGAAGGCGTCGGCAAGGACGTTTCATCGGCGGGCGATACCGTCGCGAAGACTGCCGACAAGAGCAAGTAAGCCTGCGGGCGGGCCGGTCAGGCAGCGGTTTCTTCTACGTCCTCTGACCGCGCCCGTCGCCGGTGCGTGATCCAGATCGCGACCAGCGTCAGATAGTAGAGCAGGACGAGCGGCGTCGCGAGCATGATCATCGACCCCGCATCCGGCGGCGCTAGGAATAGCGCGACCGCGAAGCATCCGACGATCGCGTAACGCTGTGCGCCGACGAGTTGCTTGAGCGTGACGATCCCGGCGCGTTCGAGCAGCATCAAGAGCACCGGCATCAGGAACGACACGCCGAACCCGAACAGGAACTGCATGACGAAGGACAGATAGTTGCCGACGCGCGGCAACGCCTCCTGTTGCAAGTCTCCCACCTTGGTCTGGTAGCCCAGCAGGAAATGGACCGCTGCGGGAATTGCGACGTAATAGGCCATCGCGCAACCGGCGGTGAACAGCACCGGCGTCGCCAGCAGGAATGGCAGCAGCGCCCGCTTTTCCTTACCGTAGAGCCCAGGTGCGACGAACTGCCACAACTGATTGGCGACCACCGGGAAAGACAATACGGTCGCGGCGAAGAACGCCACCTTCAATTGGACGAAGAAGGCTTCGAATAGCTCGGTATAATAGACCTTCTTCTCGCCCGCTTGCGCCAGCGGCTCGATCAGGAAGCCGAAGATCGGCTCCGCGAAATAAAGGCAAATGCCGAACAGCACCGCAAGCGTCGCGAAACTGATCAGCAACCGTTTGCGCAGCTCGATCAAGTGGTCGAGCAACGGCGCGCGGCTGGCGTCGATTTCGTCTTCGTCGCTCATCGCGTCACGGCTTCGAGCGCTTGGTGGCGGGCTTCCTCACCGCGGGGGTGTTCGCGGCGGGTGTCTTGGCGGCGGGTGTCTTGGCGGCGGCGCGCGGTTTGGCCGGCGCCTTGCGCTTCGGCGCCGGTTGGGGGACGACCGCCGGCATCTCGACCGTCATCGCCAGCGCGTCGTCATTCTCTTCGACGGGATTGTCCTGCGGCACCGGCGCCATCAGCATTGCCTGGTCAGGAGTCGGCGGAAATTCGCTCATGATTCGATCGTTCTCCGCCTTCCACTTCTTTTCCATTTCCTGGAATTCGGATTCGCGAATCATGTCGTCGAAACCCGACCGGAATTGCCGCGCCATGCCGCGCGCACGACTGACCCACTGCCCCGCAAGGCGCAACGCCTTGGGCAGATCCTTGGGCGGGATGACGACCAGCGCCACCGCGCCCAACACCAGCAATTCGGTCGGGGCAATATCGAAAATCACGGCCGGACGGCTCTCCGGCTGAAATTAACGCTCTGCGTCGCGGGCGCGCTCGGTCGCAGGGTCGATCACCGGGTCGGCGCGTTTGGCCTCGATCCGGCTCGGCGGCGTCTCGTCCTCTTCCGCCATGCCCTTCTTGAACTGCTTGATGCCCTTGGCGACGTCGCCCATCATGCTCGAAAAGCGGCCACCGCCCAGCACGAGGATCGCGATCACCCCGAAAATCAGCCAATGCACCAGGCTGAAGCTACCCATCACTCAATCTCCTCAGGCAATATACGCCATCTAGTCCTCTTCGGACGCATTTGCCATCTCTTCGTCGGCATCTTCGCCCAAACTCAGTTCCGCCATCGCCAGATCGATCGGATCGAGCAGCCCCGCCGCGCGCAGATCGTCGATCCCCGGCAAGTCGCGGCGGCTGGCGAGGCCAAAGTGCGTCAGGAACTCCGCGGTCGTCGCATAGGTCAACGGACGGCCCGGGGTTTCCCTCCGCCCCGCCGGCCGCGCCCAGCCCGCCTCCATCAGCACGTCGAGCGTGCCCTTCGAGATTTGCACCCCACGGATCGCCTCGATCTCGGCGCGAGTCACGGGCTCGTGATAGGCGATGATCGCCAGCGTTTCGATCGCGGCGCGGCTCAGCTTGCGCGCTTCCTCGCGGTCGCGGCGGAGCAGATGCGCGAGGTCGCCCGCGGTCTGGAAGTGCCAGCGGTCGCCGCGGCTCACCAGCTCGATCCCACGCCCGGCATAATGTTCGGCGACCTGTTCGAGCGCGGCACGGACATCGGCCTCCGCCCCGACATGCGCGCGGATCGCCTCGACCGTCAGCGGCTCGTCGGCGGCGAACAGCACCGCTTCGACCGCGCGGACCAGATCGTCCTGGCCGATCATGCGGTCGCCTTGAGGTAGAGCGGCGCGAACGGCGATTGCTGGCGCAATTCGGCCTTCCCGATGCGCGCGAGTTCGAGCGCGGCGACGAAGCTGGAGGCGAGCGCCGACTTGCGGAACGCCCCATCGAGCGAGTCGGGCAGGAAGCTCTCGATCGTTGCCCATTCGACCTGCACCCCCAGCAGCCGCGATACGCGCTCCAGCGCCGCGTCGAGCGTCATCACCGCGCGTTCGTGGACGACGTGGAAGACCGGGCGGTTGCGCGCGTTGATCTGGCCGTAGGCGGCGATCAGGTCGTAGATTTCGGCCCGCCACTGCGCCTTTCGGACGGTGCGCAGCCCCTCGGGCGCGGCGCGGCGGAAGACGTCGCGGCCGAGCCGATCGCGCGCGAGCAACCGCGCGCCCGCGTCGCGCATCGCGTCGAGTCGTTCGAGCCGCATCTGGAGGCGCAAGGCCAGTTCCTCTGGACTCGGCTCGATCTCGGGATCGCGCGGCAGGAGGAGTGCCGATTTGAGATACGCCAGCCACGCCGCCATCACGAGATAGTCAGCCGCCACCTCGAGCTTCAGCGCGCGCGCCTGTTCGACGTACACGAGGTATTGCTCGACCAGCGCCAGGATCGAAATCGGTTTGAGATCGACCTTCTGCGCCCGCGCCAACGAAAGCAGCAGGTCGAGCGGGCCTTCCCACCCGTCAATGTCGAGCGTCAACGTATCGGAGTTGGAGTCCATTGCCACCAAAAAACTACCGTTCGGGCTGAGCTTGTCGAAGCCCTGCCTTGTTTCTTCTGTGGATAAGAGAGGAAGTGCAGCCCTTCGACAAGCTCAGGGCGAACGGAAATTCTTACGCCAACGCCAAAAGATCGTCTCGCTTGGCGATCAGATCGGCAAAATTGCCCTCCGGTGCCTTGATCGTCGCCATCGCCCGGTTCAGCCGATCGAGCGACCTGGCCGGCATGTCGTTGAGCAACCCGGCGATATCCGCCATTTCGTCCATCCGCCCCCAGCAATCGAGCACCAGGTCGCACCCCGCAGCGATCGCCCCCGCCGCCTTTTCCCCGGCGGTGCCCGACAATGCCTTCATGTCGATATCGTCGGTCATCAACAGCCCGTCGAATCCGATCTTCCCACGGATCACCTGATCGACGACGATCGGCGACAGCGTCGCGGGGCGCTCCTTGTCCCACACGTCGAACACGATGTGACTGGTCATCCCCATCGGCGCGTCGGCCAGGCTGCGGAACGGTTCGAGATCGCTCTCCAGCTCAGCCTCCGATGCGGTGACGGTCGGCAACAGGTGATGCGTATCGACGACTGCCCGGCCATGGCCCGGCATGTGCTTCACCACACCGACTACGCCGCCGGCGCGCAGCCCCTCCAGGATTGCGCGACCCATCGCGGCGACGCGCATCGGTTCGTGGCCCAGCGTGCGGATGCTGATCGCCTCGGTCGTGTCGGGCTGCGACACGTCGAGCAAGGGCCAGCAATCGACGTTGATCCCGACCTCGGCGAGCATCAACGCGGTTGCCTGGGCATGCGCGCGCGCCGCTTCGATCGCCGACATGGGGGCCACGTCGTAGAGCGAATCGAATGCCGGGCCGGCGGGAAAATCGGGCCATTCGGGCGGCCCCATCCGCTGCACCTGGCCGCCTTCCTGGTCGATCAGGATCGGCACGTCGTCGCGGCCCGACAGGTCGCGCAGCGAGTCGGTCAGCGCGCGGAGTTGAGCACGGTTCTGCACGTTGCGCTTGAACAGGATGTAACCGCACGGATCGGCGTCCTTGTAGAACGCACGTTCGTCGTCGGTGAGCGCAAGGCCGGACAGGCCGTAGATGACGGGCTTCATGCCCCTTCTCTAGTTCGAGAGCGGCACGAATTTAAGCACATTCGTCTTTGCGAGCGTAGCGAAGCAATCCAGCGTATCGCGAGACCGTGGATTGCTTCGCTCCGCTCGCAATGACGGATTTTGGCTCAACTCGTAACGATGCACGCCTCACCGGCGACCTTCAGCTTGCCGCACAGATCCTGCGCCGCGCCCGCGCTGCCGGCATTGACCTTGAGCCGGTAGAAGGTGCGGCCGTTGACCTCCGCCTTCTCGATCGACTTGCCCAGCCCGGCGAGATAGCCGAACCGCTTCGAGGCCTGTGTCCAGGCGCTGTTGGCCTGCGCTGCGCTCGGGAACGAGCCGAGCTGGACCAACGCGCCGCGACTTCCGCCGCCGGCAATCGTCACCGGTCGCCCGGGAGGCGGCGCGGTCAGCTTGCCGCGGGGACCGGCGACGCTGGCTGTCGCGGTGGAAGATCCAGGCCCGCCTTTGGTATTTGGCGCCGCCTTGGTGCCGACGATCGGCGCTTCGGGCAGGTTGGTAACCGCGATCGATCCGTTGGCGCCGGCCGCTCCACCGCTTGCCGCGACCGCGGCATCGCCTTCACCCGCCACCTTCATCCCGCCGGCATCGTCTGGCTTGACCTTATAGTCGCCCGCCGGCGCCGCGATCAGATCGCCGTTGCCCGGCGTCGGTGCGCTATGTTTGAACCAATAGATCCCGCCGAGCACCGCGGCGAGCGCGACCAGCCCGATCAGCACCATGCCGACCACGCGGCTCAGTGCGGGACCCTCGTCATAATCGTCCCCCGCGGTTTCGAGCCAGGGCAGCCGATTATCGTCGGTAACCGTGGGCTCGCTCCACTTCTCGCCCGCCATCAATTCATCTCCTCGACCGCCTCCACCCCCATGATGGCGAGACCGTTGCGGATAATCTGCCCGATCGCGTCGCCGAGGAAAAGACGCGCGCAGGTGAGTTCGTGGTTGTCGGCGACGAGGAAACGGCGATCCGGACGATCGTTGCCGACATTCCACGATGCGTGAAACTCCGCCGCCAAGTCATAGAGATAAAAGGCGATCCGGTGCGGCTCACGCGCCGCCGCCGCGGTCTCCACGACCCGCGGAAACTGTGCTGCGAGCTTCACCAGGGCGAGGTCTTCCGTATCAAGGCGGGACAGGTCGACGCCATTACACACGACGCCCGCCTCGGCGGCGCGCCGTTTGACCGACGCGACTCGGGCGTGGGCGTATTGCACATAGAAGACCGGATTGTCCTTCGACGCCTCGACTACCTTGGCGAAATCGAAGTCCATCTGGGCGTCGGCCTTGCGGGTCAGCATGGTGAAGCGGACGACATCCTTACCGACTTCCTTTACGACGTCAGCAAGCGTCACGAAATTACCGGAACGCTTCGACATTTTGACCGGCTCGCCGCCGCGGAGCAGCCGCACCATCTGGACCAATTTGACGTCGAACCGCGTCTTGCCGCCCGTCAGCGCCTGCACCGCCGCGACGATCCGCTTTACCGTCCCGGCATGATCGGCGCCCCAGATATCGATCAGCGCGTCGGCGGTCTGCGCCTTTTGCCAATGATAGGCGAGGTCGGCGCCGAAATAGGTCCAGCTGCCGTCGGATTTCTTGATCGGCCGGTCCTGGTCGTCGCCGAATTGCGAGGAGCGGAATAGCGGCAACTCGACGGGCTCCCAGTCCTCGGGAGTCTCGCCCTTGGGTGCTTCGAGCACGCCGTCATAGACGAGCCCACGCGCGCGCAACTCGCGCTCCGCCGCCTCGGGTTTTTTCGCCGCCTGCAACTCCGCTTCCGACGAAAACAGATCGTGATGGATGCCGAGCAACGCCAGATCGGCCTTGATCAGCACCAACATCGCCGCGACCGAGGTCTTGCGGAACAGCACCAGCCATTCGCTCTCGGACGCGCCGACATATTTATCGCCGAATTCCTGTGCGAGCGCCTGTCCCACAGGGATAAGGTAGTCGCCCGGGTACAGCCCTTCGGGGATCTCGCCGATATCCTCGCCCAGTGCCTCGCGATACCGCAGGTGCGCCGACCGCGCGAGCGTGTCGACCTGACCGCCGGCATCGTTGACGTAATATTCGCGGATGACCTTGTAGCCGCCCCATTCAAGCAACGACGCCAGGGCGTCACCGACCACCGCCCCACGGCAATGCCCCATATGCATCGGCCCGGTCGGGTTGGCGGAAACGTATTCGATATTGACCGTCCGGCCCTTGCCCGTCGTCGAGCGGCCATAGTCGGCGCCCCCGTCATTGATCGCCGCGAGCTCGTTGCGCCAGGTGTCGTCGGTCAGGCTCATGTTGATGAACCCCGGCCCCGCGACCGACACCGACGCGACTTCTTCCAACTTGCCGAGTTCGGCGGCGATCTTCTCCGCCAGCGTACGCGGATTGGTGTTCGCAGGCTTGGCCAGCACCATCGCGGCGTTGGTCGCCAGGTCGCCATGGCTGGCGTCGCGCGGCGGCTCGACCGTCACGCTCGCGCGCGCCAGCCCGCCCGGCAGATCGCCGTTCGCGGTCAAGGCATCGAGCGCCGCGTCGATATGCGCGGCAAAGCGGGTGTAGAGGGTCATTGCAGGTCCAACGATCGGAGGAAGCGGCGCCCTTAGCCCAATGCGCTAAATGGAGCAAAGCCCACCTTCCCTCTCCCCTTGCGGGAGAGGGTTGCGCAGACTTGGCAGCTTGCTGCCTAGTCGAAGCTGGGTGAGGGGTAAGCGGAGCGCAGCTTCGCGCGGTCGCAATGCGACCGCTCACCCTCTCCAAGCTATGCTAGCGAGCAAGCTCGCAAGCTTCGCTATCCCCTCCCGTCAAGGGAGGGGAAGTTTAGCTTAGCCCGCCGACCGCCGCCGCGCCCTTGGTGCCGGGGAACAACGTCGCCATCACCCTGCCCGGCTCGACGCCGTAATGCCCCGCCACCGCGCCCGCGACGAACTGATCGAGACCGAGCGTCGGCTTGAGGTCGCGGCCTTCGTAGAGCGCCGCCTGCCCGAGGCCCGGCCAGTCGGCCATCACGCGGCCTCCCTTGACCCCGCCGCCGATCAGCATCGCGGCGGAGCCCGTGCCGTGGTCGGTGCCGCCGGTCCCGTTGACCGCGACGGTGCGGCCGAATTCGGTCGCGACGAGCACCATCGTGTCGCTCCACGCCGCGCCCATCCCGGTCTTGAGCGATGCGATCATCGCGTCGAGGCCCTTCAACTGGAGCGCGAGCCGTCCGCGCTGGCCGGCGTGCGTGTCCCAGCCGCCGGTCTCGATCATCGCGATCCGCGCGCCGTTGGCGGGCGCGAGCAGTCGTGCGGCGAGCGCGCCGGTTGCGGCGGCATTCTTTGCGCTGGCGTCGGTCAGGTCGCTGGTCAGCGTGCGCGTGTTCATCGCTTCGCTCCACAGTCCGTGGAGCTGGCCGTCGCCCTGGTATAGCGCCGCCACGCGCATCATCAGGTCGTCGGACGCCTGAGGGAGTGCCGAGGGAGCATAGCTGCTGACCTCATGCGGCCCGCGCAGCGCGAGCGGCACCGTCGCGGACACCGCGATCGCCTTGGCCTGACCCGACGGGATCAGCCCGAGCATGCGGTTGAGCCAGCCGTCCTTTACCTGATACGCGCCCAGCCCGCCGCTTTCGAGCACGTTCTGCCCGTCGAAGTGCGACCGGTCGCGATAGGGCGAGGCGATGGCGTGCGCGAACATCGCCTCCTTCGCGTCGTATAGCCCCGCCAGCGACGTCATCGCCGGGTGCAACGCGAACATGCCGTCGAGCTTATTCGCGGTTGCGAAATCGGCGGCAAGTTGCCCCCGCGCGCCGGCAAACGCGGGATCGCCGACCGCGCCGATCGTGCCGAGCCCATCGGCGGCGCCGCGCTGGATGATGAAGACGAAGCGGCGGTCGGTATCGGCCTTGGCGAACGCCATGCGCGGCATCATCGTCAGCGCGGTCGCGCCGGCGCCGTAGGCGAGGAAATTACGGCGGTCGATCATCTCTACCTCCTCAACATTTCGGGCGACACGAGCAGCAGCGCGAGGCCCTGGCCCGGGCTATCGGCACGCGCCAGCGCCTGTTCGGTCGCCGGTGTCAGCGCGCCGGGAAACAGCTTGGGTGCGAGCATCCGCGCGTCGATCGCTGCGCCCGCACGCGTCGCGAACCGCTCGGACGCCTCGACCCGGCGGACCAACGCATCGGGTCCTGCCCAACTCGCGGCGATATCATCGTAGCCCGCGGGCGATCCGGGCCGCCACGTCGGCTGGCCGAGCTGGTTGAGCAGGCCAACCGCGGCGAGCGGCAGCATCTGTTTCAACCCAAGCGCGCGGCCGGTCGACACCGTCCACTCCCAGGGCGACTTGAACTTGACCGGTCCCGCGACCCAGCATTCGGGACTGTCGATCAGCACCTTGTAGAGCGACGGCAAGTCGCCCCCGGTCTTGACGAACGACGCCTTGAGCCGCGCGACCAAGGCCGGCGGCGGGGTATCGCCGGCAAAGTGACGCGCGAGCTTGGTCGAAACGTGCTCGGCGGTGGAGGGGCTGACCGCCAACGCGTCGAGCACCGCCTGCGCCTGACCCTCGCCGCCCTCCGGATATTTGCGGCCGACGATCGTTCGCTCGCCGGGTTCGTGGATGCGCTCGGCAAAGACGAACTCGCCTGGCGTGCCCTCTGTGCCGGTCAGCCGCGCCGCGGGTCCGCGCCCGATCCCGCGTACCGTCCAGCCGGTCAACGCGCGGGCGAATTCGGTGACGTCGGCCTGGGTATAGCCGGTGCGCACGCCAAGCGTGTGCAGCTCCATGATTTCACGCGCGAGATTCTCGTTGAGCCCGAGCTTCTGTCCGCCGGGGCGCGGCCGGTTGGCGGCGAAGCGCCCCGCCATACTGTTCGGGCCGATCGATTGCGCTTGATCGAGATACAGCAGCATGGCGGGATGACGTTCGACCGCGTTGAGCATGGCGCCGAATTTGCCCATCAAATTGGGGCGGATCGCCTCGAATTCCAGCAGCCCCGACAGGCCGATCACCTGAAGCTTGTCGGCCGACACCGCGAAATGGTTGGCCCAGAAATGCGTCAGCCGCTCCGCGAACGGCGCGGGGCTGGTCAGCGCCGCGGTGATCCGCGCGCCGACCGCCGCGGCGTAATCGTCGCGCACCTGACCGCCGACGAAGCGTCGGGCGGCTTTGAGCGGATCGTTGGCGTCGTCGGGTTTCGCGCCGGGTTCGGGAGTACCCGGCGTCATCGTCGGTGCCATGCCCGGCGTCATCTGGGGCGCGGCGGGTGTCGCCGCAGCCTGCGGTCGGCGGCCAAGCCCTTGCTGACGCAATTGGCGTTGCTGTTCGAGATAATCGGCCAGTTCGCCGGCAACCTTGGTGCGAGTCGGCACGTTGGCGAACGCGGCGGGCTTGGGCTCGAACTCGGCGAGCTGGCGCTTCAGCCAGCCTTTGGGATCACTCGGAATGCTCTCGTCGGGACGGGCGCCGAGCCCGAAGCGATTGAGCGCGATGCTGGCGTCGGCCATGCGCGTCTCCATGCGATGCGACCGGGCATGATACACCTTTGTCGCACAATTATCCCAGGCGTAACGGGCGAGGTCTTAGAAGCCTTCGGGCAAGTCGATCGGCCCAACGACCTCGCGATAGCGCGCGATTGCGTAGCGGTCGGTCATGCCTGCGATGAAATCGGCGACATGGCGGCTCAGCCAGGGTTCGTCGGGCGGCAGCCGTTCGGGCCATTCGCCCGGCATCAGCGACGGGTCGGCGTGATACGCGGCGAACAGCCCCGCGACGACCACGCGAGCCTGGTCGGCCGCGGCAAGCTGCACCGGGTGGTGGTAAAGGTTGGCATACATGAAGCGCTTCAACCCGCGCTCGTCGTTGCGCATCGCGTCCGAAAAGCCGATCAGCGCTCGGCCGGCGTCGCGCGCCTCGTCAGGCGCCTTTGTTCCCGCGCCCACAATGGCCGCTCGACTGGTTTCGATCAAATCGTTGACCATCCCGCCGATCTGGCCGCGGATCAATTCGCCGGTCAGCCGCGCCGGCGGCACGTCGGGAAAGCGCACCCGGCACTGGTCCCAGCGCGCGGCGATCATCGGCACTGCTAGCAGCTCGTCGAGGCTCAGCAACCCGGCGCGCAGGCCATCGTCGATGTCGTGATTGTCATAGGCGATATCGTCGGCGATCGCCGCGACTTGCGCCTCCAGCCCGCCAAACGTCTCCAGCTCCAGCGGAAATTCGTCGTCCGCCTTCGCCAGCGCCCATTGGGGAGACGTGACCGGGCCGTTATGCTTGGCGAGCCCCTCCAGGGTTTCCCAGGTCAGGTTGAGCCCCGGAAAGCGCGGATACGGGCTGTCGATCTCGGTCAGCGCGCGCAGCGTGTTGCCGTTATGATCGAAGCCGCCCTGCCCCCCGAGCGCTTCCTTCAGCGCATCCTCCCCGGCATGGCCGAACGGCGGGTGGCCGATATCGTGCGCGAGGCAGAGCGCCTCGGTCAGATCCTCGTTGAGGCCCAGCGCGCGCGCGATCGTACGGCCGATCTGCGCGACCTCGATGCTGTGCGTCAGCCGGACGCGGAAATGGTCGCCGTCCGGGGCGAGGAATACTTGGGTCTTGTGGCGCAGCCGCCGGAAACTGATCGAATGGACGATACGGTCGCGGTCGCGCTGGAACGCGTCGCGCGGACCCCGCGCGGTGGTTTCGTCCGCGGGATAGAGCCGCCCCCGGCTTAGCCACGGATCGGAGGCATAGGGCGCGAGCTCGGGCATGCGCGGGGTGTAGCCGCGATGGAGGGCTATTTCGACCCCAGCCGGTCGATCTTCTGCCCCTTGGAACTGGTGAAGACGAAACCCGACAGGCCTGCCTTGGCCATGCGGTTGACGAAGGCCTGTGCTTCGTCCGCGGACGCGAACGGCCCGGTCAGCACGCGATTGGTGGCGCGCAACGGGGTCGACCAGCCCTGACGGGCGCGGAACAAGTCTGGCGCCTTGGCCAATAGCGCGGCCCACGCCTTGCGAAGGTCGCTTTCGTTCGCGCCGCCGGCGACCTGGACCCAGACGCGGGGGGGCTCACCCTTGGTCTCGGCGTCGGCCGTGGCTTTAGCGGTCGCCGTCTTGCACCGCGCGTCATTGGCCTTTTCGCGCGCCGTCATCGCGGTTTTGGTCTTGACGGCCGCAGCGGTTTTACCCTTGCCCTTCGTCGGCTTGACCGGGATCGGGCAGCCATTCTTGTCGAGCGCGGGCTCGTCGGCCTTGGGCTTGATCAGCCGGCCCTTGGCGTCGCGTGCATCGGCGACCTCCTTGGCCTTGGCCGCGCCGCTCTTTGCGTCCGCGAGTTCATCCTTGGCCGACTTGCCGTGCGTGCGGGCAACGCTGGGCTTGGTATCCTCCCCTGGTTTGGTCTTGACCGCGGCGGGCGGCGGCGCGGCGTCGACCGGTACGCGGCGCGGTTTGGACGCTGGGGCCGGTGGCTTGTCCAACCCGGCAACGATCCGCGCCAGCACCGTATCCTCGCTCACGCGCGACGTCGCGGTCGGCTCGGGAACGCCGGCTTCGGCCGCGCTCGGCTGGTCGGCGGTGCCAGGCACCGGATCGACAGCAGGTGCGGGGGTCGGATTCGCCGCGACCTCGATCGGCGCAGTTGGTATCGGATTCGGCGGTAGCGTAGGCGCAGCGGCCGGAGCCGGGCCAGGCTCAGTTGTCGGAACCGGTGTCGCCGCGACGACCGTTGGCGTGGTTGCGGGGGTTGGCGTCGAGGCAGTCGAGGTCGGGGCCGCCGTCGGCGATGGCACAGGTGCCGGCGCGGGCGCGGGCGCCGGCGACGGCAGCGGAGCAGGCTTGGGCTCCGCAGCCGCGACGCGGACTGGTGGCGGAACAGGGGCCGGCGTCGGCGCTGGCGCGGGTGTCGGGGCCGGGCGCGGCGCAACGTAGACCGGCGCTGCCGCCGCTACTTCGACGGGCTTGGCCGCGACCGACGGCGGTGTCGCGGCAACCTTATCCCGCCCCCGCCTCTTGCGTTTGCGACCTTCATCGGCCGACGCCAGGACGATCGGCGGCGCGACGACCGCAACCTTTGGCGCATAAGGATCGGGACCGAGCCGCGGCAACAGCGGCACGAGTTGCGCGTCGGCGACTCGCTGGGGGCTCGTCCGCGTCTCGCCGAAATTGACCGCAAAGGCGCGATCGGCGGCGGACAATTGCGGCAGCTTGCGGAAGAACGGCGTGAGCCCCGCGCCAAGCCCCGACGACATCATCGTTTCCGCGATCTTCTCGGCTCCCCGCGTATCGCCGCTCATAGCCAGGATGAACGCACGGTCGCGCCACGCCGCGCGGTCGCTGCGCTGGATCAGCGGATCGAGGAGCTTTAGCGCTTCGTCCTTCCGCCCGGAAATACCCACCGAGAGCGCATAACGCCGCGTCACTTCGTCGTCCGGCCCGTTCCGCAACGCCAAGCGATAGTCGCGTTGCGCGCGATCCTGCTCGCCGATCAGGTCGTAGGCTAGCCCGCGGTCGGCGGCGAACTTGGTCGGACTCAGCCCGCGCCGTTCGGCTTCCTGGAACCGCACCAGCGCCATGCCCGGCCGTTCGGCGCGGACCATCAGGCTGCCCCACCCTGCCTTAATGCGCGGATTGTTGGGATCGAGCTTCTCCGCGCGACCGAAGAAGGTCGCCGCCGCGGTGCTGTCACCCATCCGCAGCGTCAGCTCCCCGGCGACGATCAGCGCTTCGATATCGAGCGGGTTCGCCGCGAGAATCCGCATGTCGGCGGCCAGCGCATCGGCGTCGCGATTCTCGCTCGGGGTCTGCGCCTGTGCGCCACCGGCCACCGCGAAACCGAGCGCGGCAAAGGTCAGGGTACGGCGCAACATCATCTGGGATGTAGCCTAGACCGATTGCGGGCTGAACGGGAAATGATCGGTCGGGTCACAAACGCCAAAACGGGGCGTGACGGCGACGAACCGCAACACCCCGTTTCACCATGAGACGGTTACTGGTTGTTCTGGCGATGCAGGAAGCGCGGGATGTCGAGCGAATCCTTTTCGGCTTCGGGCTCGGACTCGCCGAACGCACCGCGGGCGACGTTCTGCATCCGCTCGAACAGCGTGCCGCCCAGCTTGACCTTGGGTGCCGCCGTTTCCTCGTCCGATCCGGCCGCGATGGTCGCGCCGCCACCGAATTCCTCGTCACCGAACGTCAGCCGCGTTGGGGACGCGTTCTCGACCTCGGCACCGCTGTCGAGCACCAGTTCGTCGTCATCGGCGGTCGGCGCATCCAGGCCGTCCTCGGCCATCGGCTCGGTCACGGGCGCCGACAGTTCGAGCGGCTCGTCGTCCGCTACGGTGTCCACGACCGGGTCGGCCGCGGCTGCGACCTCGGGCTCATGCGTGGGCTCGACCGCTTCGGGCACCGTGACCGGCGCAACCGCTTCGCTGCGGCGGCCGAACGAGAAGGCTCGCGTCGTCGGCTCGGCGGCGGCGATACCGCTGGTGTCGGCCTCGATCCCGGTGGCGACGACCGAAACGCGGATCTTGCCCTCGAGTTCGGGATTGAACGCCGAACCCCAGATGATGTTGGCGTCTTCGTCGACCAGCTCGCGGATGTGGTTCGCGGCCTCGTCGACTTCGAGCAGACGCATGTCCTCGCCACCCGTGATCGACACGATGACGCCCTTGGCGCCCTTCATGCTCACGCCGTCGAGCAGCGGGTTGGCGATCGCCTTCGACGCGGCTTCGATGGCGCGGTTGTCGCCCTCGGCCTCGCCAGTGCCCATCATCGCCTTGCCCATTTCCTGCATCACCGAACGGACGTCGGCGA
>JBDSED010000075.1:0-13200 GCA_039920225.1 Sphingomonas sp.
TGTATTCGATCGCTACAGCGTTAAACGCGCCCGCCCCGGGCATTTCGTCCGGCAGAGGAGACCGAAGTGCTGGAGTTTGTGCCGATCGCGACCGTCGATCCCGCCGCCGTTGAGGCGTTGCTGGATCGCGCGTTCGGCCGCGACCGCCACACCAAGACCGCCTATCGCCTGCGCGAAGGCGTCGCACCGATCCCCGAGTTGAGCTTCGCGGCCGTGGAGAAGGGCGCGCTCACCGGCACGATCCAATGCTGGCCGGTGGAAATTGCCGGCGATGACGGTCGGGTCCGGCCGCTCGTCCTGGTCGGTCCGGTCGCGGTCGAGCCGGCGCAGCAGCGCAGCGGGCTGGGCAAGGAATTGATGCACCAAGCGCTAGACGCCGCGGTCGAACTCGATCTCGACGGTGCGATGATGCTGGTCGGCGATCCGGAATATTACGGTCGCTTCTGGGGTTTCAGCCCCGAGGCGACCGCCGGATGGCGCTTGCCCGGCCCGGTCGAGCGCCACCGCTTGCTCGCGCGCGGCGCTGATGTGCCGGCGATTGCGGGGGCCGTCGGTCCGCGCGTCACAGTTGCGGCATAACGCCCGCTAGCCTAGCGATCCTCCATGCCGATGGAGCCGCCGCACGACCTCGCCGACCTTTCGCTTGCCGACATCGCGCGGCTGGCGAGCGAGAAGCGGCTGCCGCCGGTCGATCAATGGCACCCGACGCATTGCGGCGACAGCGACATGCGCATCGCGCGTGACGGCACCTGGTTCCACATGGGGTCGCCGATCGGTCGGCAGGAAATGGTGCGGCTTTTCTCGACGATCCTGCGGCGCGAGCCGGACGGCGGATACGTGCTGGTCACGCCGGTCGAGAAGCTCGACATCGCGGTCGAGGACGCTCCGTTCGTTGCGGTCGAAATGAAGGCGGAGGGCGAGGGTCGCGGGGCCAAGCTCGCGTTCCGGCTCAATACCGGCGACCTCGTGACGGCGGGACCGGATCATGTGTTGCGATTCTTCCAGGCCGAGGATGGCCCCCGCCCCTATCTCCACGTGCGCAGCGGGCTCGAGGCGCTGGTCGTGCGCAGCGTCTATTACGACATTGCCGAACGCGCGCTGGCGGGTAACGACGATCCGCCCGGCGTGTGGAGCGACAATGCGTTCTTTCCGCTCGAGCCCGCGATATGACGCTGGCGGAGCGGTTGCGCACCGCGTTGATGGCCGACGATCACAGCCCTGTCTTGCTTCTGGGAGACAGTGTTGCGCCGTATAGCGATGGCGCGCCCGCGCCGGCGGCGGTGCTGGTCGCGATCACCGACCGGCCGGAGCCGGGCGTGATCCTGACGCAGCGCACCGACACGATGCGCCGCCATGCCGGCCAGGTGGCGTTTCCGGGCGGCCGAATCGATCCCGACGATGCCGATGCCGCTGCCGCTGCGCTACGCGAAGCCGAGGAGGAAATCGCGTTGCCGCGCGATTCGGTCGAGGTCGTAGGAGCGGCTGACGTCTATCTCACCGTCACCGGTTATTCGGTGACCCCGGTGATCGGCGTGATCGCGCCCGACCTCGACTACCATCCCAACGAAGCCGAGGTCGCCGACGTGTTCGAAGTGCCGCTCGCGTTCGTGCTCGACGCGGCCAATCAGGTCGAGGTCAGCGCCGATTGGCAGGGCCGGACGCGCACTTATTACGAGATCAATTGGCGCGATCGCCGGATTTGGGGGGCGACGGCGGCGATGATGGTCAATCTTTCGCGGCGGCTGCGATGGGTGGCGTGAGCTTGCCGCCGGCCGCGTGGCGGGACCAAATCGGCTTGAAGCGCCTGGTCGATGCGCTTGGGCCAAGTAGCGCACGGATCGTCGGGGGCGCGGTGCGCGACACCTTGCTCGGGATCGATACCGCCGATGTCGACTTGGCGACGACGCACGCACCGGACCACGTCGTCGACCTCCTCGAAGCGGCGAAGATCAAGGCCGTGCCCACCGGAATCAAGCACGGCACGATCACCGCCGTCGCCAATGACCAGGTCTACGAAGTCACCACGCTCCGCCGCGACCTCGATACCGACGGACGGCATGCAACCGTCGCCTTCACCGACAACTGGCGCGAGGACGCGGCGCGCCGCGACTTCACGATCAACGCACTCTACGCCGACCCCGCCAGTGGCGAGGTGTTCGACTATTTCGGCGGCATCGACGATCTCGCGGCAAGACGCGTGCGCTTCATCGGTGATCCGCTAACCCGGATTGCCGAAGACCATTTGCGCATCCTGCGCTTCTTCCGCTTCCTCGCCCGATTCGGCGACGCGCCCGACGAAGAGGGCCTGAAGGCGTGTACCGACCGCGCCAACGACCTGATGGCGCTGTCGCGTGAGCGAATCGCCAACGAATTGCTGCGCTTGCTGGTCGCGCCCCGCGCGCCGGAAGTCGTCGCGTTGATGCTGGAACACGGCATTTTCGCGCCGGTGCTTCCCGAAATCGGCGACACGCTGCGGCTGGCGACCCTGGCGAGGCAGGAGGAAGCGGCCGGAGTCGAACCCGACCCGATCCGTCGGCTCGCTGCGACCCTGCCACGGGATTCGGCCGCGGTCGCAGCCGTTGGGGCACGGCTCAAGCTCTCGAACCTTCAACGACGCCGTCTCGAAAGTGCTGCCCTGCCGGTCGATGCCGACCCACACGAGCTCGCCTATCGATTGGGTGCGGAGTTTGCGATCGACCGGCTATTACTGGCGGGCGCAAGCATCGGCGCTTTGCAAGGTTGGGCGCCCCCAAGGCTGCCACTGTCCGGTGGCCAGCTTGTCGCCAAAGGACTGACGGCCGGCCCGGACGTCGCCCGCACGCTTCGGCGAGTCGAAGATCGCTGGATCTCTGAAGGCTTTCCCGATGCCGCCCGCGTCGGTGCGATGGCCGACGACGAAGTCGCTCAGCTATTGGCGGCCATCAGAAAGTCGTAGGCCGCGTCCGCTTCCAGCGGTTTAGCGTATACATAGCCCTGGCCGAACGTGCAGCCCAACGCCGTCAGTGTCTGCGCGAGTTCGTTGGTTTCGATACCCTCGGCGGTCGTGTCCAGCCCCAATGCCTGCGCGAGGCTGAGAATCGCGCGAACGATCGCGATCTTGTCGCGATCGGCAAGCATCCCGGTGACGAAGCTTCGGTCGATCTTGAGCACGTCGATCGGCAGCTTTTGAAGGTAGGCCAGGTTCGAATAGCCCGTCCCGAAATCGTCCATCGCCAGCGTCGTACCGAGCTGTTTCAACGCGTGCATCGTGTCCGACACGCGTTGCGGGTCGGCGATCAGCGCGCTCTCCGTCAATTCCAGCGTGAACCGGCTGCCTGCCAGCCGATGTGCCATCAAAGCACTTTCCACCGCCGGCACGATATCGTCGCGGTGCAGCTGGATCGCCGACAGATTGACCGCGAACTTGACCCCGCACCCGCCCCCGGCACGCACGTCCCAAGCGCGCAACGTCTTCGCCGCCTCGTCGAGCGCCCAACGGCCGAGCGGCACGATCAGGCCAGATTCCTCGGCGACGGGGATGAAATCGTTGGGCGAATATTCGTGCCCGCTCTCGCTGGTCCAACGCGCCAGCGATTCGAACGCGACGACGCGGCCGGACGCAAGGTCGCAGATCGGCTGATAGGTGAGCCGCAGCGCGCCCTGCTCGATCGCGCGGCGCAGTTCGGTTTCGATCCCGAACGCGGCACGAGCGGCATCCAGCGCGCGGGTCTGGTAATGCTCGGCGTGCCCCGATGTCTTGGACCGCTTCACCGCGAACTGGGCGTGCCGGATCAAATCCTCGGCGTCGTCGATCTCGTCGCTATCGAATGCGACACCAATCGAGCACGCGACGCGGATTTCGAAGTCCGACATGCGGAACGGGGTTGCCAGCGCTGCTTCGATGCGGTGCGCGACACGATCGGCTTCCGCTGGATCGTCTTCAAGCGTCAGTAGGATGCCGAATTCGTCGCCGCCCGTTCGCGCCAGCACGTCCACGGCGCGCAATGCGCCCTTCAATCGTCGCGCGACGGTAATCAGCAACTCATCGCCGGCCATCGACCCCATACAGGCGTTGACCCGACTGAAGCGGTCCAGGTCGATGATCAGCACAGCATAGCGCGTCGCATCGTCGCCAGCAGAAATCCGCTGCTCCAGCATTTCGCTGAACGCGGCGCGGTTGGGCAGGCCGGTCAGGCTGTCGGTCATCATCTCGCGGCGCAGGTTGCGTTCGGTCCGCAGCTCGCCGGTATGATCGGTCAGCGTGACGAAGCAATGGCTCGATTTTGCCGATCGGCGCGCGAGCATCACGCGGAAGTGACGGCAATCGACTGCGCTGCCGAATTCCCACGAAAATTCCTCGCGGTCGCGATCGCTGGCCAGGAAATCCGCCAGCCGGGCGCCGAGCAGTTGAATTAAAGGCGCTTCCCCTTCGGCGCTGCCCAGGCCCGCCTGACGAAACGCGCCGTTTGCGACGGTGATTGCGACCCCGCCGTCACTCGGCCCGACCAGTGCCAATGCCACCGGTATCAATTCGATCGACGCGGCGATTCCCGGGATCTGGCTCGGCTGCAGCGCGCCCTCCGCCGGCTCGGCGGAAACACGGGATGCGGTCTTCACGCGGGAGAATCCGAGCGCCATACGCTGCGGACTAGCCTCGATTAGTTAAAGCCGCCTGAAGCTTGTTCAGTAAATCAGCCACTTGGAACCGGCCGGGCGGTGCTAGAACTTATTGTCGCGCGGGAAGCCAGTCGGCGGCATCCGCCCTGCGGCACCGCGCGCAGTGCGCCACGGCTGGAGGTCGGTTTCGGTCCGCGTCCGCCCGCTGTCGCCGCCCATCGCCCAGCTTAGCCCTTCGGCGAACTTGAACGTCACCGCGTCGGCGAGCCCCCCGTCGCGATAGCGCTGCAATTGCACCCCCTGCCCTTTGGCCAGTTCGGCGACTTCGGCCAGCGGGAAGACCAGCATCTTGCGGTTGTCGCCGATCGCCGCGACGTAATCGTCCTCCGCGCCGATCGGCTTGACCAGCTTGAGCTTCGCTCCCGGCCGCGGGTTGACCACCGCCTTGCCCTTCCGCGTCTCGGCAAGCGCGTCGGTTGCCTTGAGCACGAAGCCCCGCCCGTCGCTCGCCGCGACCAGCAGGCGCTCGGCATCGCTGGCACGAAACAGCGCCGTGATCGGCACCTCGCCGTCGAGGTCGATCATCAGCCGCACCGGCTCGCCGAACCCGCGCCCACCGGGAAGCTTGTCGGCTGCCAGCGTGTAGAACCGCCCGGTTTCCGTCGCGAGCAACAGCTTGTCGGTGGTCTGCGCGTGAAACGCGAAGCGCGGGCCGTCGCCTTCCTTGAACTTCATCGCGTCGGCGCTCGCGAGTTCGGCGTGGCCGCGCATCGCGCGGATCCAGCCCCGCTGTGACAGAATGACGGTAATCGGCTCGCGCTCGATCATCGCTTCGAGCGGAATCTCGCGCGCCGGCGCGGCTTCCTCGATCGTCGTGCGGCGTTTGCCGAGCGCGGTTTCAGGGCCATAGCGTTCGCGCACCTTGCCGAGGTCGCGCTTCAGCCGCGTCCGCTGCCGCGCGTCGCTCGACAGCAGCAGTTCGAGCTCGCCCTTTTCCCTCTCGAGCCCCTCGCGCTCCTTGCGAAGTTCCATTTCCTCGAGCCGGCGCAAGGATCGCAACCGCATATTGAGGATCGCCTCGGCCTGGCGATCGGTTAGCTCGAACTCGGCGATCATCACCGGCTTGGGCTCGTCCTCGGTGCGGATGATCTCGATCACGCGGTCTAGGTTGAGGAAGGCGATGATATAGCCGCCGAGCAGTTCCAGCCGGTCGGCGATCTTGTCGAGCCGGTGCTGCGACTTCCGCCGCAACACGATGAACTGGTGATCGACCCAGGCGCCGAGCGCTTCCTTCAGGCTCATCACCCGCGGCGTGCGCGTCGCGTCGAGCACGTTGAGGTTAAGCGGCACGCGGGTTTCGAGGTCGGACAGTCGGAACAGGCTTTCCGTCAGCGTGTCCGAATCGACTGTGCGGCTGCGCGGTTCGAGCACGATGCGGATATCCTCCGCGGATTCGTCGCGGACGTCGGCCAGGATCGGCAGCTTCTTGTCGTTGATCAGGTCGGCGATGCTCTCGATCAGCTTGCCCTTCGACACGCCGTAGGGGATTTCGGTCACCACGAGGTGCCAGCCGCCGCCCTTCTCGTTGACTCGTTCGATCCGCGCCCGGGTGCGGAAACTGCCGCGCCCCGTCGCATAGGCTTCAGCAATCGCCGCCGGACTATCGACGATCAACCCGCCGGTCGGCAGGTCCGGTCCCTTCACGAATTCGAGCACGTCGGCGTTCGCATTTTCGATCAGCGCCACGGCGGCATCGAGCAATTCGGCGGCGTTGTGCGGCGGAATACTCGTCGCCATGCCGACCGCGATACCGGCCGCGCCGTTGGCGAGCAGACTCGGGAACGCGCCCGGCATCAGCTCGGGCTCGCTGTCCTCGCCGTTATAGGTGGGGCGGAAGCCGACCGCGTCCTCGTCCAGCCCATCCATCAGGTCTTGCGCAACCTGCGTCAGCCGGGCCTCGGTGTAGCGATAGGCTGCAGCGTTATCGCCGTCGATGTTGCCGAAATTGCCTTGCCCGTCGACGAGCGGATACCGTAGCGAGAAATCCTGCGCGAGCCGGACCATGGCATCGTAGACCGACTGGTCGCCATGCGGGTGATACTTGCCGATCACGTCGCCGACCACGCGCGCCGATTTCTTGTAGGCATCGCCCGGCGCCATCCGCAGCAGCCGCATCGCCCATAACAGGCGGCGGTGCACCGGCTTCAACCCGTCGCGCACATCGGGCAGCGACCGCGCGGTGATCGTCGATAGCGCGTAGACCAGGTAGCGTTCGCTGAGCGCGCTATCGAACGGCGCGTCGAGCACGCCGATCGGCGGGTTATCGGGAAGGTCGGTGATGTCGGAAGTCATGGCGCGCGGTTAGAGCGGTTTGCGCGAACAGGCTAGACCGGGCTTGGCAGGTCGCGCGCCAATTCAGCCAGCAGCCACTCCTTGAAGCGCTTGATTTTGGCAACGCCACGGCGGGCTTCGGGATAGACGAGCCAATAAGCGTAGCCGCGCGTGGAAACCTGCTCGAACGGGCGCACGAGCCGTCCCTCGGCCAAATCGTTGCGCCAGAAAAATGGTGTGAGCATCGCCACACCCTGCCCCGCCATCGCGGCGTGCCCTTCATGCGCCTGGCTGTCGAGGCGAACGCCCGGGCGCGGCGGACCTTCTGGAACATCGACCCCAGCCTCGCGCAGCCAGAATGGCCACCATGGGTCGTGCGGACTGATCTGCGGCACGTTCAGTAGATCGGCCGGGGTTAGCGGACCATGCCGCCGCATGAAGCCGGCCGAACACATCGGGGTAAAATCGATCGGAACCAGTAATTCCTCATGCACGCCCTCCCAGCCGCCAAGCCCGGCACGGATCGCGACATCGACGTCGTCGGTGATGAAATCGGCGAGCGCATCGCTGGTCGACAGCCGCACCGCCATTTCGGGATGGTGCATCTGGAAGCTGCCGAGCCGCCACGCGAGCCAAGTGTTGGCGAAGGTGTTGGAGGTCGATACCGTCAACACGCCCTCGTCATCCGCCCGGATCGCGCCGAAGGCTTGGTCGATCGCGTCGAACGCGCGCGTGATCTGCGGGGCAGCGCGACGGCCGGCATCGGTCAACACGACGCGACGCTTTTCTCGGCGGAATAGCGGCGCGCCGAGCCGCTCTTCCAATAATTTGATCTGATAACTGACCGCCGCCTGGGTCATGCCGAGCTCGGCGGCGGCGCTGGTAAAGTTCTCATGCCGGGCGGCGGCCTCGAACACGCGAACGGCGGCAAGGGGAGGCAGGCGGCGCATGGCTTTTCATAAGTGCTGCTTGTTGATTCTGTCCAACGATTTGTTGGCGCCGGCTAGCAGCTTCCCTCATATCGCAATGGCTAGCGAAACCCTTGACCGAAGAAGGATCTGACTGATGCGTGACGATTTCCTGAGCGGCGATTGGGCCGCCAACCACCACCATTTCACTGCCGGCGTCGATAAGCTGGTCAGCCGTATCGCCCGCGCTGTCGGCGACACGTTCGGCGCGCTGACCCGCCAGCAGTTCGACGCGCCGTGGCATCGCCGCTGGCGGCAAGTGAAGATCAAGCCGGCGCGCTGAGCCCGCCTCTGCCGTCACCCCCGCGAACGCGGGGAGCCAGCTTGCGACGCTTACAAAAATCGCACTGGCGGCGACGTCGGATCGTATCTAGCTGGGTCCCCCGCTTTCGCGGGGATGACGGAGGTTCAGATGATCCGGCTTGCCTTAATCGCCATGCTGGCGTCTTTCGCCGAGATGCCGAGCGCCAATTTCACGCCGATGACCTGGGGCGACCTGACCTCTCGCCCCCGCCCATCGCCCCAAGCGACGATCGCCTACGGCACCGACGACTATCAGAAGGTCGATGTCTGGCTCCCGACGGGCAAAGGCCCCTTCCCGGTCGTGCTGATGGTCCACGGCGGCTGCTGGACGACGGGTATCGCCGACCGCAGCCTGATGGATTGGGCGGCCGATGACTTGCGCAAAGCGGGTTATGCGGTGTGGAACATCGACTATCGCGGGGTCGACCGGCCCGGCGGCGGCTATCCGGGCACGTTCCTCGACGCCGCGGCCGCGACCGACCTATTGCGCGACAATGCCCCGAAATATCGGCTCGACCTGGGCCGTGTCGTCGCAGTCGGTCACAGTGCCGGCGGGCATCTCGCCCTGTGGCTCGCCGCACGGCCCAGGCTCCCGGCCGACAGTCCGCTCCGCACGCCCGCCCCCTTGCCGATTGCGCACGTCATCAGTTTGGGCGGACTGCCAGACCTCGAACAAACCGCCGCCAGTCCCGACAACGGCTGCGGCACCGACGTCGTGGCCCGCCTGGTCGGCGCCGGTCGTGCCGACGTCTATCGCGACACCTCGGTCCCGCGGCTGTTTCCGCTCGGTGTGCCACAGGACTTGGTCAACGGGCGCGAGGACGCCATCATCCCCTACCGACTCGGGACCGATTACGTCGCCAAATCGAAAGGCGCGGCCACATTGCACGCCGTCGCCGACACCGGCCACGTCGAGCTGATCGCTCCTGGCAGCCCCGCCTGGACGGAGACAAAACGTCTGATCGCACGCGCATTTCGTCGCTAAAAACACTCGCCTTGACGTAATACCCTATCAATGAGATGGTGTATTGTAATCGTTAGGAGAGCGATCATGCGAAATGTGTTGATGGCGACGGTATGTACGGCCGCGCTGGCATTAGCCGGGTGTTCCAAATCCTCCGACAATTCGACGTTCAATTCGTCGTTCGGCGACAGCGGTTCGACGAGCGCGCCATCGTCTGCCGTGCAGCCGCAATCGTTGAACGTCCCGACGGCCCGCGATGTCGCCGAAGGCGCCGCCCCCGGCATCGCCGTCACCGCGGCGCCCGGCGTCGCGTTCACCTATCGCTACGCCTTCCGTCTCCCCGCGGAAAAGCTGGCCGGCGCGCAGGAAGCGCATGCCCAGGCGTGCGAGGCGCTCGGCATCGCGAAGTGCCGGATCACCGGCCTGCGCTATCGCGTCTTGGGCGAGAACAGCAACGAAGGCGTGTTGCTGTTCAAGCTCGACCCCACACTCGCCCGCGCGTTCGGCAAAAAGGGCATAGACACGATCACCGCGGCCGCCGGCAAGCTGGTCGATGCCGAAATCACGGGCACCGATGCCGGCGCGGAGATTGCCAAGCTCCAGGCGCTGAAGGCACAAGCGTCCGCCGAACTGCAGCGGCTCGACCGCGAACTGGCACGCAAGGACCTGAAGGCCGAGGAACGCGCCGAACTCCAGAACCAGCGGCAGTCGATCGCTGCGCAACTCGCCGACAACAAGACGAGCACCAGCGATCAGCAAGAGACGCTCGCCAACACGCCGATGGAATTCGATTACCAGTCCGGGCCCGCTGTACAGGGTTTCGACGGCAGTGCGCCGATCACCAGCGCCGGCAACGTCTTCGTCGAGTCGGTCTCGGTGACGATCGGCGTCGTGCTCACCGCGCTGGCGGCGCTGGCGCCCCCGGGAATTATCGTGCTCGCGGGCTTCCTGCTGTGGCGCCGCTTCCGCCCCCGCCGCCAGCCAGTCGAGACGCCCGCGTGATTGCGCGCGCGGCCGCTTTCCTGTAACGGCCTGCTCTTCCCGCCCCGGTGCGCGCCCGCGTTGCCGGGGCGATCCTTTCACGAGAGGTTGCGCCGATTATGGCACGCCGCCGCCAGATCTACGAAGGCAAGGCCAAGATCCTCTACGAGGGTCCAGAGCCGGGCACGCTGATCCAGTATTTCAAGGACGACGCAACCGCATTCAACGCCCAGAAAAAGGGCACGATCAGCGGCAAGGGCGTACTCAACAACCGTATTTCCGAGCATATCTTCACCTTGCTCGGGCTGATCGGCGTGCCGACGCACTTCATTCGCCGGCTCAACATGCGCGAGCAACTCATTCGCCAGGTTGAGATCGTGCCGATCGAAGTGATGGTCCGCAACGTCGCCGCGGGTTCGCTGTCGAAGCGGCTCGGGATCGAAGAAGGCACGCAGCTGCCCCGCACGATCATCGAATATGCCTATAAGTCCGACGAGCTCGGCGACCCGATGATTACCGACGAGCATATCGCCGCGTTCGGCTGGGCTAGCCAGGAAGAGATGCACGACATCGCCGACCTGGCGATCCGCATCAACGATTTCCTGTGCGGGCTGTTCGCCGGGATCGGCATCCGCCTGGTCGACTTCAAGCTCGAGTTCGGGCGCATTTGGGACAATGATTACGGCCGGATCATCCTGGCCGACGAGATCAGCCCCGATTGCTGCCGCCTGTGGGACATGAAGACCAACGAGAAGCTCGACAAGGACCGCTTCCGTCGCGATCTCGGCGGCGAAGCGGAGGCGTATCAGGAAGTCGCGCGTCGTCTCGGCTTGATGCCCGAAGGCGAGGATTCGGCCGTCCTCGACCTCGAAAAGCACCGCAAGACTCGCGGCAAATAGCGGGTCAGCGTCGCGCGGGCATTGCCCGATTGAGAAAAGCGACACTGTCCGCAAGCACAGAGGCCTTGCCGCGGAACGGCTTGGACAGCGCCATCGCGACATCCTCGTGGCTGAGCCCCGGATAGTCGATCATCGTCACCGGGGCGCCGAACTGCTTGAGCCGGGCGGTCAGCTCATAGGCATTGTGCGGCTTGACCTCGGTGTCCTTGGTCGATGTGACGAGCAGCATCGGCGGCGCGTCCTTGCGCGCGAAGGTGATCGGCTGAGTCATTTTCGGATCGGCGGCGTTGCTTAGCGCGTCGATCGCGCGCTTCGAGGTAAAAGGGTAGAAATTATAGGGGCCCGAAAGCCCCACCGCCGCCTTGACGATCTTGGGGTCGACACCCTCGGCCCTTAGCCAGCGCTCGTCGAGCGCGAGCATCGCGACGGTATAAGCGCCCGCCGAATGCCCGGCAAAGGCGATGCGGGCCGGATCGCCGCCATATTCGGCGATATGGTCGCGGGTCCATTTGACCGCCTGTGCGCCATCCTGGAGCATCGCGGGGAAGCGGATCGCCGGCACCTTGCGATAATCGGGCATCACGACGACGAACCCGGCCCTGGCAAAAGCGCGCGCGGCAAAAGCATAGGCGCGGCGGTCGCCCTTCACCCAGCCGCCGCCATACCAGAAGATCAGCACCGGGCGCGGCGCGGTTGCCCTGTCCGACGGTGCCCATACGTCGAGCGTCTGCCCGGTCGTCCCAAACGCAATGTCGCTCCCCGGCCGGCTCGCGCCCCAGCCGCCGCCCATCACACCGTCGAGGATGCTCAGCAATCCGGGCGGTGACACCGTCGCGACCATGATCCCCAGTCCCGCCAAGAGTAGGACGGCGCCGCGGACCAGCCAGCGGCGGATTACGCCGTCGCCAACGCGTCGTATTTCGCCGTCGTCTTCGCTGCGACTTCGTCCGCGGTCACGCCGGGCGCTATCTCGATCAGTCGGAAAGGCGAGTTATGATCGGGCCGCTGGAACACCGCGAGATCGGTGATGACCATGTCGACTACGTTCTTGCCGGTCAGCGGCAAGGTGCAGGACGGAATGAACTTGGGGTCGCCGTTCTTGCTCGTGTGCTCCATCACGACGATGATCTTCTTGACCCCGGCGACGAGGTCCATTGCGCCGCCCATCCCCTTGATCATCTTGCCGGGGATCATCCAATTGGCGATATCGCCATTCTCCGCGACTTCCATCGCACCGAGCACGGTGAGGTCGATATGCCCGCCGCGGATCATCGCGAAGCTTTGCTCCGACCCGAAATAGACCGAGCTGGGTAGTTCGCTGATCGTCTGCTTGCCGGCGTTGATCAGGTCGGGGTCTTCCTCACCCGCGAACGGGAAGGGCCCGATACCGAGCATGCCGTTCTCCGACTGAAGCGTGACCTCGACCCCCGCCGGAATATGGTTGGCGACCAGCGTCGGGATGCCGATACCCAGGTTCACATAGTAACCGTCGCGCAACTCCTTCGCGGCGCGCGCGGCCATGTCGTCACGAGTCCAGGGCATCTCAATCGTCCTTTCGCGCCACTGCCACGGGCAGCGGCAAATCGTTTGTGAGCGCGGAACGCTCCGCTTCCAGACCTTCCCAAATGCGCGCGAGCATATCGCTCTCCGATTGCCCCAACGCCTTGCCCCACGCCGCTGCGGCGTGGCGCGCGGCATCGACCAATGCGATGCCGAACAGGGCCGGGTCGGCGCCGAGCGCCTTTGGATTGACGAAATAGCTCGCCGGACCGTCCGGCTTCGCCCAGGCGCGCAGGAACTCGCGTCCGCCGTCGAGCATCTCCGCGAACGGCACGAGATCGATCGGGATCGGCTTGTCGGTCATCTCTTTTCCACCGCTGCAGGTGTGGGAGCCAGTGTAGCGACCGGGGCCGGCGGGCCCGGATCGCTCCAGCGCTTGTCGCGCGGGAACACCGTATCGAGGTCGCCCTTCAGCCCCGACCCGTAGACCGGGTTGGGCAGAACGAACCAGCCATGCCCCCACAGCATCTTGACCGCCCTGCCCTGCGCCAGCGTCCGCCGCGCGGCCGGGTCGAATCCGGGCGCATTGAACAGGTCGCTGAAATCGCCGAGCTGGTCGCCCCCAGCATCTGGAGAGAAATAATGGCCTGGACCCGTG
>JBDSED010000076.1:0-9263 GCA_039920225.1 Sphingomonas sp.
TTTTGCCAGTTGGCGACCAATAGCCGACATTCCGGAATCCACCCAATAGCGGACATTCCCCGTCTGCCTGAACAATAGCCGGCTTGGGACGTATGCGATCGGCTGCGATGGGCGAGGTCGGCGCCCGATTGGAGCCATGGGCGCATAACTGGCGGCATCTGGAACCAAGCGGAAGTTAGTAGGGCATTAGTAGGGCGTCGGCTTCGAAGTCGTTCGAACGCCTTCAAACTCAATCATCGAGCAAGTCGTTGATAACAAACGCTTATTCCAACCAATTAGCGCTAGCTCAAACTCCCTAAAAGCCGGCCGAGCCTAATTCGTAATGCGGGGGTCACAGGTTCGAGTCCTGTAGGCGGCACCATCCCGACCAACCCGTGACGTTCAGCCGAGAGCCTCGACCTGTTCGGCTAGCTCGAGCCACCGCATTTCGGCGGCGTCTTTTTCACCGCGGGCGGCTTCGATCGCATCGGTCAGCGCGGCGAACTTGGCGGGATCGCGGACGTAAAGCGAGGGATCGTGCAGCGCTTCCTCGTTGCGTGCGATGGCCGCCTCGATTTCCTCGATCCGCTTGGGCAGCAAATCGTAGTCGCGTTGATCCTTGAAGCTGAGTTTTGCCGCCTTTGGCCGCACCGGGCCCGCGGGCACTGATTTGCCCGCTCGCTTCGGCTCAGCTCGGGGGCGCCGCCGCGCTTCCCAATCGGCATAGCCGCCGGCGACGATATCGACCGTCCCCGATCCGTCGAGCCCAAGCGTCAGCGTGACGGTGCGGTCGAGGAAATCGCGGTCGTGGCTGACGATCAGCACCGTGCCGTCATAATCGGCAATCACTTCCTGGAGCAGGTCGAGCGTTTCGAGGTCGAGGTCGTTGGTCGGCTCGTCGAGGACCAACAGGTTCGAGGCGCGAGCGAATTCGCGTGCGAGCAGCAGCCGCGATCGCTCGCCTCCCGACAACGTACCGATTCGCGCTTCGACCATATTGGGGTCGAACAGGAAGTCCTTGAGGTAACCGTGAATGTGCTTCTTGACCCCCAGCACCTCGATCCAGTCACCACCGTCGGCGAGCACGTCGCGCACGGTCTTGTCGGGGGCCATCAGCTTGCGCTGCTGGTCGATGATGACGCCGTCGAGCGTCTTCGCGAGCTTGACCTCGCCGCTGTCGGGCTGGAGCTCGCCGGTGAGGAGCTTGAGCAACGTCGTCTTGCCTGCGCCGTTGGGGCCGACCACGCCGATCCGGTCGCCGCGCGTCACGCGCAGGCTGAGGTCGCGGATGATTGTCCGTCCGTCGAATCCCTTGCTGGCATGCTTGGCGTCGATCACGACCTTTGTCCGGACGTCGTCGCTGCCCGTGACCAAGGCGGAGGTGCCTTGCGGCCCGAGCATCGCAGCGCGTTCGGCGCGCATTTCCTTGAGCTTGGCGAGACGCCCCTGGTTGCGCCGCCGCCGCCCGGTGACGCCGCGCTGCAGCCAGTGTTCTTCGAGCTTGAGTTTGGCGTCGAGCCGCTGCGCGTTGCGCTCCTCCTCGGCGAAGACTTGTTCGGTCCAGGCGTCGAATCCGCCATAGCCGACCTCGGCGCGGCGGATCGTGCCGCGGTCCAGCCACAGCGTCTGCTTGGTCAGTCGCGTCAGGAAGGTGCGGTCGTGGCTGATCGCGACGAACGCACCCTTGAACCGGTTGAGCCATTCCTCGAGCCATTCGATCGCCGCGATGTCGAGATGGTTGGTCGGCTCGTCGAGGAGCAGCACGTCGGGGTTCTGCGCCAGCGCGCGAACGATCGCGGCGCGGCGGCGCTCACCGCCCGACGCGGACTTCGCCTCACGGCTGAGATCGATGCCGAGTTGGTCGGCGATCGCGTCGGCTTCATAACGCGCGGGCGCATTGGGCTCGGCGAGGACGAAATCGGATAGCGTCGCGAAGCCGTCGACCTTGGGGTCCTGTTCGAGCAGCACGACATTGGTGCCCGGCACGATGGTCCGCCGGCCCTCGTCGCCCTCGATAGCGCTTGCGATCAGCTTCATCAGCGTGGTTTTGCCCGCACCGTTGCGGCCGATGAGCGCCAGCCGGTCGCGCTCGCCGATATACAGGTCGAGGTGGCGGAACAGCCAGCCGGCACCCTGGACGAGGCCGAGGTCTTCATATGCTAGGATGGGTGCAGGCATGGCGGCGCGGCCTAGCGATTTAGCGCAGCTAAATCGAGGCTAAAGCGCCGGCCCGGCCGGCCTCGCTAAAAGCGAGGACCGACGACGCGGCTTTGCCGCGGCGGGAATCAAGAGGCGCGCAGGCCGACACGGAGTAAATCCGTGTCGTCGGACAGGCCGCTGCGCGCCTGCCGGCCGGCGTGGCGCGAGTCAGGCGGGCGTCGCGGGCTGCCGCGCTGCGGCGCATTCACAGCCTGTTCAACCCCGCTAACCTATGCGATCCGGCATGTTGATGTTCGCGTTGCTTACCCTGACCCTCCAACCGCCGGCGATTCCGGCGGAGGCTGCGCCGTGCCCGCAGCGCCGCGACCAGGACCGCGCGTTCGAGGCGCGCAAGCAGGGACGTATCCTGCCGCTGCCCGAAATCGAGCGCCGCGTGATCCCGACGATGGGCGGCGCGCAGTATCTGGGACCGGAGGTCGATTTCGACACCGGCGTTTACACGCTCAAGTTCCTGCGCAATGGATCGGTCATCTGGGTGCGCGTCGATGGCCGGTCGGGCCAGGTTATCGGCCGCACCGGTTATTGAGCGGTTCCACCCGCTCCACGCTAAGGGGACCATCATGCGCGTTCTGATCGTCGAGGACGAACCCAATCTGGGACAGCAGCTCAAGAATACGCTGGAAGGCGCGGGCTATGCCATCGACCTCGCCACCGATGGCGAAGAGGGCTTGTTTCTCGGCGAGACCGAGAGTTACGACGCGATCGTGCTCGACCTCGGCCTGCCGGAGATCGACGGGCTGACCGTGCTCGACCGCTGGCGCAAGCAGGGCAAGACCACGCCGGTGCTGGTGCTGACCGCGCGCGACAGCTGGTCGGATAAGGTGGCGGGTCTCGATGCCGGCGCCGACGATTATGTCGCCAAGCCGTTCCAGACCGAGGAATTGATCGCGCGACTGCGCGCGCTGATCCGGCGCGCGTCGGGCAACGCGTCGAGCGAACTGATCGCGGGCGACGTCCGGCTCGACACCCGATCGGGCAAGGTAACGCTCGCCGGCGATCCGGTGAAGTTGACCGCGCAGGAGTATAAGCTGCTCAGCTATTTGCTCCACCACAAGGGCAAGATCGTCAGCCGCACCGAGCTGATCGAGCATATCTACGACCAGGATTTCGACCGCGATTCGAACACGATCGAAGTGTTCGTGACGCGCATCCGCAAGAAATTGGGGCAGGACGTGATCACCACGATACGCGGGCTGGGCTATAGCCTCGACGACCCCGACGGCCCGCCGCGCGCGACCGATTGATGACATGCCACTCGTTCGTCACCCCTGCGAAAGCGGGGCCCCATCTCCTGCCGGTGCACCAAGCTCGACGGATAGGAGCTGGGGCTCCGCTTTCGCGGGGATGACGGTTTTGGTCCGATGGCCGAACAGGATCCTTTAGCGACGGCTACAAGTCTGGTGGAGGCCGCCGAAGCGCCGCGCTCGACCCCACCCACGCGTGTGACCGGGTCGCTCGGCCGGCGGATGATCGCCATCGCGGCGTTGTGGATCGTGATCCTGCTCGCCGGCGGCGGGTTTGCGCTCGATCGTGTGCTGACCAGCGCGGTCACGCGCAATTTCGACGATCAGCTAGATTACGTCCTGACGTCGCTGTTCACGTCGGCCGAAATCGGGCCCGAGGGCGAAGTGATGTTCAACCGCGAACCCGCCGACCAGCGCTTTCTGGAGCCCTATTCCGGCCTGTATTGGCAAGTCTCGGCGCCTGGCAAAGAAGCGTTTCCGTCGCGCTCGTTGTGGGACCGACGGATCGCCTACGGCAGCAACCATACGGACCTCGAGGTCGATGTCTACGACAGCAGCCAATTCAAGGACGAGAAACTCCGCGTGCTCGAACGCGACGTGAAGCTGCCGGGATCGACGGTGCGCTGGCGGTTCCAGGTCGCGCAGAGCCGCGACGGCCTGGATGCGCAGATCAGCGCGCTGCGGCGGACGTTGGTGCGCAGCTTCCTGTTGCTCGCGCTGGGCCTGATCGTGCTGGCAGGATTGCAGACCTGGTATGGTCTCCGCCCGTTGCGCCGGTTGCGCACGGAGATCGCCCGGCTGCGCGGCGGGCGCTCGCGGCGGATCGAGGGGGCGATGCCCGCCGAGGTTGCGCCGATGGTCGAGGAATTGAACGCGCTGATCGAGCACAACGACCGCCAGGCGGAGGAAGCGCGGCGGCACGCCGGCAATCTCGCCCATGCGCTCAAGACGCCGCTGACGGTGATCATGAACTCGGCCACGGCCAAGTCGGACGACCTGGCCGAGACGGTGGTCCGTGAGGCCCGAACGATGCGGCGTCAGGTCGACCACCACCTAGCCCGCGCCCGCGCGGTCGGGCGGCGCGGGTCTGCGCATAGCCGCGCGGAGGTGTGGCCCAGCCTCGAATCGGTCGAGCGCGCGGTGTCGCGGCTCTATCCGAACGTCCGCATCGACGCCGACGGACCGAAGGATCTGCAGGTCCATGTCGAGCGCCAGGACCTCGACGAAATGCTCGGCAATCTGATCGAGAATGCAGCGAAATATGGGGGCGGCAGCGTGTTCGTGACGGTCGGCGCACAGGCTGGGTTTATCGAATTCCAAGTGGAAGACGATGGGCGGGGCATTCCCGAGGAAGAACGGGTCCGAATCTTCGACCGCGGCGTTAGGCTGGACACGGGCAAGCCGGGGACGGGGCTGGGATTGGCGATCGTCCGCGACGTGGCGGAAATTTACGAAGGGATGGTCAGTTTGGAAGAAAGCGAAGACCTGGGCGGGTTGCTCGTGCGGCTGCGGCTGCCGGCGGCGACCTGATTTGGCGACCAAGCTTTCCGTCATCGTCAACAAGAACGGCGGAACTGCGTCCAAGCTTGCCGATAAACTCGTCCCCACCTTGCGCGAAGCGTTTGCCGCAGCGGGAATCGAGGTCGACGTGCAGCCGGTTGAAGGCGGCGAGATCGCCAGCGCGATCAAGACAGCGGCCAAAAAGGGCCGCGTCGTTGTCGCGGGCGGCGACGGCACGGTGTCCTGCGCCGCGCAGCAATTGGCCGGGAGCGATGCCGAATTCGCGCTGCTGCCGCTCGGCACGCTCAATCATCTCGCGCGCGACCTTGGGTTGCCAACCGATCTGGAGGAGGCGGCGAAAGTCGCGGCGACGGGCAAGGCGACTCCGATCGATGTTGCCGAGGTCAACGGCCACGTCTTCGTCAACAACGCCTCGATCGGTCTCTATCCAACGATGGTGCGGACCCGCGAAGGGCTGCAGGACGACAAGGGCTGGCCCAAATGGTTGTCGGCGCTCCCCGCCGCCTATGCCGCACTCGAGCGCCTGCCGCACCATCGCTTGCGCGTCGATCTGGGGCAGGGCGAACGGTCGATCGTCACGCCGTTGCTGTTCGTCGGCAACAACGTCTATTCGCTGGACCGTAGCGAGGTCGGGCAGCGCGCGTCGCTCACCGATGGCAAGTTGTCGGTCTATGCCGTCGCCCATCGAAGCCGATTGTCGCTGCTGTGGTTCGCCGCCCGCGCGTTAGTTGGACGCACGCGGCACGATGTGGATTTCGTGACGATCGGCGAATGCGAGGCGCTCAAGGTCTGGTCCGCCGGCGACAGCGTCGAGATTGCGCTCGACGGGGAAGTTCAGCGGATCGATTCACCGCTGGAATTCCGGGTCAGGCCGGGCGTGTTGAAGGTCGTCGTCGCCTAGGCGGCGACCTTGAGGCTTTGCATCGCCTCCGCGGCAAGCGCCACGCTTTTCTTGCGCGCCGCCACGTCGTAGATCGAACTCGACACCATCACTTCGTCGATCCCGGTGCGTTCGACGAACGCGGCGAGTCCGCGTGCGACTGTCTCCACCGTGCCCACCGCCGAACATTGCAGGACATGGTCGAGGATTGCGGCTTGTTGCGGGGGCAAGCTCTCTCGATATCCCGCGACCGGCGGCGGGAGCTGTCGCGGGTTACCGGTGCGCAGGCTCACGAACGCCTGCTGTTGCGACGTGGCAAGGAACTCGGCTTCTGCGTCGGTATCGGCCGCGAACACGTTGAAACCCGCCATGGCATAGGGCTTGGCAAGCGCCGCCGACGGGCGGAAGTCGCGGCGGTAGATCGCCATCGCCTGGTCGAGCGCATCCGGCGCGAAGTGGGACGCGAACGCGAACGGCAGGCCGAGCATCGCGGCGAGCTGCGCGCCGAACAGGCTGGAGCCGAGGATCCACAGTTCGGGGTTTGCACCGGCGCCCGGCGTCGCGCGAATGCCGGTCTGCCCGTCGTCGGCGAAATAGCTCTGCAGCTCGAGCACGTCGCGCGGAAAGGCATTGGGGTCGGTCTCGAGCGTGCGGCGAATCGCCTGGGCGACCCGCTGGTCGCTGCCCGGCGCGCGGCCGAGCCCGAGGTCGATGCGGCCGGGGAACAACGCATCGAGCGTGCCGAACTGTTCGGCGGTGACGAGAGGCGCGTGGTTGGGCAGCATGATCCCGCCCGCGCCGACACGGATCGTGGTGGTCGCCGCACCGACATGCGCGATCACTACCGCGGTCGCCGAACTCGCGATGCCGGCCATGCCGTGATGCTCGGCGACCCAATAGCGCGAATAGCCCGAGGCTTCGGCGTGGCGCGCCATGTCGGCGGCGTTGGCGAGCGCCTGGGCGACGCTGCCGCCTTCGACGACGGGGACGAGATCGAGGAGGGAGAAAGCGGTCATGGTGGGGGAGATGGGGAGCGGCGCGCGCGCCGCAAGGCCGTTCCCCTCCCGCTTGCGGGAGGGGTTAGGGGGGCGTGTTCTTGATCCCACCCGCATTATAAGCCCTCCCCCGACCCCTCCCGCAAGCGGGAGGAGAGAAGAGCTCAGAACTTCACGCCGTACCGCAGCGCCAGGCCATAATCGTCGGGCAGCGCGGCAAAATTCCCCGGATCGCGGCGGTAGAAGAAATTCGATTCAACGTTCCCGCGCCACAACGTCCAGCCATAAGCGAATTCGACATCGAGTTCGCGACCGGTCGGGGCAAGGTTGAAATATTGTCGCGTGTAATCGGACACGCCGACGGTCCCGACATAGCTCCACCCGGTAGGCAGGTTAAGGCTCAATCCGCCGTCGGAGACGCGCAATGGCTGCGCGATGCGCAGGCCCGCATGGTCTGTCTTGCCGAATATGCCGCGCTTGGTGAGATCGGCATCGAATGCAGTGGTCTTGACCGTACCGCCGCCATCGAGCCCGTAGCGCAGGTCAGCCATTGTCCAGCCTTGGCGCAGCGCGCCGCCGATCGACCAGCCGCTGCCGGCATCGAACCGCGCGCTGGCGTCGAGGAACCAGCTCGTCGCGCGCGGGGCGCCCAGGCCGGCGCTGAACTTCGCGCCCAGCAATGTGTCGCTTTCGGCCAGACGGCTGGCGCCGACCCATAAACCGAGCGGGCCGAAGCGGCGATCGAGCGTCAGGCCGATGCGGTTGTAGTCGTAGGGGCTGTAGCGATTGGCGACCGCCGGGAGCGCTTCGCGGTCGCCGCGGACCAGCGCCGCACCATTCTCGACCGACCCGGTCACGCCCCAGCGGCCGAACTGCTCGCGCACCGCGATCGAACTGGCCGCGCGACTGTCGAAGCCGAGACTGGTCAGCGGATCGCGTGCGACGAGGAAGGCCGGAGCGTTCTGGCCGGACAGCCGCGCGATCAGGCCTTGGCCTCCCTCCGCGAACCCGATCGCGAAGCTCGCCTTGCTGCCCAGGCGCTGGACGATGCTGCCGGAAATGGCGCGCGACTGCTCGGCGTCCGCGCGGCTAAGGTTGAGTCCCGTCAGCACCGCCCCACCATTGCGAAACGGGGCGATGGTCACGGCGACGCTGGTCGCGCCGCGATCGAACGAGCGCGTCTGCGTCTTGCCCGTCAGCACGCCGGCGAGCGTGCGTTGCGGCGCGGTGCGGGCGATCGTGCGCGCCAGGTCGAGCGCGAAGGCACGGTCGAACCCGTCGAGGACCACCGCGCCGAGCGTGCCGGTGCGCGCGTCGCCCATCGGCCCCGACAGCGTGCCGTTCAGGCTGTCCGAAACCGGCGCTCCCGTCGTGGTCGACATCGAGCCGAGCGGCCCGAACGCCTTGGTCAAATCGAGTACGCCGCGGCCGTAGACGGAATCGGTGCCGGCGGCGCCCGCATCGCGTGCGCTGGTCAGCAGGATCTGGACGATCTGCGCGCCGGTCAGCGTCGGAAAGGCTTGCGCGAGCAACGCCGCCGCACCCGCAATCTGCGGCGCGGAGAACGACGTGCCCGACCAGACGCAAACCTGCGTGTCGTTGCACGGCGCACGAACGTTTTCGCCCACGGCGGCGAGGTAGAATTGCTCCGGCGTCCCGGTGCCGGCGCGGTTGCTGAAGTCCGAAATTCTGTCGGCACCCGCCGCCCGGCTGCTGTTGGTACCGACCGAGCCCGCGATGATCACCAGATTGCGGGCGCTTGCGCTGTTGACCAGGCCGGCGCCGAACGGATCGGGGGTATCGCCCTTGACCGCCACGTCGCCGTCATTCCCGGCGGAGACGACGATGACGATTCCCTTCGCCGTCGCGCGGCCCACCGCGGCGATCAACGCGGCCGAGGGCGGGTCGCCACCGAGCGACATGTTGATGACGCGCGCGCCGTTGTTGGATGCCAGATCGATGCCGCGCGCGATGTTCGAGTCGTCGAAGCTGCAGCCCGAATCGGGGCCGGTCGTCATCGCGCAGGTGCCCGGCGTGTCGGCGCGCGCCGCGATGATCGTCGCGTCGAACGCAATGCCCTGCGTACCCGCGCCGTTGCGCAGCCCCGCGATGGTGAAGGCGACTGCAGTACCGTGGCCGTCCTCGTCGTCATAGCTCGTGCCGCCGGCGACGTTGGTGGAAGCTGGGTCGATACGCCCCGTGAACTGATCGCTGGCGAGGTCGAGTCCTGAATCGATCACGCCGATCTTGATGCCGCGGCCGGTGCCGCCGTTGTTGTAGGCGGTCAGCGCGTTGGCCGACACCGCGCCGACCGTCGCGCGATATTCGCCGGTGTCGAAGCTGCTGGGGGTCGGGGTAGGCGTGGGGCTCGGTGTCGGCGCCGGAACCGGGGTCGGCGTCGGGGTGGGAACTGGAGCGGGGGTC
>JBDSED010000077.1:0-19391 GCA_039920225.1 Sphingomonas sp.
CGCTGATCGAGGCCGCTTATGCGACGCTCAAGTCCTCGCCGGCCACCAAGCTGAAGGGCGATGTGTTGCGCTCGCGGGGCGGGTATCACGCGGCGACCGCCAATGTCGCGGCGGCGCTGTCCGACTATCAGGCGGCGTTCGAGATTTACCGGTCGATCAACGACGCGCGCAGCGAAGCGATCGCGTTGCTCAGCATCGCCGGCCTCTATCAGGATGCGATCGACTATAAATCGGCGCTGACCAAATATAGCGAAGCGCTCGCGATCTATCGCGGCGATCCGCAGCTGCTGGTGGCGATGTACAACAATCGCGGCGACGTGCTGAAGGAATTGGGTCAATACGATAAGGCCGAAAGCGATTTCGCCGCCGCGCTAAAGCTCGCGCGCAGCCTCGACAGCACGGTGATGCAGGCCCAGATCCTTCGCAACCTTGCGTGGACGCAGTTGCGCGCCGGCAAGGTCGATGCCGCCGACCAGACCGTAACCGCAGGCTTTCGCTTGCCGCGCGACCGCGACAGCGCCGGATCGACCGCATTGTTTTGGTCGGTCGCCGCGCAGGTATCGCTGCAGCGTGGCAATCTGACCGAGGCGCGTACGCGAATTGAACGCGCGTTCGCCGACGTCAACGTCGCCGAGCCGACGATGGTGTGGTGGCAAGCGCACAAGACAGCGTTCGATATCTTCAAGAAGTTGGGCGAGACCGACCGCGCGCTGGTTCACCTCGAAGCGCTGAAGTCGCTAGACGATGCCAGCAACAAGGTCGCGGCGTCGTCCAGCACGGCGCTGGCCGGCGCCAAGTTCGACCTGTCGAACAAGGAGCTCAAGATCGCCAAGCTGCAGGCTGACGATGCCAAGAAGCAGGCAGATTTCGAGCATGCCCAGGCGCAGACGCAGCGCTGGATCTTCATCGGGTCTGGCGTCACAGCGATCGTCATCATCGGCATGCTGGGTTTCGGCCTTGTGACGATCCGCAAGAGCCGTGACCAAGTGCGCGACACCAACATCGATCTCGCATCGACCAACGTCGCTCTGGGCAAGGCGTTGGCGGCCAAGACCGAGTTCCTGGCGACGACCAGTCACGAAATCCGTACGCCGCTGAACGGCATTCTCGGCATGACGCAGGTGATGCTCGCCGACCAAAAGCTCGACCCGACGATGCGCGACCGCATCGGTGTGGTCCACGGCGCGGGCGTGTCGATGCGCGCGCTGGTCGACGACATTCTCGACGTCGCCAAGATGGAGACGGGCAATTTGACCGTCGAAAAGGCACCGGTCGATCTGCCCGCGATGCTGCGCGACGTGTCGCGGATGTGGGAGGATCAGGCGCGCGCCAAAGGGCTGACCTTCGACCTCGATATCAGCGGCACGCCGACCCGGATCGAGAGCGATCCCGCGCGCCTGCGCCAGGTCGTGTTCAACCTGTTGTCCAACGCGCTCAAGTTCACCCAGGCGGGATCGATCCACGTTTCGGCCGGCGTGATCGCCGGCACCGATGGCGAGCAGGTCGCGATCGTCATCCGCGATACCGGGATTGGCGTTCCGCCCGAAAAGCTCGACCTGATCTTCGAATCGTTCCGCCAGGCCGACGCCGGTACGACGCGGCAATTCGGCGGCACCGGCCTCGGTCTGGCGATCTGCCGCAACATCGCGCACGCAATGGGCGGCGATGTGACGGTAGTGAGCGAAGAAGGGCAAGGATCGACCTTCACCTTCGCCGTGCCGCTCGTGCGTGTCGCCGACGAGGCACCAGTGGCGGCCGACAGCGATAGCGCTGCGCTGTTGATCGTCGATAAAAACCCGATCAGCCGTGCCATGCTGAAGACGTTGTTCGCGCCGCGTGTTGCCGCGGTAAAAGTTGCCGGGTCCATCGAGGACGCGCAGGCGACCATTGCCGAGGGCGGAATCGATCGCGTGCTGACAGACGAACTGACAGTCGCCATGAACGGAGATGCCCTAGCCGGCATTCGCGCGCTGGCGGGTCCCCCATTGTCGTTGCTTTGGACGGATCCGGACGACGGCATTCGTAAGCAGTTTCATGCGGTTGGATTGGATCAATTGATCGCGAAACCGATCGCCGGCGCAGCTTTAGTGCGAGAAATCGTTACGGCGACGAAGAATGATGGTATTGATAGTCGGGCAGCATGAAGGGTAGGGGAGTTGTAATGCCACAATACACTCCCCAGACCGCGGCGCGCGCGAAGGTCCGCCGATGAACGTTATCTTCATCGAAGACGACCCGATGAACCGGCGCGTCGTGGGCGACATGCTTAGTGTTGCGGGTGCGACGATGACCGAAGCCGAAAGCGGCGAGATCGGGCTCAAGCTGATCGACGCGACCGACTTCGACATGGCGCTGATCGACCTGCGCATGCCGGGGATGGACGGAATTACCGCCATCGAGCGGATTCGCTCGCGGGGCGACGCCAAGGCGAAGCTGCCGATCATCGTCGTCACCGCCGACACCGCGCTCGACTTGCGCGAACGGTGCCTAGCGGCGGGCGCCGACGATGTGCTGTTCAAGCCCGTGGCCATGGACGCGCTATTCGAGGCGATGGGCCGAATCCTCGCGGGCGGCGAGGGGGACATGATCCTCTGAACGCTGCCGTAATGGCTGGAGGCCCGACCGGGAATCGAACCCGGGTGCAAGGATTTGCAGTCCTCTGCGTCACCACTCCGCCATCGGGCCCCGATGCGGCAAGGCGCGGGGCATTGCGCAGGCTTAGGCGTCAAGTCAACCATCACCGGCGCGATCCAAGGCGATTTCGATCAGTCGCCGCTTGGCGCGAGGATGACCACGCCATATAGCGGACACGCGACACTAAGTGTGTTGCATAAGTAAAACAGTTATGCGAATGAGCGGGCTATGAGCGATCCGGCGGCGGACATCACCAGTTTCGAAGCGATGCGCCACGCGATGGTGCAGAGCCAGTTGCGCACCAACGCGGTCAACGACCCACGCGTGGTAACCGCAATGGCCACGGTAGCGCGCGAGAAATTCGTGCCGGAGGACGTGCGCCTACTGGCGTATCGCGACACCGCAGTGGCGATCGGTAACGGCCGTTACCTCAATGTGCCAATCGCGACGGGCAAGTTGCTAACCGAGGCGTATCTGTTGCCGAGCGACAGGGTGCTGCTGATCGGCGCGGCCGGGGGCTATGCCGCCGCGGTGTTGGCGCGGCTGGTCGCGTCGGTCGTCGCGGTCGAAAGCGATCACGATCTCGCCGCGCATGCCAGGGCAGCGCTTGACGGCTTGGCGAACGTCACGCTTGTCGGAGGGGCGCTCGAAAAAGGCCATGCCAAGGGCGCGCCCTATGACGTGCTGGTGGTTGACGGCTGCGTCGAGCAATTGCCAGAGAGCCTGGTGAGTCAGGTCGCGCCGGGCGGCCGCGTGGTCGCCGGAGTCATCGAGCGGGGCGTGAGGCGGCTCGCGACGGGCCGCGCAATCAAGGGCGGGTTCGGGCTTCGCGCCTTCGCCGATATCGATTGCGTCGCGTTGCCGGGGTTCGCTGCGCCGCGCGGCTTTGCGTTCTAACGAAAGTGGGGATTTGATGCGCGTTTCGGTTCTGCTCGCCGGGGTGGCGATGATCGGCATGGTGGCGGAACCCGCCGCCGCCGACACGCTGCGCGAGGCGTTGGTCAAGGCGTACAATACCAATCCCGGCCTCGCTGCGGCGCGTGCCGACGTGCGAGCGACCGACGAGAACGTGCCGATTGCCAAGGCGGCGGGGCGGCCCAATCTGGCGCTCAACGGCGGTTACACCGAGAATGCGCTCAACAGCTCGAACTCGCTCCTGTCGCCCGACCGTCAGGCGCAAGCCAACACGCAGCTCACCGTCCCTCTGTTCCGCGGCGGGCGCGTGGCGAATTCGATCAAGGGCGCGGAGGTTCGGTCGGACGCCGCGCGCGATCAGTTGCGCGGCACTGAATCGGACCTCTTCGTCGGGGTGGTCGGCGCCTATATGGACGTCATCCGCGACGAGGCGATCGTCGGGCTCAACAAAGAGAATGTGAAGGTTCTCGACGTCAACCTCCGGGCCGCGCGCGACCGGTTCCAAGTCGGTGATTTGACCCGCACCGATGTGGCGCAGTCCGAAGCACGTCTTGCCATCGCGCGCAGCCAGCTGGAAACCGCGATGGCGCGGCTGATCTCCAGCAAGGAAAACTATATCCGCTTCGTCGGGACGCCGCCGGGCGTGCTCGAAGATCCGCCCGTGCTGCCCAATCTGCCGGCTTCGCCCGATGCGGCGGTCGATGTGGCGCTCAGGAGCAACCCGAATTTGCTCGCCGCGGTGCGCGCCGGCGATGCCAGCCGTTACGACGTCAGCGCGGCGCGGGCGTCGCGGCTGCCGACGCTGTCGGGCGTCGTCGGGGGCAATTACTTCAACTATCTCGGCTCGTTCGGCAGCGGGACCAACCCCAAGCCCGGCCAGACCGGCACCTCGGGGACGGTCGGCGTGCAGGTTACGCTGCCCCTCTATCAAGGCGGATTGCCCTCGGCGCAGATCCGCCAGGCGCAGGAACGCCGTGCGCAGGCGCTCGAGACGGTGACCGACACAGAACGCGCGGTGATCGCGCAGACGCGGTCGGCCTATGCCATCTGGAAGTCCTCGCTCGAGGTGATTGCGTCGGCGCAGCGGGCCGTCGAGGCGAACAAGCTGAGCCTCGAGGGCGTGCGTGCCGAAAACAGCGTCGGCAACCGCACGATCCTCGACATCCTCAACGCCGAGCAGGAATTGCTCAACAGCCAGGTGACCTTGGTCACCGCGCAGCGCGACGCTTATGTCGCTGGTTTTGCGCTGCTTTCGGCTATGGGTCAGGCGGAAGCACGCGACCTCGGGCTGGACGGCGGGGTGCTCTATGACCCGCTGACCAATTACAACAAGATCAAGGGCAGCTGGAGCGATTTCGGCGGCAAGCCCGAATATAGGCCGACCGGCACCAGCACCCGCGCGACCCCGGCACAGGATTCGTCGCAAGGCCGTCCGCTCGACCCGCAATTGAACGCGCCGGTTGACATAGCACCTGATACTCCCGCAAACGTGCCGAAGAATTAACCACGCGGTTCGCGTGGCCTATCGGTATGACAGGGAAGCAGGCTGCATATGGGGGATGTAAGCGCCGAACCGTCGATGGAGGACATCCTTGCCTCCATCAAACGGATCATCGCCGAGGACGCCGAGAACGGCGCGCCGATTCGCGCGCGGCGCCGTCCCGCGCCGCCGCCAGCCCATGATTTCGTCGATGACGATGATGTTCTCGAACTGAACGAGCACGCACCCGAGCCGCCTGCCGCGCCGCAACCCGTCGCCACTGAGGCCGTAGCGGTCGAACCGGTCGCAGAACCCGCACCGATGCCGATGTCGGCTCCGGTTTCCGAAACGCCGGCGCGCGTCGCCGCACCCCCTGCCGCAAAAATCCTGGAAACGATCGTGTCGCCGCAAACCGCCGAAGCGAGCCGCGCACCGCTGGATACGTTGTCCCGGTTGGTGGTGAAGCCCGAGACTGCGGGCGCCGATACACTCGAAGGCTTGGTGCGTGAGATGCTGCGCCCGATGTTGAGCGACTGGCTCGACCGGAACTTGCCTGAGCTGGTCGAATCTATGGTCGCCAAGGAAATCGCGCGGATCACCGGCGGGCGTTGACGACTATCGTCACCCTGAACTCGTTTCAGGGTCCATGCGAGCCGCCACCAACTGGCCTAGCGCTTGAGAGAATCGTCTCACATGGATGCTGAAACAAGTTCAGCATGACGGTGGTGGAGTAGTTGCTCCGGTAACGTCCTTCTGCTCTATCGTTCGCTCATGAAAAAGCTGCTGCTTGCGAGCGTCGCGCTCGCCATTGTCGCCCTTCCTGCAACCGCGCGTCAACTCACGATCGAGGATGTGACGATGCTCAGCCGCGTCGCCGCGCCGGCGGTGTCGCCCGACGGGCATTGGCTGGTGTGGCAGCAGCGCGAGACCGACTTGGCCAAGGACAAGGGGCGGTTCGACCTGTGGCGGCTCGACCTGACGACCAAGGGCGGCAAGCCTGAGAAGCTCGTCGCCGATCCTGCGATCAACGAAACCGCGCCGCAATTCTCGGCCGACGGCAAGACCGTGTTCTTCCAGTCGGACCAGGGCGGCGAGGACAATGTCTGGTCGGTCGCGGTGACTGGGCGAACGCCCACGCAGGTGACCGACCTCAAGGGCGGGCTCGGCGGGTTCAAGGTCGCGCCGACCGGCGACAAATTGCTGATCTGGGCCGATCGCTTCCCCGGCGCGCCGTCGAGCGAGCCCGTGATGGTCAAGAAGGCCGACGATGCCGGCAACGGTCGCACGTACGACAGGCTATTCGTACGGCACTGGAATGTCTGGGCCGACGGCACCCGCTCGCAGCTGTTCGTCCTGCCGATGGCAGGCGGCAAGGCGAGCGGCTACGGCAAGGCCATCGAAGGCGCGCTGGTCGGCGATAGCCCGTCCAAGCCGTCCGGCGGCGGCGAGGAAGTGTCGTGGTCGGCGGATGGCAAGACCGTGTTCTTCGCGCTGCGCGAGGCGGGGCGGATCGAAGCGCTGTCGACCAACCTCGATATCTTCTCGGCGCCGGCGGACGGGTCGGCCCCGCCCACCAATCTGACCGACGCCAACGAGGGGATGGACAACCTCCCGACAGCGTCGCCGGACGGCAAATATCTCGCGTGGATCGCAATGAAGCGGCCGGGCTACGAAGCCGACCGCCAAGTGCTGATGATACGTGATTTCACGACTGGGAAAGTCACTGCATTGACCGAAAGCTGGGACCGCTCGGTCGGGTCGATCGCCTGGTCGCTCGATTCGAAGACGATCTTCGTCACCGCAGAGGATACCCAGGAAAATCCGATCTGGTCGGTGTCGCCGACGACGGGCAAGGTCGCGCGGCTGACGAAGGAAGGCAACGTATCCGCCGTGGTGCCTACTGCCAAGGGGCTGGTGTTCGCAATGAACTCGCTCACCGCGCCCGACGACTTTTACTGGCTGGCTGGCAAGAAAACGACGCGGCTGACCAGCGTCAACGCCGACAAGCTTGCCGGCATCGACATGCCGGTTGTTCGGCGCTTCAACTTCGCCGGCGCCAACAACGACACCGTCTGGGGCTATGTCGTGACGCCCGGCGGCATGCAGAACCCGCCCAAGCTGCCGATCGCGTTTATCGTACACGGCGGGCCGCAGAGCACGAGCAATAACGGTTGGTCATTCCGCTGGAACCCGGCGGTGTTCGCGGGCGCCGGCTATGCCGTCGTGGCGGTCGATTTCCACGGATCGACCGGATACGGCCAGGCCTTCAGCGACGCGATCCGCAACAACTGGGGCGGCTGGCCGCTCGACGACGTGCAAAAAGGGCTGAAGGCCGCGACCGACAAGTTTCCCGAGCTCGACGGGAACAACGCCTGCGCGCTCGGCGCGTCCTATGGCGGCTACATGATGAACTGGATCGAAAGCCAGTGGCCCGACCGCTTCAAGTGCATCGTCCAGCACGACGGCGTGTTCGACGCTCGCGCAATGGCCTACGAAACCGAGGAATTGTGGTTCGACGAATGGGAGCATGGCGGCAAGGCCTATTATGAAGACCCCGCCGCGTTCGAGAAATGGAACCCGGTCAACTTCGTCGACAAATGGAAGACGCCGCAGCTCGTTATTACCAGCGAGGGCGATTACCGCATTCCCTACACCCAGGGGATCGCGGCGTTCACCGCGCTCCAGCGTCGCGATATTCCGTCGCGGCTGGTAGTGTTCCCGGGCGGCAGCCACTGGGTGCTCGCGCCGAAGGAAAGCCGGCAATGGTATCGCGAGGTGCTCGGCTGGCTGGGCAAGTGGACGGGCAAAAACGCCGTTAACTGACGGCATTCAGACTCTTCGAACCCCTTCCTAGCATAGGCTGGCCTGACTACGCGCGCGTGAAGCGTTTGTGCCAGTAGGAGACGTTGCCGCCGCGCAACGATCGGCGGGAAAGCAACCAATATGGGTTAACGACGTTGTAATCATCCTGAAACATGCGCGTAAGGGGTGATGTGTTTGCGTATCCGAATTCCATTATGAGCGCCGGCAGTCCGCTCAACGGGCGAACTGGTATTGCCGCGGCGGCGATTCTGGCGACCGTTGGTCTAGGGCTCACGGGCGCGCAGACGCCGACGATGGCGGCCAGCACCGGCATGTCCGAAATCGCGAAGCTTGCGGCGAAGGGCGGCGTCGATGCTCTTCAGCAGGATCTCGATGCGCGGTCCCCGGGCGCTCGTGCTCCCGGCGCACTGACGCAGACGAAGGCCCGGCGCGTCGCTTCCCTCAAGGAAATGTTCGGCCCCAAGGAGCGCGTGTTGAGCAAGGAGCGCACGCGTCCGGGGGCACCGGGGTCCGATGTGCCGGCCATCGCCTATGAAACCGGGAACGTCACCGGCCCGGGTCCATACGGACCGACTGGGCCGGCGGTGTTGCCTGGGGGCGACGCCGTGGTTGCGAACCTGGACTCCTTGCCGCCGGCAGTCGGTTCATACCCGATCTCCAATGGTGGTGGCACCACGCCCATCATCGTGAGCGGTGGCGGCGGCGGCGGCGGAAGCGGCGGCGGCGGCGGTGGGGGCAGCGGCGGCGGTGGCGGTAACACGCCGGGTGTTGGCAGCCCGGTGCCGGAACCGGCGACGTGGCTCAGCCTGATGATCGGCTTCTTCGCGATCGGCTTCGGCCTGCGGGGGAGACGGACGCGCCGTATATCCGGGCGCGCTGTTCAGTAACGCGCTTGCCGGCCTTCCTGCGGTTTGCGCTACCTATCGTGCTGGTGGCGGCCGCGCTGGTCGTGTGGTCCCAGCTGCATTCACCGACAGGCCAGCCTGCGGTATCTGCACCGGCACGGGATCAGGTCCGCGTTCGCTATCCTGCCGGTGAGGAACCCGTAATCTCCTTGCCCAACGGCGAGCGGCGCACGGTCCGTAGCCTGCTCAACGTCCGCAGCAAGATGAAGTTCGGCGACTTCGTGTGGAACGACAGGGGCGTCGCGCCCGGCCCGGTCTGGGTCCGTATCGACTTGGCGCGGCAGACGATATCCGCGTTCCGATCGGATCAGGAGATCGGGTCGGCGGTGATCCTCTACGGCACCGATGGCAAGCCGACCCCGACCGGCGTCTTCCCTATTCTGGCGAAGGCGGAGCAACACAGTTCCAACCTCTACGATGCAGAAATGCCGTATATGCTGCGCCTCACGAATGACGGGGTTGCGATCCACGCCAGCAACGTACGTTTCGGCGCGGCTACACACGGTTGCATCGGGGTACCGCTCGCGTTCGCGAAGCTTTTGTTCGCGCAGGTCGAGCGCGGCGACACCGTCGCGATCGTCCGCGGTGGAACGTAGTTGACCGCTCCCTAACCATTGCCGGAAACCGTCCGGTGATCCCCCGCGGGCTAGCACCGCGACATGGCGAACCGGCGCAGAGTGTGGATTGCGGGCACCGCACTGCTGACGTCGCCGTGGCTGCTCGGTGCCGCTGGTCTCAATGTAAATTTCGACGATCGCGTCTTGGCGGCCCACAATCGCGAGCGCGTCGCATTGGGGATTGCACCGCTGCGCTGGGATCCTGCGCTCGCCGCCGACGCCGCGATATGGGCGCGCCACCTCGCCGCAACCGGCAAATTTGAGCATGCGCCCGACGACGCGCGCCAGCCTGAGGGCGAGAATCTGTGGGCCGGCACCAAAGGCTATTACTCCGCCGAAGCGATGGTCGATGGCTGGGTTCGTGAGAAACGCTATTTCAAGCCCGGCCGCTTCCCGGAGAACAGCACGACTGGCAAGGTCGCGGACGTCGGCCATTACACCCAGCTGATGTGGCGCGACACCGGCCGGGTCGGCTGCGCGATGGCCAGCGGCGCCGACGAGGATGTGCTCGTCTGCCGCTATAGCGACGCCGGCAATTATATCGGCGAACAGCCCTTCTAGGACTGCCTTCCGCTTGAGGGGCAGAGTGGCTACAGGCCCTGTCCATGAGCGAATTGCCGAAAACCTTCGACCCCACCGAAATCGAATCGCGCTGGTATGCGCATTGGGAAACCAGCGGCCAGTTCCGCCCCGACCGGCCGGGTGCGGAGCCGTGGACGATCGTCAATCCGCCGCCCAACGTCACGGGTTCGCTGCACATCGGGCATGCGCTCGACAACACGCTGCAGGATATCCTCGTTCGCCACGCGCGACTGAAGGGCAAGGATGCGTTGTGGGTGGTCGGCACCGACCATGCCGGCATCGCGACGCAGATGGTGGTCGAGCGCCAGATGGCCGAGCGCCAACAGAAGCGCACCGATTTCACTCGTGACGAGTTCGTCGCCAAGGTGTGGCAGTGGAAGGAAGAGAGCGGCGGCGAGATTACGCAACAGCTGCGCCGGCTCGGCTGCTCGATGGACTGGGCGAACGAGCGCTTCACGATGGACGAGGGCTTTTCGAAGGCCGTCCTCAAGGTGTTCGTCGATCTCTACAACCAGGGTTTGATCTATCGCGACAAGCGGCTGGTGAACTGGGATCCCGGCCTCGGCACCGCGATCAGCGACCTCGAGGTCGAGACCAAGGAGATCAAGGGCAGCTTCTGGCATCTGCGCTATCCCCTCGAGGACGGTAGCGGGTTCATCGAGGTCGCGACGACGCGGCCCGAGACGATGCTTGCCGACATGGCGGTCGCGGTGAACGCGACGGACGAGCGCTACACGCATCTGGTCGGCAAGAAGGTACGGCTGCCGATCACCGGCCGGCTGATCCCGATCATCACCGACGATCATGCCGATCCCGAGCTGGGGTCGGGTGCGGTCAAGATCACGCCGGGGCACGACTTCAACGATTTCGAAGTGGGCAAGCGCGCCGGGTTCAAGGCCGGCGAAATGCTCAACATGCTCGATGCCAAGGCGCAGGTGACTCAGACGAGCGACGGGCTGATCCCCGACGATCTGCTCAGCGTGGACCGCTTCTGGGCGCGCAAGCTGGTGGTCGAGAAGCTCAAGGCCGAAGGCTTCCTCGTACCGCATGTCGACAAGGAAGGCGTCGAGCACGACGCCGAGCCGCGCACGATCCAGACCCCGTACGGCGACCGTTCGGGCGACGTGATCGAGCCGTGGCTGACCGACCACTGGTATGTCGATGCCGAAACGCTAGCGAAGAGGCCGATCGAGGCGGTCAAGTCGGGCGCGATCAAGATCGTGCCGAAGAGCTGGGAGAAGACGTTCTTCAACTGGATGGAGAACATCCAGCCGTGGTGCGTGAGCCGCCAATTGTGGTGGGGGCACCGGATTCCGGCTTGGTTTGGGCCGAGCCTCGACGTGCCGGGCGAACGCAAGATTTTCGTTGCGCATGATGAAGACGACGTGATTATGCAGGCGGGTGCCTACTACAGTCGCGCCATGCCCAAGGGGACCGGCGGGTCGGTTCAGCTCGTTGACGACGAAGCAGCATCGCAGGCGCTGTCGAGCGAAGATCTGATTAGACGGTTCGGCATTTGGCAGGACCCCGATGTCCTCGACACCTGGTTCTCCTCTGCGCTGTGGCCGTTCGCGACGATGGGCTGGCCTGACGTTGATCCTCAACCTCCGTTCGCTTCGAGCGAAGTCGAGAAGCCTTCTTCCGACAAAAGTGTCTCGACTTCGCTCGACACGAACGGGGGAGGGGTGCCGCCCCCCCGCCTGCTCCACGGCCGCTACCCCAATGACGTTCTCATTTCCGGCTTCGACATCCTGTTCTTCTGGGACGCGCGGATGATGATGCAGGGGATGCATTTCATGGGCGACGTGCCGTTCCGCACGCTCTACCTCCACGGCCTGGTCCGCGCCGCGGACGGGCAGAAGATGTCCAAGTCGAAGGGGAATGTCGTCAACCCGCTCGGGCTGATCGACCGCTACGGTGCCGACGCGCTGCGCTTCTTCATGGCGGCGATGGAAAGCCAGGGCCGCGACATCAAGATGGATGAAAAGCGAGTCGAAGGGTACCGCAACTTCGCGACCAAGCTGTGGAACGCGACCCGCTTTTGCCAGTCGAACGGGATCGGCGCGTCGAAAGCGCTGGAGGCGCCTGCGGCGAGTCTCGCGGTCAATAAATGGATCATCGGCGAGACGATCCAGACGGTGCAGGCGGTCGACCTAGCGCTTGCCGACTATCGCTTCGATGGCGCGGCCAACGCTATCTATCAGTTCGCGTGGAGCCGGTTCTGCGACTGGTATCTCGAGCTGATCAAGCCGGTGCTCGGCGAGCCCGACATTTCACTGCAATCGCCGGTGTCCTATGCTGGCGGCGGAGGCGGTTCGCCGAACGAGGTGGAATGGACTCGGCAGCGCGAAGAGAAAGCGGAAACGCGGGCGGTCGCGGGCTGGGTGCTCGATCAGATCCTGGTGATGCTCCACCCGTTCATGCCGTTCGTTACCGAGGAGCTTTGGTCGAAACTTGGTGAGCGCGAGTATGATCTCATCGTCGCGAAATGGCCGATGGCTGACGCGCGCGCGATCGATCCAGAGGCGGGCCGGGAGATCGACTGGCTCATCCGATTGGTGAGCGAAGTGCGGTCGAGCCGGACCGAACTCAACGTCCCGCCGGGTCAACGACTGCTGGCCTATTCGGAGGAAGGCGACGCGACGTTCAATCGTCGTATGGCTGACAACGACGAAGCCATCACACGATTGGCTCGGGTATCATGGCAGCCTGTCGAAGGTGAACGGACAGGTCCTTGCCTTAGGGTTCCGCTCGAGGGCGGAACGCTGGTGATGCCGCTTGAAGGCGTGATCGACCTCGACGCCGAACGCGCGCGCCTGTCGAAGGGCATCGAAGCGGCGGCAAAGGAGCGCGATGGCCTCGCTGGCCGGCTCAATAACGCCAGCTTCGTCGAACGCGCCAAGCCCGAAGCGGTCGAGAAGGCGCGCGCCGACCATGCCGAAAAATCCGCCGAAGCTGACCGGCTGTCGGCGGCGCTGGCGCGGTTGGGCTAAAAATTCCCCTCCCGCTGGCGGGAGGGGTTAGGGGAGGGCATGTCCGACCGCGCTTTCGATTCGGCGACAAGCCCTCCCCCGGCCCCTCCCGCAAGCGGGAGGGGAGTAAACCGCCGCGACCTGACGGTCGGCCCGATCGGCCCGACCCTGCTTGCGTTTGCGCTACCGACGCTCGCGTCGAACATTCTCCAGTCGCTCAATGGGTCGATCAACTCGATCTGGGTCGGGCGCTTCCTCGGCGAAGGCGCGCTCGCCGCGACGTCGAACGCCAACATCATCATGTTCCTGATGTTCTCCGCGGTGTTCGGGTTCGGCATGGCGGCGACGATCCTGATCGGCCAGTCGGTGGGGCGGGACGATATCGAGGGCGCGCGACGGGCGTTCGGGTCGGCGGTTGGACTGGTGGTCGGCGGCGCGGTGGTGATCGCGCTGATTGGTTGGCTGTTCTCACCGCAGATACTGCGGCTGCTGGCAACGCCGGGCGAGGCGCAGAATATGGCGCGCGATTATTTGCGCGTGATCTTCCTTGGGCTGCCCTTCTCGATGCTCGGGGTGCTGATCCAGATGAGCTTGCGTGGCACCGGCGATTCGCTGACGCCGCTGTGGTTCATGGCGCTGTCGGTCGTGATCGATTCGACCTTCAACCCGCTGCTGATCGACGGGATCGGGCCGTTCCCGAAAATGGGCATCGCGGGGTCGGCGACCGCGACGTTGCTGGCCGGGATCGTCTCGTCGGCGGGGCTGCTGATCTACGTCTACGCGCGCGACCTGCCGATCCGGCTGCGGGGTGCCGAGGTGCGCTACTTGATCCCCGAAAAGGCGCTGGTGAAGGCGATCCTCGCCAAGGGTTTGCCGATGGGCGCGCAAATGCTGGTCATGTCGACCGCGGGCCTGACGATGATGGGGCTGGTCAACCGGCTCGGCGTGGAGACCGCCGCAGCCTATGCGGTCTCGCAGCAGCTGTGGACCTATATCCAGATGCCGGCGATGGCGATCGGCGTCGCGGTGTCGAGCATGGCGGCGCAGAATATCGGCGCGGGGAAGTGGGACCGCGTCGGCGCCATCACGCGGTCGGGGCTGATCTACAACACCATCATCGTGCTGGTCGTGATCACTGCGATCATCCTGTTCGACCGGCCGATCATGGCATTGTTCGTCGGCGCGGAAAGCCCGGCGATCCCGATCGCGCGGCACATCCAGCTGATCTCGTCGTGGACGTTCGTGATGTTCGGCGCGACGATGGTGCTGTTTTCGACCGTTCGAGCGAACGGTGCCACGGTGCCGCCGCTAATCATCCTGGCGATCGCCTTCTATCCGGTGCGTATCGGCTTCGCGATCGAGGGCCAAAGGTGGATCGGCAGCGACGCGCTGTGGTGGGCGTTCCCGCTTGGGTCGATCGTGTCGCTGACGCTGGCGGCGCTTTACTACCGCTACGGCCATTGGCGCGAGCAAGTGCTGATCGTGCCGCACGAGCCGGAGGCGGAGGAGCATGCGCATAGCGACGGCGAGCCCGCGGGACGCTTGCACCCGACGGGGTGAGGGGGCATTTGGCGCGCATGAGCCATTACCCCGCGCTTCGCCTCCGCCGCACTCGCGCCTCGGTCTGGAGCCGGCGGATGCATGCCGAAACCGTGCTGACCCCGGCCGATTTGATCTGGCCGCTGTTCATCGCCGAGGGCGAGGGCGTGGAGGAACCGATCGCCAGCTTGCCCGGCGTGTCGCGCTGGTCGGTCGACGGCATCGTCGCGCGGGCGAAGGAGGCGCGCGACTTGGGGATTCCGTGCATCGCCCTGTTTCCCAACACGCAGGCCGATCGCCGCAGCGAACGCGGCGAGGAAGCGCTCAACCCCGACAATCTGATGTGCCACGCGATCAAGGCGCTCAAGGACGCGGTGCCGGAGATCGGCGTACTGACCGATGTCGCGCTAGATCCGTATACGAGCCATGGGCATGACGGATTGCTCGATGCGGGCGGCTACGTGCTCAACGACGAAACCGCCGAGGTGCTCGTCGGCCAAGCACTCAACCAGGCGGCGGCGGGGGCGGACATCATCGCGCCGAGCGACATGATGGACGGCCGCGTCGGGCTGATCCGTTCTGCACTGGAGGCCGAAGGGCACGTCAACGTGCAGATCATGTCCTACGCCGCCAAATACGCCAGCGGCTTCTATGGCCCATTCCGCGACGCGGTCGGATCGCGCGGCCTGCTCAAGGGTGACAAGAAGACCTACCAGATGGACTCGGCCAATGCCGAGGAGGCGCTACGCGAAGTCGCGCTCGATCTCGCCGAGGGCGCGGACAGCGTGATGGTCAAGCCAGGACTGCCTTATCTCGACATTATCCTGCGGGTGAAGTCCGAGTTCCAGGTGCCGGTGTTCGCGTACCAGGTGTCGGGCGAATACGCTATGATCGAGGCGGCGGTTGCGGCCGGCGCTGCGGAACGCGACGCGGTGGTGCTGGAAACGCTGATCGCGTTCAAGCGCGCGGGCTGTTCGGGCGTGCTGACCTATCACGCGCTCCACGCGGCGAAACTGCTGGCCAAATGATCGAGACCGAGCGGCTGATCCTGCGCCTCCCGCGGCCCGCAGATCGAGCGGCGTTGGGGGCGATGTTCGCTGATCCGATGGTGATGGCCGAACTCGGTCCGGTCAAGGACGACGCAGCGACCGATGCGGCGCTAACGAAGCATGACGGCTATCGGAACGAGGGTCTCGGTTTCTGGGTGGTCGAACGCCGGGGCGATAGCGCGATGCTCGGCTTTTGCGGGTTGAAGCGCGGGGATTCGCACAATCCGATCGCGGGCGAGATCGAGGCCGGATGGATCATCGATCGCCCCTATTGGCGCAACGGCTATGCCTATGAAGCGGTGACCGCCACATTGGATTGGGGTTGGGCAAACACCGACGCGCCGCGCATCGTCGCGATTACGTCAGCAATCAACGTGAAGAGCCAGCGGCTGATGGAGCGGTTGGGGATGAACCGGTTGACCGATGGCGATTACGATCACGCGCTGATTCCGGAAGGCGATCCCTTGCGAGCCATGGTAACCTTCGCGATCGACCGGCCATGATCGAAACCGATCGGCTGATCCTGCGCGGCTGGCGCGACGGCGACATCGCGCCGTTCCACGCGATGGGCAACGACCCGCAAGTGATGCGCTATCTCGGTCCACCGATGACTCGCGCCGACGCCCAGGCCGGGGCCGACAGGCAGAACGACCTGATCGCAAGTCATGGCTATTGCTTCTGGGCGGTCGAGCGGAAGACGGACGGCGTGTTTCTGGGCTTCTGCGGTATCAAGCCGGGGCCCGAGGGAACGCCGGTCGTCGATGAACTAGAAATCGGCTGGCGGCTGCGTCGCGATGCCTGGGGGCAAGGCTATGCGCGCGAAGCAGCGGAAGCGGTGATCGCGTGGGCCTGGCTTAACACCGACGAACCGGGGATTGCGGCGATGACCGTCGCGGACAACGTGAACAGCTGGGGACTGATGGAGCGGCTTGGCATGCGGCGCGACGATGGCGGCGACTTCGATCATCCCGCGGTGCCCGATGACAGCCCACTCAAGCGCCACATCGTCTACCGTATCGCGCGGCCGGTCACTTCTCGCCCAGCGACGCCTTGATCGCCGCGATCCGGGCGATTTCGCGGTCGAGCTGTTCCTGCGCCTTGGCCCGCAGCGCGTCGAGCGCCGGGTAGGGCGGCTGGCCGGCCTCACCACGGTTAGTCACCATTCGCTCGAGATCGCTGAGCATCCCCAACGTGTCGCCGCGCAGTCCTTCGAGCGCGGCGAGTGACGACTGCGCAGTGAGCCATTCGTCGCTCCCGGTCGCCAGCGCGCCGCGCGCCTTGGCCGCTGTGTCGGCCCTGGCTGCTTCGGCGGTGAAATCGGTGTCGAGCTTTGCCAGGCTGGCCGTCATCGTCGCGAGCTGCGCATCGAGCGCAGCGTCGGGCGTCGCTGCGGGGACGGTCGTCACCGTTTCGGCCTCCGACCGCGTTTCGATCGGGCGCAATGCCAGCGAAGGATATTTGTCGGTCGACTGTGCGCAACCGGCGGCGGACAAGTTGATCAGGAGCACGGCGAAGCGTTTCATGGTCGCCCGTCTAGGAGGCGTGCGGGCGGGGCGCAACGCACTTGCGCTCACCGAACGACGCCTCTAAGGGACCCATCTTCCGCGCGCCCGTAGCTCAGCTGGATAGAGCATCAGACTACGAATCTGAGGGTCGGACGTTCGAATCGTTCCGGGCGCGCCAATGAAAGCCCCGCTGGTCGAACCGACCGGCGGGGCTTTTGTTTTGTGGCTCGCACATGACGCGCGCGCCAATTTGGGCGAAAATGCGGCGAACGGTGCATTTTCTCCTATTAAATCCATAGGGATTACGGCATAGCGACAGGCGGAACACGGGTCCGGTGACGCGACGCATGGTGCAGAGCGGGGGTGCCGGTCCTCGAAGCCACGGAGTTAAGATTATGAAGAAGCTCGTTATCCTTTCGCTGATCGCGCCTGCCATCCTCGGCCTTGCCGCTTGTGGCGCCCCGAAGGGCGGCGACAACACCGTCGTCAGCAACGACGTCATGTCGAACGCCGAAGACACCAACCTGTCGGTAGACGAGAACGCCGCGACCCTGAACGACACCGTTCCGGTCGACAACGTCGCCAACGCGAACTGATCCGTAGGCGTTCGCGCCGATGATCGAGGGCCGCGTCATCCGATGGGATGGCGCGGCCCTTTCGTTTTCTGATAGCGTTCTGCCATGCAGGACGACGACAAGAGGCTGGCGGCCGAGGCGGCCGTGGCGGAGATCGCCGACGGCATGCGCGTCGGGCTGGGCAGCGGAACGACGGTCGCGTTCGCTATCGCGGCGGTCGGGCGTAGGCTGGCAGGCTGGCCGTCCGCGACGTTCTTTTCGACATCGCAGCGCACGACGACCGCTGCGCGCGAGGCCGGCATCCCGATCGGGCGGTTCGCCGACCGGGCCGACCTCGACCTGGTGATCGACGGCGTGGATGAGATCGACCCCCAATTCCACGCCATCAAGGGTGGGGGAGGGGCGATGCTCCGTGAAAAGATACTCGCCAGCGCGGCACGGCGGATGATCGCCATCGCTGACGGCACCAAGCGCGTCGCTATATTGGGAAGCGCGCCGGTTCCGGTCGAGACGCTGCCATTCGCGCGCAGCTTCGTCGCTGCTCGCGCAAGAGGATTAGGCGCTGATCCGGTCCTGCGGATGATCCGCTCGGGCAAGGAATTCCGCACCAATCAAGGCAATCTGATCCTCGATTGCCGCTTCGGGGCCATCGCCGATCCCGAACGACTCGCCCTCGAGCTTCAGGCGATTCCCGGCGCGCTCGGCCACGGCCTGTTCCTGACGGAAATCGAAGCGGCCTATGTCGCGACGGACGGGGTCGTTACGAAAATGGAACGCTCGGGTTCGTGATGGGTGGCACGCAGGAGAAGCGCACCATATAGGGCAGGCAAAGGCGCAACCTCTGTCTCGTGTTGCGCGTTCGACCACCCGAGTGGGAGCACCGAATGTCCGATACCGAAACCGCCGCCCGGGACGTCGATCAATTGAAGGAAGACGGATCGATCGAGCGCCTGACGATCGACACGATCCGCACGCTGTCGATGGACGCCGTGCAGAAGGCCAATTCGGGGCACCCCGGCACGCCGATGGCGCTGGCGCCGGTCGGTTATACGCTCTGGTCGCAATTCCTGCGCTACGATCCGTCCAAGCCCGACTGGCCCAATCGTGATCGCTTCGTGCTATCGGTCGGGCATGCTTCGATGCTGCTCTATTCGCTGCTGCACTTGGCCGGCGTCGAGGAGATCGACCGAGACGGCAACAAGACCGGCAACGAAGCGGTCAGCCTGAAGGACATCGAGGATTTCCGCCAGCTTGGGTCGAAGACCCCCGGCCACCCCGAATATCGCCACACCACCGGCGTCGAGACCACCACCGGCCCGCTTGGCCAGGGTTGCGGCAATTCGGTGGGCATGGCGATCGCCGAGCGTTGGCTCGCGGCGCGTTACAACAAGCCCGGCTTCGACCTGTTCGACCATGACGTTTACGCGCTGTGCGGTGACGGCGACATGATGGAGGGCGTGTCTTCGGAAGCGGCGAGCATCGCCGGCCACCTCAAGCTCAGTAACCTCTGCTGGATCTACGACAGCAACCAAATTTCGATCGAGGGTTCGACCGATCTCGCGTTCGACGAGAATGTCGGCAAACGCTTCGAGGCTTACGGCTGGAACGTCATCACGGTCGCGGACGCCAACGATTGCGACGCGATGGCGCAGGCGCTGGCGGCGTTCAAGAAGACCGACGACCGCCCGACCTTCATCCTCGTCCATTCGGTCATCGGCTGGGGAAGCCCCCGTGCCGGCAGCGAAAAGGCGCACGGCGAGGCGCTGGGCGAGGAAAACGTCAAGCTGACCAAGCA
>JBDSED010000078.1:0-6056 GCA_039920225.1 Sphingomonas sp.
GATCGACGTGTCGACCGTGGTCGCGTGGCGCGTCGCCGCCAGGAAGGCGAGCGTGATCGACAAGGCGACGAACGCCGTCGCCAGGATCGCGGTCGACCGCGTCAGGAAGTCCGACGCGCCGCGCGCCGACATCAGTCCCGCCGGGCTGCCGCCGCCGGTCAGTCCGCCGCCCTCCGACCGCTGCATCAGGATTACCGTGACTAGCGCGAGCGCGACCAGGAAATGGACGACGAGCAGAAAAGTGAACAGCATGGAAAGGTGAGCGCCTGAAATTGCGAAAGCGGGCACATAGGCGAGCAGGTCGCCGCGATCAACCGGCCTCTACCCGCGATTAGTAGCGCCCGCGGATGGTTTACGCGACATTTCGTATCTGTCCTGAAACCAAGCAGGCTTTGCGCACGTTGTTACGGCAGCGATCCCGCCCTTCCCCGAGAAGTCACTGTGAGCCAGGCCATGAATATCGCCGCAACCTTCGCCGCCCCGCCGCTGACGCGGTGGATGAACACGTTGGTCGACTACGTCCGGTCGGGGGAGCCGGACCTGACCAACCGCCAGATGGCGCTGCTGATGGTGGTGTATCTCAGCCCGGGGCCGCACACGGTGCGTGGATTGGCGCGCGCGCTCAATGTGTCTAAGCCCGTCGTGACGCGCGCCTTGAACAGGCTGGGCGGCCTCGGCTATCTGCGCCGCCAGCGCGACGATACCGACAAGCGCAACATCTTCATCGCGCGGACGACCGAAGGGGCAGACTTTCTTGAAGAATTCGGACAATTTGTGGGAGAAAGCGACGCACCCCGCGCCCGCCGCGCCACCGCGTAGGAGCTTCGCACTGACCGGCCATTCGGTCGCGATCGATCCGCGCCACAATGCCGTTCGCCCCGACCTCGCCGATATCCGCCTCGCCGAATATGTCTTCGCTCCGCATTACGCCGCACCGATGCCGTGCATCGTGACGCGGAGGGTGGTGTTGCACGCCCAATCATCCCCCGATTCCGAAACGCTTGCCGAATTACAGCCAGGCGAAGCGTTCGAATGCCTCGAGGTGCTTCGTCAGGTGGCATGGGGCGTGTCGCCCGACCGGCGGCTGGCCGGCTACGTGGATCGGTCCGCACTGGATCAGGCCAAATGAGCATCAGTGTTTTCATTGACGGCGGGCATGGCACGACCGGGTTGGAAATCGCCGATCGGCTCGACGGGCGGGACGACATCTCGCTGATCGTGCTCGACGATGCGCGGCGCAAGGATATTGCGGCGCGCACCGAGGCGCTCAACGATGCCGACTTCGTGATCCTGTGCCTGCCCGACGACGCTGCGCGCGAAGCGGTGGACATGATCACATCGACCACCACACGCGTCATCGACGCGTCGAGCGGACATCGCGTCGCCGAGGGGTGGACCTACGGCTTTGCCGAGCTCGAACAGGGGCAGCACGCGGCGATCGCCGCCGCGCTGCGGGTGAGCAACCCGGGCTGCTATCCTACCGGCTTCCTTGCGCTGGTACGTCCTCTGGTCCGTGCAGGGCTGATCCCGACTAGCTGGCCGCTAAGCGTCAACGCGCTGTCGGGCTATTCGGGTGGCGGGAAGGCGATGATCGCCGAGTTCGAGAGCGGTGGATCGCCGACGCGCGCGCGCGCCTACGGGCTCGACCTGGCGCACAAGCATATCGCCGAGATGCGCCAGCACGCGATGATCGATCACCTGCCGATCTTCCAGCCCGGCGTGGCCGACACCTATCGCGGCATGATCGTCGAGGTGCCGTTGCCGCTTCACGCCTTAGCCGGCAAGCCGACGCTCGCGCAGGTCGAGGCCGTGCTGTCCGAGGCGTATAAGGGCTCACCGATCGTCCGGATCGCGCCGGGCGACGTCAACTTCGTGCGGATCGAGGACGACGCCGGGACCGATCGGCTGACCTTGCGCGTTTGCGGCAACGAGGCGACCGGTCAGGCTCGGCTGATCGCGACGCTCGACAATCTGGGCAAGGGCGCGGCTGGCGCGGCAGTGCAGAATCTCAATATCATGGCGGGGTTCGACGCGACCGCCGGCCTCACGCTCTAAGGAAAGCTCAAAATGCCCGGAACGCGCCAGCCGCTCGACAAATTACTGCTGTTCGGCGCGACCGGCGACCTGTCGCAGCGCATGCTGCTGCCGTCGCTGTACGGGCTCGACGAGGACGGGTTGCTGCCCGCCGACATGACGATCACCGGCACTGCGCGAACGGTGTTCGAGGATGGCGCATTCCGAAAGTTCGCCAAGGCGGCGCTGGAAAAATACTTACCCGAGGACCGTAAGGACAAGGACAAGATTGCCTCGTTCCTCAGGCGGCTCAACTATCAGGCTCTCGACGCGACGCAGCCCGATCATTTCAAGGATCTGTCGGACGAACTCGGCGACACGTCGAAGGGGATGGCGATCTTCCTGTCGACCGCGCCAAGCCTGTTCGAACCGACGATCAAGGGGCTGAGTGCCGCGGGTCTTGCGCATGGCAACGTGCGGATCGGGCTCGAAAAGCCGCTCGGCTACGATCTCGCTTCCAGCCGCGAGATCAACGACGCAGTCGCGGCGGTCTTCCCGGAGGACCGGATTTTCCGGATCGACCATTATCTGGGCAAGGAGACCGTCCAGAACATCCTGGCGCTGCGCTTCGGCAACTCGTTCTTCGAACCGGTGTGGAACGCGCAAGGCATCGACAACGTCCAGATCACGATCGCCGAAACGGTCGGACTCGAGGAACGCGCCGGCTATTACGATGGCGCGGGTGCGTTGCGCGACATGGTGACCAACCATATCCTGCAGCTGCTCGCGCTGATCGCGATGGAACCGCCCGCCCGCTACGACAAGGACGCGATCCGCGACGAAAAGGCCAAGGTTTTCCGTTGCCTCCGCATGATCGCGCCCGAGGACGTACCGCACAGCACGGTGACCGGGCAATATGGCCCCGGCGCGGTGGATGGGCAGATCGTCAAGGGCTATCTCGACGAGCTCGGCAAGCCTTCGGTGACCGAGACCTTCGTTGCGATCAAGGCCAATATCGACAATTGGCGGTGGCAGGGCGTACCTTTCTATCTGCGAACCGGCAAGCGCATGGCGGTGCGGCGCAGCGAGATCGCTATCCAGTTCAAGCCTGTGCCGCATTCGATGTTCGCCGGCCGTGGCGGGCTGCTCCAGCCCAATGTGCTCACCATCCGGCTGCAGCCCGAAGAATATATTCAGATGCTGATCATGGCGAAGGAGCCGGGGCTCGACCGCGACGGCGTGCATCTGCGCGAAGTGACGCTCAACCTCAGCCTCGACGCCGAATTCGCCGGTACGCGCCGCCGCATTGCCTACGAACGCCTGCTGCTCGATCTCATCGAGGGCGATCAGACGCTATTCGTCCGCCGCGACGAGGTCGAGGCGCAATGGGCCTGGACCGACGCGATCCGCGCCGGCTGGGCGGCGAACGACATGAAGCCGAAGACGTATGCTTCGGGCGGCTGGGGGCCCTCGACCTCGATCGCGCTGACCGAGCGCGACGGCGTTACCTGGCAAGACGACTAAATCACTGCAACTGGATGTAAAAATGGCATTGAACGAAGAAATCGAATGGTGGGACTATGACGACGCCGAGGAGATGGCCGAGGCCGTCGCCGGCGACATACAGTTCATCATCGAAAGCGCGATCGACGCGCGCGGCGGCGCGGTCATCGCGCTCGCCGGGGGGAAGACCCCCCTGCCCATCTACGCGACGCTGAGCCAAGCCAAGCTCGACTGGAAGCGCGTGACGATCATCCCCGGCGACGAACGCATCGTGCCGCTGGGCGACCCGCTGTCGAACGTGACCGCGATTGCCAAGACCTTCCTGCCCAAGGGGGCGCGCGTGATGCCGATCGTCCCGACCGCGACCGCCGATTACAAGGCGGCGGGGCGATCGGCCGATGCGCTGATGCAGGACCTGCACTGGCCACTCGACCTGTGCCTGCTCGGCGTCGGCGGCGACGGACATACCGCTTCAATCTTCCCCGGCCCCGACTTCGACGAAGCGCTCAACGGCCCCAAGGAACGCCGCGCGCTGGGCGTGATGCCCGATCCGTTGCCTTCCGAAGCACCGGTCGCGCGCGTGACGCTGAGCCGCGCGGCGATCGTGGCCTCGGCAGCGGTGATCATCGCAGTGACGGGTGCCGCCAAGCGCAAGGTTATAGAGGACGCGATCGCGCAGGGAGCGGGATCAACTTATCCGATCGGGCGCGTGCTCGCGGACACCGAACTACCGGTCGACATCCACTGGGCGCCATGAAGAATACGTATTCCTTCTTCCGTTCGGGCTGAGCCTGTCGAAGCCCTGCCCTTTCTTCTTCTGTCGGACTAGATAAGGACAGCCCTTCGACAAGCTCAGGGCGAACGGGTGATTGAATGAATCCGGCAGTCTCCAAGGTCACCGATCGCATCATCGAGCGGTCGCGCGCCGGCCGCGCGGCCTATCTCGACCTGATCGCGCGCGAACGCGACGCCGGTCTCAAGCGCCCGATGCTCGGCTGCGCAAACCTCGCGCACGGCTATGCCGGAACCGAGGAAGATCGCGACGCCATGAAGGCCGATCGGGGCATGAACATCGGCATCATCACGTCGTACAACGACATGCTGTCAGCGCACGCGGTCTATTACCGCTACCCCGAGCAGATGAAGGTGTGGGCGCGCGAAGTCGGCGCGACCGCGCAGGTCGCAGGCGGCGTGCCGGCGATGTGCGACGGTGTGACTCAGGGCTATCCGGGGATGGAGCTATCGCTGTTCAGCCGCGACACCATCGCGCTGTCCACCGCGATCGCCCTGAGCCACGGCATGTTCGAGGGCGCGGCGTTGCTCGGCATTTGCGACAAGATCGTGCCTGGGCTGCTGATGGGCGCGTTGCGCTTCGGGCACCTGCCGATGATCCTGATCCCCGGCGGTCCAATGCGGACGGGATTGGCCAACAAGGCCAAGGCAGCAGTGCGCGAGGCCTATGCCGAGGGCAAGGTCGGGCGCGACGAACTGCTCGATGCGGAGATCGGCGCCTATCATTCGAAGGGCACGTGCACGTTCTACGGCACCGCCAACACCAACCAGATGATGATGGAGGTGATGGGCCTTCACATGCCGGGCGCCGCGTTCGCCAATCCGGGGACGAAGTTACGCCAGGAACTGACGCGCGCGGCGACGCACCGGCTGACGGAGATCGGCTGGGAAGGCGACGACTACCGGCCGGTCGGGCTGTGCGTCGATGAGAAAGCGATCGTGAACGCCGCGGTAGGACTGCTCGCGACCGGCGGCTCGACCAACCATCTGATCCACCTTCCCGCAATCGCTCGTAGCGCGGGGATCACGATCGACTGGGAAGATTTCGACGCGTTGAGTCGCGCCGTGCCGCTGATTGCCCGCGTTTATCCGAACGGATCGGCTGACGTTAACGGGTTCGAGGATGCCGGCGGAATGCCGTTCGTGATCCGCGATTTGCTCGGTGCGGGCCTGCTGCACGGCGATATTCTGACCGTCGCCGGCAAGTTCGATGACTACGGCAAACGACCGGTGGTCGAGGGCGATACGTTGCGCTGGGAAGGCCCGGGCGCGAGCGGCGACGAGACGATCCTGCGCCCCGCCGCCAGTCCCTTCTCGCCCGAAGGCGGGTTCCGCATCCTCGCCGGCAATCTCGGCCGCGCATGCATCAAGGTATCGGCGGTCGATCGCGAGCGTTGGATAATCGAAGCGCCCGCGCGGGTGTTCGACGACCAAGCCGACGTGCAGGCGGCGTTCAAGGCCGGCGACCTCGACCGCGACGTCGTCGTGGTCGTCCGTTTCCAGGGACCACGTGCCAACGGCATGCCCGAGCTCCATAAACTGACGCCGCCGCTCGGCGTGCTGCAGAATCGGGGGTTCAAGGTGGCACTTGTCACCGACGGCCGCATGTCGGGCGCGTCGGGCAAGGTGCCGGCGGCGATCCACTGCTCGCCCGAAGTGCTCGGCGGCGGACCGCTCGGCCGTGTGCGGGACGGCGATGTGATCCGGCTGGATGCGGTTGCCGGCAGGCTTGAGGCGCTCGTGGATTC
>JBDSED010000079.1:0-9032 GCA_039920225.1 Sphingomonas sp.
GCGCTCCGCTCGCGGCCCGCCCCCTCCGTCAGCGCTGCGCGCTGCCACCTCCCCGTCCCGGGCAGGACTTGATGATCCTTTGGTCCTCCACCCAAATCGCCGAGGCAACCGGCGGTGCCGCTTCGGCGGCGTTCCGCGTTTCTGGAGTCACGTTCGATTCGCGCGAGGTCGGCCCCGGCGACCTGTTCATCGCGCTGACCGGCGAGACGACCGACGGGCACAAGTTCCTCGACCAGGCGTTCGAGCGCGGGTCGGCGGGCGCCTTGGTCGGTCGGCCCAGCAGTCATCCAAACGTGCAGGTTGCCGACACGTTCGCCGGGCTTCAAGCGCTGGCCAAGGCGGCGCGCGCGCGCACCAACGCCCAGATCATCGGCGTCACCGGATCGGCCGGCAAGACCGGAACCAAGGAGGCGCTGTTCGCCGCGCTCCACCGCTCGCCCAGCAAGTCGGCGCATCGCTCGGTCAAGAGCTACAACAACCATACCGGCGTGCCGCTCAGCCTGGCGCGGATGCCCGCCGGCGTCGATTACGGCGTGTTCGAAATGGGGATGAACCATCCTGGCGAGCTGGCGCATCTGACCACACTCGTCCGCCCGCACGTCGCGATCGTCACCGCGATCGCGCCGGCGCACGCTGCCTTCTTTCCCGACGAAAGCGCGATTGCCGACGCCAAGGGCGAGATCTTCCAAGGGCTGGAGCCCGGCGGCGTCGCGATCGTCCCCTATGACAGCCCGCATCGCGACCGGCTGATCGCCGCCGCTGCGCCGCACGCGGCGCGGATCGTGACGTTCGGCATCGACGAGGGCGCCAATGTCGCCGCGCTCGAAGCGATCCGCGTTGCCAACGGCGGCACGTTCGTGACCGCGCGGATCGGTGAGCGCGAGTTGAGCTACACCATTTCCCAACCCGGCCAGCATTGGGTGAGCAACTCGCTCGCGGTGCTGGCGGCGGTCGACGCGGTCGGGGGCGACCTTGCGCTGGCGGGCCTCGCGCTGGCCGAGCTTGGCGGGCTCGCGGGACGCGGCAACCGTTTTACCGTGCCGGTGGGCGCGGGCACTGCGCTGGTGATCGACGAAAGCTATAACGCCAACCCGGCGTCGATGCGCGCGACGCTGGCAGTGCTCGCCGCCGAGGAAGGCCGCAAGATCGCCGTGCTCGGCGAAATGCGCGAGCTTGGCGACAAATCGGATGCCTATCATGCCGAGCTCGCCGGGCCGGTTCGTGACGCTGGCGTCGAAGCGGTCATCCTGGTCGGTGAAGCGATGGCGCCGCTCGCCGCGGCGCTTGAGGGCAGGCTTGAAATCATGCATGTGCCCGACGCCGCTGCCGCGCGCGACCGCCTGGTGGCGGAGCTTCGCGCGGGCGACGCGGTCCTCATCAAGGGTTCGAACGGGGTCGGGCTGTCCGCGGTCGTGGCAGCGCTATCGAGCGGGATTTTATAATGCTTTACTGGATCGCCGCGCAGCTGGGTTTTCCCCACGCCCTCAACCTGATCCGGTACCAGACGTTCCGCGTCGGCGCGGCGGTCGCGACCGCGCTGCTGATCGGCCTGATCATCGGGCCGAAGTTCATCGGCTGGCTGCGCGTCCGTCAGGGCAAGGGCCAGCCGATCCGCGACGACGGCCCGCAGAGTCACTTCGCCAAGCGCGGCACGCCGACGATGGGCGGGCTGATGATCCTGACCAGCATGGCGGCGGCTATCTTGCTATGGATGGACCTGTCGAACCCGTATGTGTGGGCATGCCTGTTCGTGACGCTCGGGTTCGGGACGATCGGGTTCCTCGACGATTACGACAAGGTCAGGAAAGCCAGCACCGCGGGCATCTCCAGCAAGGCGCGCTTGCTCGGCGAGTTCGTCATCGCCGGGATCGCCAGCGCGATCATCGTCCACACCAACGCGAAGAACGGGACGCAACTCTATCTACCCTTCTATAACGGCGGCGTCATCGATCTCGGCTGGTTCTATATCGCGTTCGCGGCGTTCACGATCGTCGGGTTCGGCAATGCGGTGAACTTGACCGACGGGCTCGACGGGCTGGCGACGATGCCGGTGATCATCGCCAGCGTGACGCTGATGATCATCGTCTATCTGGCGGGCAACGTTAAGTTCGCTGAGTATCTCGGTATCCCGCACATCCCGCGTGTCGGCGACCTCGCGATCTTTTGCGGGGCCATGATCGGGGCAGGGCTGGCGTTCCTGTGGTTCAACGCGCCCCCGGCGGCGGTGTTCATGGGCGACACCGGCAGCCTCGCGCTGGGCGGGGCACTCGGCACGATCGCGGTGACCGCGCACCATGAACTCGTGCTCGGCATCATCGGCGGGTTGTTCGTGGTCGAGGCGATGAGCGTCATCATCCAGGTGTTCTGGTACAAGCGCACCGGACGGCGCGTGTTCAAGATGGCGCCGATCCACCACCATTTCGAACAGCTCGGCTGGGCCGAGAGCACGGTCGTGATCCGCTTCTGGATCGTCGCGCTGGTGCTGGCGCTGGCTGGCCTGTCGACGCTCAAGCTGCGGTGATCACGTGCCCCGCCTGGCGCGGCGAACGCTATGCGGTGCTGGGACTGGCACGGTCGGGCGCGGCGACGGTGCGTGCGCTGCTGTCGAGCGGGGCGGAGGTTGTCGCGTGGGACAGCGACGAGGCAAAGCGCAACTCAATCCTCCTCGGGACGGGGAGGGGGACCGCTGGCGAAGCCGGTGGTGGAGGGGGTTCGCCTACTGCTGAAGCGCTTGCGGCCTCCCCCCTCCACCATCCTGCGGATGGTCCCCCTCCCCGTGCCGGCGCGGATTTGGTTTTGGCCGATCCGACAACGATCGACTTGACCGGCTTTGCCGCCGTCGTCGTCTCGCCCGGCGTGCCGCTCAACCGTCACCCGATCGCCGCGAAGGCGCGCGACGCCGACGTGCCCGTCATCGGCGACATCGAACTGTTCGCGCAGGCCCGCGAGTACACGCCCTCCCACCGCGTCGTCGGGATCACCGGGACCAACGGCAAATCGACCACGACGGCGCTGATCCATCACATCGTCGAGACCGCGGGCATCCCCGCGCGGATGGGCGGCAATATCGGCTTGCCGATCCTGGGCGAGGAGCCGCTGCCGCTCGGCGGCGTCTATGTGCTCGAACTGTCGAGCTATCAGATCGACCTGACGCGGACGCTCGATTGCGACGTCGCGGTGCTGCTCAACATCACCCCCGACCATCTCGACCGTTATGACGGGTTCGAGGGTTATGCGGCGTCCAAGGCGCGGCTGTTCGCGATGCAGGAAAAGGATCACGACGCGGTGATCGGGATCGGCGACGCGGCCTCGGCGGCGATCGCGCGGACGCTGTCGTCGCGCGGCGAGCATCTCCACAAGATCGCGCCCGGCGTGTGCATGGACCAGTCGCGCTGGCCATCCCTGCAAGGGCCGCACAACGCGCAGAACGCGCTGGCGGCGATCGCCGCGTGTCAGGCGCTCGGCGTGTCCGAAGCCGCGATCGACGCCGGGCTGGAAAGCTTCAAGGGTCTGCCGCACCGGATGGAACGGGTCGGGGTCGTGAACGGCGTCGCGTACGTCAACGACAGCAAGGCGACCAATCCGGACTCGACCGCGCCGGCGCTTGCGGCGTTCGACCGCATCCACTGGATTTTGGGTGGGCAGGCCAAGACCGACAATCTCGACGCGTGCCGTCCGGCGTTCGGCCATGTCCGCGCGGCCTATACGATCGGCGAGGCGGGGATGCTGTTTCGCGATCTGCTGTCGAACGATATCCCGACAACCTATGCCGGCACGTTGACCGACGCAGTCGAACTCGCGCGCGGGGCGGCCGAGCCCGGCGACACCGTACTGCTGTCCCCGGCCTGCGCGTCGTTCGATCAGTTCCGCGATTACGAGGATCGCGGCGATACCTTCCGCGGCCTGGTCGAGGCGCTGGCGTGAACACGGTGCCGGCCAAGGACAGCTTGATGACTCGGTTCGCCCGCCGCGGCGGACGCGCCGACCGCTCGGCGCTGGGCGCGTGGTTCTGGGATATCGACTGGCTGCTGCTGATTCTGACGCTCTTCCTCATCGCGATCGGGCTGGTCGCGGTGGCAGCGGCGTCTCCGGCAACTGCGCAGCGTTATTCGGACGCGACGCACAAAATGCCCGCGCTCTATTATTTCTGGCGGCAATTGATGTGGGTCGGCGTGTCGTTGCCGGTGCTGGTGATCGTATCGATGCTGCCCGCCGACCGCGCGCGGCGCTTCGCGTTGATCGGCTGCGCTGGATTCCTCGTCATGCTGGCGCTGGTGCCGCTGGTCGGGGTCAACGTGAACGGTGCGCGGCGCTGGCTCGGCGTCGGCATCGCGCAATTCCAGCCGTCCGAATTCCTCAAGCCGTGCTTTATCGTGGCGACCGCGTGGCTGCTGTCGATGAAGGGCAAGGAGGGGATTTCCACCACCGTCCTCACGCTGCTGACCGGCGGGCTGACCGCGATCGTCGCGACCTTGCTGATGCTGCAGCCCGATTTCGGCCAGACGGTCGTGTTCTGCGTGGTGTGGATCGCCTTGCTGCTGATCTCGGGCATCTCGCCCAGAGTCATCCTGTCGTTGGCGGGGGCTGGGGTGGCGGGCATCGTCGCCGCCTATCTCTTCTATTCGACCGCGCGCACCCGGATCGACGCCTTCCTGTTTCCCGGATCGGGTGACGGGGCGGAGCATTTCCAGACCAACGCGGCACGCGCGACGCTGACCGCGGGCGGCTGGCTCGGCACGGGGCCGGGCGGCGGACAGATGAAGTTCCGCCTGCCGGAGGCGCATACCGATTATATCTTTTCGGTCATCGGCGAGGAGTTCGGCTTGATCGCATGCGCGATCGTGGCCGTGATCTTCCTCGCGATCGTCGTGCGGGTGTTCGTCAAATTGCTCGACGAGCAGGACGATTTCCGCTTGCTTGCCGCCGCCGGCCTCGCGATCCAGTTCGGCGCGCAGGCGTTGATCAGCATGGCGGTCAACACCGGTCTCGCCCCGTCCAAGGGGATGACGATGCCGTTCATCAGCTATGGCGGGTCGTCGATGATCGCTTTGTCGGCGGGCATGGGGTTGCTGCTTGCCTTTACGCGCCGGAACCCGTTTGTGAGCCGCTCACCCTATGTCGTGAAATGGAGCGGCGAATGACGAGAGTGCGGCAGTTCGTGCTGGCCGCGGGCGGCACCGGGGGGCACATGGTCCCCGCGGCGGCACTGGCGGAGGAACTCAAGCGGCGCGGGTATCGCGTCGACCTGGTCAGCGACGAGCGCGGCGTGCGGTTTCCCGGGCTGTTCGAGGGCGTCGAGACACATGTGCTGCCCGCCGGACGGATGCAGGGCGGGCCGATCGGCTGGTATCGTGCAGGCCGTGCGATGTGGGCTGGGCGCGCGCAGGCGATCGGGCTGTACGAGAAACTGAAACCCGCGGCGGTGATCGGGTTCGGCGGCTATCCCGCGCTGCCCGCGCTGCTGGCGGCGTTCAATCAGAAGATCCCGACCGCGGTGCACGAGCAGAACGCCGTGCTCGGCCGCGTCAATCGGCTCGTTGCGGGGCGTGTCGATGCGATCGCCACGTCCTACGGCAAGGTCGAGCGGCTCGCGGAAAAGCATCGCGCCAAGGTGACGCTGACCGGCAATCCGGTGCGCGACGAAGTCTTGGCGCTGCGCGACAAGCCCTATCCGATGCTCGAGGAAGACAGCATCTTCCGCGTTCTCGTGACGGGGGGGAGCCAGGGGGCGAGCATCCTCAGCTCGGTCGTGCCCGACGGGCTCGCGATGCTGCCGGTCAACTTTCGCCGCCGCTTGCAGGTAACGCATCAGGCGCGCGTCGAGGATATCGATCGCGCGCGCGCCAAATATGCCGAGCTCTCGATCGCCGCGGACCTCGCGACATATCTGCCCGATCTGCCCGAGCATCTTGCGTGGGCGCACCTCGTCATCGCGCGCGCCGGCGCCTCGACCATCGCCGAGTTGACCGCCGCTGGGCGTCCCGCGATCCTGGTGCCGCTGCCGACAGCGACCGACGATCACCAGACCGACAATGCCCGCGAGATTTCCGAAGCGGGTGGCGCGCGGACGATTGCGCAGAGCCAATTCACGCCGGTGGAACTCGCCAAGCAGATGCAGAAACTGGGCCTCGATCCCGAAGCGCTCCAGAACGCCGCCGCCCGCGCGCGGTCGTGCGGGCATCCCGACGCCGCGCGCGACCTTGCCGACCTGGTCGAGCGGATCAGCAACCCCGCGGGCGACATGCCGATCGGCGAAGCGCAGCCCGAACTCCCCGGCGGCGGAAAGGTGGCGTATGCTTGACGGCATCAAAATCCTCCCCGGGACGGGGAGGTGGCACGAAGCGCCGGAGGGGGTTCTCCTCCTCGGACGCCGTTGGCGGCTTACCCCCTCCACCAGCCTTCGGCTGGTCCCCCTCCCCGTAAACGGGGAGGATTTATGACCGGCCTCAAGACCGACATCGGCGCGATCCATTTCGTCGGCATTGGCGGGATCGGCATGTCCGGCATCGCCGAGGTGATGCACAATCTCGGCTACAAGGTCCAAGGGTCCGACGTCGCCGAGGGCTACGTCATCCAGTCGTTGCGCGACCTCGGCATCGACGTGAAAATCGGCCACGCCGCCGACAATCTTGGCGACGCTGCGGTGGTGGTGACCAGCACCGCGATCAAGCGCGCCAATCCCGAGGTCGAGTCTGCGCTCGAACGCCGCATCCCGGTGGTGCGCCGCGCGGAGATGCTCGCCGAGCTGATGCGTTTGAAGTCGACCGTCGCGGTCGCGGGGACGCACGGCAAGACCACGACGACCAGCATGGTTGCGGCGTTGCTCGACGCCGGCGGGATCGACCCGACCGTGATCAACGGCGGGATCATCAACAGCTACGGATCGAACGCCCGGCTCGGCGACAGCGAGTGGATGGTGGTCGAGGCAGACGAGAGCGACGGCAGTTTCCTGCGCCTAGACGGCACGATTGCGGTCGTGACCAACATCGACCCCGAACATCTCGACCATTACGGCAGCTTCGACGCGATCAAGGACGCGTTCGTCCAGTTCATCGAGAACGTTCCATTCTACGGCGCTGCGATCCTCTGCCTCGATCATCCCGAAGTGCAGGCGGTCTTGCCGCGCGTTCGCGACCGGCGGATCGTGACCTATGGTTTCTCGACCCAAGCCGACATTCGCGGCGTCAACGTCACGCCCATCCCCGGCGGTAACCGCTTCGAGGCGATCATCCGCCAGCGCGACGGCACGGTGCGCTCGATCGAGCATATCGAGCTGCCGATGCCCGGCCGCCACAACGTCCAGAACGCGCTCGCCGCGATCGGCGTCGCGCTCGAAATGGGCGTGCCCGATGCCACCATCGAAAAAGGGTTCGCGAAGTTCTCTGGGGTGAAGCGGCGCTTCACGAAGGTCGGCGAAGTCGGCGGGGCGGTGGTGATCGACGATTACGGCCACCATCCGGTCGAAATCCGCGCGGTGCTGTCGGCGGCGCGCGAAGGCGTGGCCAACCGAGTCATCGCAGTGGTCCAGCCGCACCGTTACACGCGGCTCGGCAGTCTGATGGAGGACTTCCAGCAAGCGTTCAACGACGCCGACATGGTCTATGTTACCCCGGTCTATGCCGCGGGCGAGCAGCCGATCGAGGGTGTCGACGCGCAAGCGTTGGTCGACGGACTGAAACGGCGCGGGCACCGTGCGGCGGCGACGATCAGGTCGGCGGAGGAACTTGCGGCCGAGTTGGCGGGCGTGATCCAGCCGGGCGACATGATCGTGTGCCTCGGCGCGGGCGATATTACGAAGTGGGCGGCTGGACTGGCCGCTGGGATCGAGGCGGCGCGGTGAGGGCCTTTCCACATCCGTTCGCTTCGAGCGAAGTCGAGAAGCATTTTCCAACCCATCGTGTCTCGACTTCGCTCGACACGAGCGGGGTAGTTTTGTGACCGTCTGCTACGCCATGCCACCGGTGCGCGGGCGCCTGACGCACCGCGCGCCGCTCGCGCCGCTCGTGTGGTTCAAAAGCGGTGGGGCGGCGGAATGGCTGTTCGAGCCGGCCGATGTCGCCGATCTCGAGACCTTCCTCTACGCGCTCGACCCTGCGGTGCCGGTCATGGGGCTAGGACTCGGCTCGAACATGATCGTGCGCGACGGCGGCGTGCCGGGGGTCGTCGTGCGGCTGGGCAAGGCCTTCGCCAAGGTCGAGCGGCAAGGTTCCACCACGCTTGAATGCGGGGCTGGCGCTAGCGGTATCCTTGTATCCTCCACTGCGCGCGATGGCGGCATCGGCGGTCTTGAATTTTTGCGCTCAATTCCCGGCACTGTTGGAGGCTTCGTGCGGATGAACGGAGGTGCTTACGGCTGCGAGACCAAGGATATCCTCGTTCATTGCAAGATCGTGCTCAGGACGGGCGAGATGTGGAGCATGACGGGAGATCAATTAGGCTACAGCTACCGTCACAGCGAATTGCCGCACGATGCGATCGTCGTCAGCGCAGTCTTTCGCGGTCATATCGATGAACCGCAGGCGATTCAGGCCGAAATGGATCGCATCGCCGCCGCGCGCGAGGAGTCGCAGCCGCTGCGATCGAAGACGGGTGGGTCGACCTTCAAGAACCCCGAGGGCCATAAGGCATGGCAATTGGTCGATGCGGCCGGGTGTCGTGGCTTGCGCCGGGGTGACGCGCAAGTATCGGAGAAGCATTGTAATTTCCTGCTCAACCTCGGCGACGCGACGAGCGCGGACATCGAGGCGTTGGGCGAAGAGGTGCGTGAGAAGGTGAAGGCGGACAGCGGCGTGACGCTCGAATGGGAAATCCAGCGCGTGGGAGTGGCGAAGTGAGCGCGGCCATCCAAATCCTCCCCGGGACGGGGAGGTGGCGCGTAGCGCCGGAGGGGGTTCGTCTCCTCGCGCAGCATCTGCGGCACGCCCCCTCCGTCAGCGCTTCGCGCTGCCACCTCCCCGTAAACGGGGAGGATTTATGAGCGGCCCGCTCCACGTCGTCGTCCTGATGGGCGGCTGGTCGGCCGAACGCGAGGT
>JBDSED010000080.1:0-8563 GCA_039920225.1 Sphingomonas sp.
GCGGGCTGCCCGCGACGTCGATGATCGCAAGGCGGCGGTGCCCCAGCCCCACGCCCGGCGCGGTCCATACGCCCGATCCGTCGGGGCCGCGGTGCGCCTGCGCGTCGGCCATCGCCAGTACGCGCGCGCGATCGACCGGTTTTGGGGTTCCGGGGTGGAAGACCCCGGCAATGCCGCACATTTAGTTCGCCATTCCCGCGCTGCGGTCTGCCAAAGTATCGAGCGGACCAAGTGCCTGGAGAAATTTTGCGATCGCCCCACGCGTGTCGCGACCCGGCGCGTCCTCCGTCGACACGTGGATCGCCACCGCGCGCTGCGGTCCGCCGAACAACTTGGCCTTGAGGGTTTCGAGCTTCACGATCTTTCCGTCGGAGGTCAGGGTCGAACCGACGCGATACCATGTCGCGACTTGCCGCTCCACCGGCCCCGGCGCGGTAATCGACACGACTGCGCCACCGTTCAGCGCGTCCAGGTCCTTGATCTTTACCCAGCGGTCGTCCTGCCGGATCGCGCCGATGCCGAACCCGACGATCTCCTTGCCCTCGCGCTGGCTACCGTAGACCGCGATGGCCAAGTCGACCGCGTTGCCCTGCGCATCGACATAGCGCCCGAACAATTGGTGGTCGGCGCCCGGATAGTTGGGCATCCACGGCGCGGTCGTGCTGACCGGCGCGCGAGTCCAGCCGGGCACGTGCGGGAGGTCAATGCGCGCAGGCAACGTTTGCGCGCGGTCGGTGATCGCCGAGGACCAACCGGGGAAGATCATTGCCGTCGCTAGCACGAGCAACGCCGCCACGGGCAGATCGAGCCGCCAGCGGATGGGCCGCTGCAACGCCGCGGGATCGAACGCCGGTGCGTCAGGCGCGCGGTCGAACCATTTCCAGCCGATTGCCAACACCGCCGCCATGACAAGGCCGAAGAACACCCAGCCGAAGACGATATGGTCGTATCCCGTGGCCTGCTCGACGCTGGTCAGCACCGCGGCATAGATCGTCCCGAACGCGCGCAAGCCGTTGGCGAGCACGGGAACGACGATCGCCATCGCCAGGAACGCAGTACGGCGGCGCCACGTGCGGTAGCATAGGTTCGCGACCAACACGCCGTACGCGACCATCGCAATCACGAACTTGGAGCCGGAGCAGGCTTCCGCTACTTCGAAATACTTGCCACCCGCCGTGATCAACACACCGTCGACCGTCGCCGGCACACCGACGAGATGGAGCAAGTGCATCGTCATCCGGACCGTAATCGTCTGGAGCGGCGGCTCGAGGAAATCGCCGAACGGAACGAGGAACAGCGCATAGCCCAGCGGAAACAGCAGGCCGCGTGCGACGTTCGGCCCCAACACCGTCACGACGGCGCCTTGCAACATCATGACGAGGCCCAGATGCCGAGCAAACGACACGGTTCCGGCATCGCCGAGCAGCCACCCGAACCCGCCGGCGGCTACCAGCGCCAACCCCGGCGCCCAGCTTTGCGGCGTCAGGTGCGTCAGTTCGCCGCGTCTGATCCATACCAGCCAGCCGATCACCGGGGCGATGAACAGGCAATGCCCGAACGTTGTGTTGGTCCAATAGAGCGCGGCAAGGTCGCCGACGTCGCGACGGAAGGTGAGAAGGAGAACCGCAGCGACCAGCCCCAGCGCGACCAGCGGCCGGCGCCAGACCGGCACCGCCGCTACGTCGCTCGGCGCGACTTGAACGATCGCTGTCACGCCGCGTCCCGCGCCGCCAACATGCCACCAACCAGCGCATCGAGCGGAGCCAACCGTGCCGTCCAGCAATAGCGTTCCTCGACCCGCTTGCGGGCGCTCCGGCCCAAACCGTCGGCGCGGTCCTTGTCGCCAAGCAGGTCGATCACCGCCCGCGCGATATCATCCGCCCCCGCTCCGCTCAGAATCTTCCCGCCATGGTCGATGCCCTCCGCCGCCGGGCCGCTCGCGACTACCGGCCGAGCCATCGCCATCGCTTCGAGCACCTTGTTCTGAATACCGCGCGCAAGCTTGAGCGGTGCGACGACGCACGCCGCCGCGGCGAGCCACCCGCGCACATCGGCAACCTCGCCGGTCACGATCACCCCTTCGTTCGCCAGCGTGCGGACGGCGTCGGTCGGGTCGCGCCCGACGATCGCGAAGCGCGCCTCAGGATGCGCGGCGCGGATCGCCGGCAGCATATCGCGCGCGAACCACGTCACCGCCTCAACGTTCGGGCGGTAGTCCATCTGACCCGTGAATACGATCAGCGGCCCGTGCTCATCCACGGCATCGAACGCCGCATTGGCATCGAAGAAATCGGTGTCGATGCCGTTCTCGATAACGTGTACGTTCTTGGCGCCGGTCTTCGCCCGGAATAGCTGAGCCTCCGCCGCGCTAACGAACAGGCTGGCATCGACACGATTGGCGGTGACCTTCTCGAACGCCTGCAACGTGTCGGCCTCGCGCGTCATCAGCCAGCGCATCGGACCGTGTGCGTCCTTCGCGTAATCGGCGAACTTCAGCGAATCCATGTCGCAGAAATCCATGATGACGCGCGCCTTGGTGTCGGCGGGCACATATTGCGCCATCTGCCCCGAAAAAACGTAGATCGTGTCGATCTCCTCGCGCGCCAGCACGTCCGCGACGGCCGCGTGCATCACCTTGTCGTCGAACGCAGTCAGCGACGCCGGGCGCCCCTGCGCCAGCGCCTCCAGCATCGCGATGACGCGCGACTTGCCGCGCCACAAGATGCGTCGGCTCGCGGTCAGCGACGCCAGGCCGCCATCGTCCATGTCGCGCCGGTCGTCGGCGAAGGTAAGCAAATGCACACGCTTCCGCTCGGCCAAATACTTGAGCACGTTATACGCCCGAATCTTGTCTCCCCGGTCCGGCGGGGATGGCGAGCGGTGCGCGAGAAACAGCACATCACCCATCAGCCTAGGCCTTTGGCGATCACCGGCCCCATCGTGTTGGCGAGCCAAAGCGGCAGGCGCTTCCACACCGCGACTTGCAACCGGTATTTGGGGCTCATCGGGTTCATCTCGCGCGGCGTCTCGCCCGGCGCGACGCGCTTGGCGTAGCGCAAGGGCACGCCCTCGAAGCCCCAATTCTTCTTGAACGCGGCGACGCCCGTGCCCGCTTTCGAGCGCCCGAAATCGTAGCGCGTGCAGCCCTTGTTGGGCCGCGCATGCCGCATCAGTTCGTAATAGAGCCGGTCGTTGGCCTTGAGCGCCCGCGCCTCGCGCGTGCCGCCGCCCCAGAACGGATAGACGGTGCCGTTGAGGTACAGGCTGAACACGCTCGCATGCGGCGTACCGCGATGCGAGACGGTGACAACGTCGGCACGATCGCCGAGTTCCTTCGCGATTTCGCGGAACAGCTTGGCGGGGAAAACCGGCGTGCCGAGGTTGCGCACGCTTTCCGAAAACACCGCATAGTGCATCGCCAGATCCTTCGGCCGATTGCCGATCGTTACCTGGAGTTCGCCGTCGAGCGATTTGCGCACTTCGGCGCGCTGTTTGCGCGGAATTGCGAGCAGTTGCGCCTCGTCGTCGGCCGCCAGGTCGCGCGAAAAGCCGAGATAGGTCGTGTCGTCGACGATCCAGTCCTTGCCCGGCGCCGGCCCGCCGCGCAGTTCGAGGCTGGGGCAACCGAGCTTTTCGGCCAGCGCCCAGGCCGATGCCGCCAAGGCTTCAGCCACCGCATCGCGGCGCGTCAGGATACCGCCATCGACCGCGAACCCGGTCGACACCAGCGCCTTCCCGAACAACGCCGAGCGGATTTCGGTGAGCGGCAGCACGCCGACGATTTCGCCATCGGCAGTCTGCGCGATCAGGCAATGCGCGATCTGGCCGCACGCGCGCGCCACCGCGACGTTCCAGCCGGACAGTTGGAATGGTGTCGCGTCGGGATGCCGGCGGACGTAGTCGTCGATCCGCGTACGCTCGGTCGCGTCGTTCAGGTTTGCCGGGGTAATCGCGACGAGCGTCGATGGCTGCACCGTCATGACAGCCGCACCGCTTCGCGTTCGATTACCGCATCCACTCGGCCCCATTCGTGACGCCCGACCAACGTCCGCAGCTTCCCCGCCATCGCGCCGAGCCGCGGATAATGCCGCAGTTTCGAGCGAAGCGGCGCATTCGCGACGCGCGGCTGACCGGGATCCATGTCCCACGGGTGGAAGTAAAACACCGCCGGGCGATCCGCGCGGTTAGCGCGATCGATCGCCTTGTAAGTGATTGCGCCGGGCAACAGTCGGAAAAAGCCGCCGCCGGTTACGATCTTCTTGCCGCCGAAGCTGGCGAGGCTGATCGGCAGTTCGATCAAATCCGACCCAGCCACCGGACGATACGCTTGTTTCGGCGCGTCGGCCCAACCGTAATGGTCATGCGCGATTGGTGCGACGCTGGACGAATAGCGATAGCCCTCATCGGCCAATACCTGATGCGCCCATGGCGTGCGCTGGTCGATCGAAAAGCTTGGTGCGCGATATCCAGTGATCTTCTGCCCCGACGCGTCCTCCAGCGCGGCCTTGGCGTGCGCCAGGTCCGCTCGGAATCTCACGGCATCCAACATGAACACGCGGTCATGGTCCCAGCCGTGGCTCGCCACCTCGTGCCCTTCATCGGCGATGCGGCGGATCAGCTTGGGGTGACGCGCCGCCACCCAGCCGAGCGTGAAAAAGGTCGCCTTGACCCCGCTCTCGGCGAACAGGTCGAGCACCTTGCCTGTGTTATAATCGACGCGGCCTTCCAGCCCGTCCCAGTCGGCCTTCTTGATCACGCGCTCGAACGCGCCGACCTGAAACCATTCCTCGACGTCGACCGACAGGCCGTTCAGCATGATGGGTCTCCGTGCGCGATGTCAGGCCGCGCGGCCGCTGCGCATCAAGTCGGTGCTCTCCACCCAATCGACCAGCAGCGCCAGCACGCGACGAAGCGCCGCATCCTGTTCCTCCAGACGCGCCTCGATCGCGGCGAATCGGTCGGGCGCGATGCTGACGACGTCGCTGACCGGCCGCGACATCGGCAACGGTTCGGCCTGCGGCTGCTTGGTAGGCGCCGGCAGGGGCGCGAGCGAGTGGACGACCGGCATGTCGCCGCTGATGTCGGCGGCGACCAGATCGACTGTCTTGCCGTCGATCACCTCGAGTTGTTCGATCGCGCCTTGCAACATCACGCGCGCGGCGAGTTGGTTGAGCCGGCGCGGCACGCCGTCCGACCCGCGATACAGCGCACCGATCGCGTCGGGAGTAAAATCGGGCCGCCCCCGCCACCCGGCGAGCGACAGGCGATGCGCCATGTACGGCTCGACCTCCTCCCGCTCCATCGGATCGAGGTGGTGGACCGCAATGACTCGCTGACGAAGCTGTTCGAGCCCCTGCGACCCATTGAGCGCCGCGCGGAACTCGGGCTGGCCGAGCAAGACGATCTGCAGCAGCGCATGCCCGCCGGCCTGGAAGTTCGACAACATCCGTAATTCTTCTAGCGCATTGGTGTGCAGCGCCTGCGCCTCATCGACGATCAGCAGCGTCCGCCGGCCGCTCCGCGCCACGGCGTGTAGCCCGCGCTCGATCGCGACGAGCAACTGCGCCTTCGTCAGCCCCGCGCTTTCGACGCCGAGCCCGCCCGCAACGATCCGCAGCAGATCGTCGGCCTCGATCTGCGTCGAGACCAGCTTGACCACGTGCAACCGGTCGCGGTCGATCGTCGCCATCAAATGGCCGACCAAGGTCGTCTTCCCCGCGCCGACATCGCCGGTGATCACGATGAATCCCTCGCCCTGGCTGAGACCATAGCCGAGATACGCCATCGCCTTCTTGTGCGTGGCCGTATCGAACCAGAACTTCGGATCGGGCGTCAGCGCGAACGGGCGTTCGCTCAATCCGTAATGGTCTTCGTGCATCGTCGCCGTCCTCAGAACTGATACCGTGCGCCGAGCGTCGCTTGCGCCTGCGTCTGGTCTTGCTGCCCATCCTGGCTGAACGTGTAGGCGTCGACCGACAGCGTCGTGCCCAGCCGCCCAAAGCTTTGCGCGATCGACCCGGTCGCGCCCACGCTGAGAATGCCCGGCGCCAAGCCGCTATCGTAGTAATTGGCGAAGACATCGCCGCTGAACGAAGTGCGTGGCCCGAGCTGGGTCGAGGCGAAAAGCTGCGCGTAATAGCTTTCGTCGGTCACGCCGTTGATCACGATACCCGGGCTTTGCGGTGCGTAGAGCTTACGGTTGGCATAGCCCGCGCCGAGGCCAACTTGCGTGCCGCCACGCGACAAGCTGATCGTCCCGTCGATGCCGCGCGACCGATAGGTCGCATTCGACACCGACTGGAACACCGAATTGAGGCACGCGCCGGTAGCTCCTCCGCCGGTCGTGCCGAACGTGCAGCCGCTGAACTGCTGCGCGAGCAAATCGCGCGTCTGGGTAAATTCCTTGGGCAGGCCGCGCAGGCCGCGCTGGAGCTGGCCGCCGAACGTCTCGACCTGATCATAGACCCCGATCTGGACACCGACGCTCGCACTCGGCGCGTAGCTGAGCGAGCCAGTATAGGTCCACGAACCGTAGCGCCGACCAACCCGCGCTTCCAACGTGGTGCGCCGGCTCGGGCGCCACAGCACGCCCGCATCCCAGTAGATGCCGTCGGTGCGATAGGCGATCCGCCGCGGCGACGCCGGGTCGGTGACAAAACGGCCGTTGCGGTCGGTCACCGGATTGCCGCCTGCATCGACCAGCGGATCGCGCGCGCTCGATGTGATCTTCTCGTAGCCCACGCCGCCTTCGACCGCGAAGGTGCCGGTCAGCGGCAGGACGATGTCGCCGCGGCCATACAGTCCTTCGAACCGGCCATCGAGCTGGCCTTGATCCTCGCGAGTCCAACCACCGCTCAGCGTCACGCCGAAGGGCAGGATCGTGCCCGATTTGAACCCGGTCGACAGCGTTGCCATGTGCAGTTTCGACGTGTCGAAGTAATCGATCGGCGGGCTGCCCGGCGCGACGCCGGTGGACCCAGGCTCGGTTACCTTGGTGTAGGCGAAGCGATAGGCGGCGTTGATGAACACCGGGCCACGGCCCCTTGCCAGCGTCGGGCCGACATAGCCCGAATATACGTTGCTGACGTTGCGGTCGTCGTTGCCGAAGAACGCCGGCGCCGCCCCGCGAATGTCCGTGCGAGTCCGCGTCGCGATCCCGCCCGCCTCGATCGACAGACCGCGCGCGACGCGAAGCTGGGCATTGGCCAGGCCGGTGACGATATCAGAATCGCTCGACCGCGAATCGTAGGTGAACTGGTGCTCGTAGCGCGCGGCGATATTGACCGAGACGCGCTGCGTCTCGACACCGACGTCCACGCCCGCCGCCGCCGACGTATAGGTCAGCACGTCGTCCGACACCGAGTCCCACGTCAGCACCTGGCTGAGCTCGATATACGGCGCGATATCGACGCGGCGTTTCTTGCCCCCGTCGCGATCCTGCGCCGCCGCCGGCGTCGCCGCCAGCAGCGCTGCGATCAAGGCTCCCCACACCTTGACGATCATTGGCCGTCCTCCTGGCCGTAATAGCTGCCGAAGCGCGCGCCGCCGGGCGCAAACGTCACGCTGTTCAAAAGAAGCTGAATGTTCTCGCAGCCCTCGAGCCGGTGCACCGACTCTCGGATGTCGCTTTCGGACGTGCGGTCGGCGCGGACCACGAGCATGATCTGGCCGACGTGCAGCGCCAGCACCGACGCGGGCGACGCGGCGAGCGCGGGCGGCGAATCGAAGATCACGACGCGCTCAGGATCGGCGGCGAGCAGTCGCGCGATCAGCGCCGGCGTGCGATCGCTGGCGATCAGTTCGGTGTCGGAGGTCGAGCCGGCGCCCGCGGGCAACAGGCTGAGGTTGGGAATGTCGGTGCCGACGACGCAGGTTTCGACGTCGATCGACGGATCGCCCAGCGCATCGAGCAGGCCGGGGCCATCCTCGACGCCAAGGCGGCTCATCACGCCGGGCTTGGCGAAATCGGCGTCGACCAGCAGGATGCGCACGTCGCGCTCCGCCGCCATCGAGATGGCGAGATTGACCGCGCAATAGGTCTTGCCATCGCCGGGTTGAGGCGAGCAGACGAGTATGGTGCGTGCCTTGGCCGGATCGCTCCCGGCGAGCCGCTGCGCGGTCAATAACAGCTGGCGCTTGGCCAACCGGAATTCTTCGGCCCGCACGCCGATCGCGGCACCAGGTACCAGCAGGCCGTTTTCGGCGAGAAGGTCGCGATCGATCGCTGCCTCACGAGCCGGCACCGGCGGCGCGTGGCAAACGGGTGTCGATGCGACAGGCGGGGGGGCGACCGGCTGAACGGGCTCTACTGGCGGTGCCGGCGGCAGATCGTCCTCGGGAATGATCGGCGCGCGGAAATGCGCCGAGAAATCGTAGACCTCGGCGGCGCGTTCGAGCAGCGAGCCCCCCTGCTTGGTGATCGGCTTGTTCATGCCGCCAGCCCCCGCATCAGCATCTCGACGCCGAGCAAGCCAACGAAGGCGACCGGCAGTGCCGCCGCCGCGCCGGCAAAGAGCTTGAACTTGCGCGCGCGCAGCGCAGCTTCGGTGCGTGACACACGCTC
>JBDSED010000081.1:0-30777 GCA_039920225.1 Sphingomonas sp.
CGCTTGCAATCGTTCAGCAAGTCGCTTGAGCCGGCTACCGAGCATCACAGCGCCCTCGACCTTCACCGCGTCATCGAGCATCGCTTACCTCCAATGCATAACGTGATATATAACAGGTTATAGAGTCAAGTGCGTTGCTTGTGCAAAACACGCTTTCTTTTCGGTCAAGGTGACGACAAAGTGCGGCTACGCAAATCTCTCCCGGAGTCTCCCATGCCAGCACTTTCCCGCCGTGAAGCCTTGGCCGCCACCGCGCTCGCCGGGCTCGTCGCAACGTTGCCGGCATGGGCGCAGGACGGCGGCGGGGCGCAGTGGGACTTGGCCGACCTCTATCCGAACGACGCGGCGTGGGACCAAGCGCGCAAGAAAGCGCTCGCCGACGTGCCCAGCCTGGCCAAATACAAAGGGCGACTGGGCGAAAGCGCCGATACACTGGCGGCGTTCATGGTCGCGCAGTCCGACCTCAACCGTACGATCAGCCGAGTCTACACCTATGTCAGCCTCAAGGCCGATGCCGACCTCCGTGTCTCGGCCAATCAGGAGAAACAGGCACAAGCGATCGACCTCTACACCGCATTCGGCGAGGCCGTGTCATGGGCCAGCCCGGAACTGTTGGCGGTCGGCAAGGGCAAGATCGACGGCTTCGTCACATCGAACGATACGCTCAAAAAACGCTTCGACTTTGCGCTCGCCGACACGCTGCGTCAGGCCGACCACACGCTGAGCCCTGAAAGCGAGAATCTGTTGGCGGGCGTCGGCGCGCCGTTCTCCGGCCCCAGTGAAATCCGAGAGCAGCTCGTCGCCTCGGACATCCCCTGGCCGACCGTGACCTTGTCGACCGGCAAGCAAGTGCGGCTCGACGACCAGGCCTATACGCTCAACCGCGACGCCCCCAACCGCGCCGACCGCAAGCTCGTCTTCGACACGTTCTGGACCGAATACGGGAAGTTCCAGAACGCGCTCGGTGCGGCGTATCTCAGCCACGTCAAGGCCGATGTATTTAAAAAGAAAGCGCGCAAATATCCGACCTCTCTCGCCGCCGCGGTGTCGGGCAACAATGTGCCGGAGGCTGTCTATCGCTCGCTGGTCGCCGAAACCAATAACGGCCTGCCGCAGCTCCACCGATATTTCGAACTACGTCGCAAGATGCTGGGCCTGCCCAACATGGCCTATTACGACATCTACCCGCCGCTGGTTGCTCTCGACAAAAAGTTCACGGTGCCGGATATGCGCACGACCACCATCGAAGCGGTCAAACCGCTCGGCCCCGAATATGGCGAAATCTTCGCCAAGGTGACCACCGCGAAGTGGATGGATCCGCTCCCTCGCCCCGGCAAGAAATCCGGCGCCTACATGAACCCCGGCGCGGCGCACGACGTACATCCCTATCTACTGCTCAATTTGGGGGAGAATTATGAAGGGATGACGACCTACGCCCATGAATGGGGTCATGCGATGCACACGCTGCTCGCCAACAAATACCAGGTCTACGAAAAGTCCGACTACCCGATCTTCACCGCGGAGATCGCCTCGACTTGCAACGAACAACTGCTCGCCGCCTACATGGTCGCCAAGGCGAAGACCAAGCAGGAGAAGATCTTCTACCTCGGCCAGCAACTCGAGGCGATCCGTGGCACCTTCTACCGTCAGGCGATGTTCGCCGAGTTCGAACTCGCCACGCACGATAAGGCGGAAGCCGGCGAGGGGCTGTCGGGCGAGAAGTTCAGCGCGATCTATCTCGATTTGCTCAAGCGCTATCACGGTCCCAACGTCGCGGTGTCCGATACCTATGCGTCGGAATGGGCGTATATCCCGCACTTCTATAACAGCTTCTATGTCTATCAGTATGCGACGTGCATCTCAGCCGCGTCCTATTTCGCGCGATCGATCCTGACGGGCGGGGCGAAGGAACGTGACAATTACCTGAGCGTGCTCAAGGCGGGCGGGTCGGCCTACCCGTACGACATTCTCAAGCGCGCCGGGCTCGATATGGCCTCGCCGGCGCCATACCAGGCCGTGGTTGCCACGTTCAAGGACACGCTTGACCAGGTCGAGGCGCTGATCGCGTGACGGACGGCCGTTAACCGCATTTCCGTACGATTGCCTCCATAGCGCGGGAATGCGTTCGACTCTCACCACCGCGGCAGCGCTGACGGCGCTCGTCCTGGCGCTGTTCGGGGCGTGGATGCACTGGGCGGTGCTCGATCCGCATAATGTCGGCTGGCTGCTGACCGGCGACGATCGCGGGCAAAGCGCGCTGGGGCTGTCCGCTTATCTGCAGGCTGGTGGACCATGGCCGTCGCTCCATCAGCCGCTACTCGCCGCGCCCGAGGGATTGTCGTTGCTGTTCATCGACGGAATTCCGTTACTCGGGCTCCTGTTGAAACCGCTGGGGGTGCCCGCGGGGCTGCAGTTCCTCGGGCTGTGGCTGCTCGCCTGCGTCGCCCTGCAAGTGACGTTTGCCTGGCTGCTCGTCCGCCCGTTCGCGCCGGATCGCCTGTCCGCATTCATCGGAACAGCCTTGCTCGCCGCGATGCCGGCGCTGTTCAACCGCTACGGCCATGTCAGTCTTTGTTCGCAATGGGTGGTGCTCTGGGCGCTGTGGGTGTTCCTCGACGAACGTCGCGCGGTGCGGCCGTGGTGGTGGGCGGCGGTGCTCGGCGTTGCCGCGATGATTCACAGCTACCTGTTGCTGATGGCGATGGCGTTTTGGGGAAGTGCGCTACTTCGCGTGATGATGCGGGGGCCTGACCGCGTGCGGGCGATACTTGGCGCGGGCGCGGTGGCGATGGGCGTAGCTACCATTCTGTGGTGGCATGGAGCGTTCGCGGGGCAGTTGACCTCCACGGGCACTTATGGCGCCTTTCCCCTGGCACTCGATGCTTGGTGGAACCCGGCCAATCCCGGCTTTTCCGCGCTGATCCCCTCCTCCGCCGAAGACCATGGCCGCGGGTTCGAGGGCCTGCAATATCTCGGGGCGGGATTGCTGATGATTGTCGCTATCGCGCTGTGGACCTGGTTCGCACGGCGCGACGATGAAACGTCCGACACGCAGAGCCTTGTGTTCGCGCGTTTGCCCTGGCTGCTCCCAGCGTTCGCGCTGATCGCGCTGGTGGCGATCGGGCCGCAGCCGATGTGGCGGGGGGCGCCAATTTTCACGCTGCACTTGCCCGGCGGCGTGACCGACGCTCTCGATCCGATCCGGGCGGCTGGACGGCTGGCCTGGCCGTTGACCTATACGCTGGCGTTTGCCGCGATCGTCGCGGTGATGCGGTTGCCGCGTGCGACATTGTTGCTCGGGGCGGCCTTGGCGGTCCAAATGGTCGACCTCATGCCGATGCTGGCTGCTGTGCGTGGCACCAGCGCCAAGGCGACCGACGCCACCGCCTATCACCGCACCGCCGACCCGCGCTGGGCTGCGCTCGTGTCGAGCGCGAGTTCGATCGAATTCGAGCCGGCGAAACCGTTCGTCGACTTGCAATTGATGCAAGAAATAACCTGGCGCGCAGTCGTCGCCTGCCGCCCCGTGCGTTTCACCTATGCCGCGCGCGAGAGCATCGCGATGCGGAGGCGGATCGACGCAGACAACGCCGAGTTCACCGCCGGACGGCTCGATCCGACTCGCTTGTACGTGCTGCTCGACGGCAAGGTGCCTCCGAAACTCACCGACCGCGTGCAACGGCTCGACGGCGTGGCGTTCATCGCTCCCGTCAAGCCTGTGCCGCTGCCGCTCTGCCGCTAGTCCTTCATCGCCTCGATCAGCTTCTTTACCTCCTGGCTGCGGCCGCGCGGCATCACCAGGACGTCCTTGCCGTTGGCGACCACGATCAGGTCGGTGACGCCGACCAACGCGACGCGGACGCCGTCGGCCCGGACCAGGCAGTTCTCGGTCTCGATCGCAACCACGTCGCCCTTGACGACATTGCCATAGTCGTCGCCGTCGCTGATCTCGTGGAGCGCGTCCCAGCTGCCGAGGTCGCTCCAGCCCATGCTGACCGGCACCACCGCAACGCGCTCGGCTTTCTCCATCACCGCGTAATCGACCGATTCTGATGGCGAGGCGGCGAAGGCGTCGGCGTCGGGATAAAACCGCGTGCCCTCGGTGTCGCCCTTCAGCAGTGCCTGTTGCGCGGCGTGGAGCATGTCGGGCGCATGCACCGCCAGCGCGCCGAGGAAGGCGTCGGCGCGGAACAGGAAGATGCCGCCGTTCCACACATGGTCGCCGGCCGCGAGCATCGCCTCGGCGCGGTCCCTGGGCGGCTTTTCGATGAAACGGGCGACGCGGTGGACGCGCGGCGCGATCGCTTCGCCGACGTGGATCCAGCCGTAGCCGGTTTCGGCCGCGTGCGGGTCGATCCCGAAAGTCACGAGCCAGCCCTGCTCGACCGCCGGCAGCGCAGCCCGGATCGCGGCATGGAACGCCGGCGTATCGGCGATGACGTGGTCGGACGGCATCACCAGCAACGTCGCGTCCTCACCCGCCGCCAGCGCTGCCAGCGCAATCGCCGGCGCGGTATTGCGCGCGACTGGCTCGAGGATCAGCTTGTGATCGGAAAGGCCAATGCCCGCCAATTGCGCTTCGATCTCATCGGCGTGGCGGGCATTGGCGACCACGATCGGCGCCCCGAAAGCCGTGCCCGCGGTGCGCTGAGCGGTCAGTTGCAGCATCGTCTCGTCGGCGGTCAGCGCGAGCAATTGCTTGGGCTTTTCCGGCGTCGACATCGGCCATAACCGCGTCCCCGATCCCCCCGACAGGATGACAGGAAGGATCGTCGTCGGCTCCGGCATGCAAGGTCCTTGGCTTGGGTTTCGATGTATGTAGGGCGTTCGCGGGATTTGCTCAAACGCGGGATAGGGGCGGGGGTTTCGTGGCGAACGTTGAGAAAGTTGACACGCACGGAAGGTGACGAAGGTGCCGCGCACCGAGACAGTGAAATCGCGCCGATGCGGCGGTCGGGATACGATTTCGATGAGCGAAAGTTTACGATAAACGCAGTAATTTTTAAACTTTCACCAGAACCCGGACGGACAGCGCGGATGGGAATATTCAGCCTGTCAAAGCGCGATCCAGAGCATATCATGGCCGCTCGGTTGTAGGAAAATGGTTTGATTAAACTTGGGCAAGCGGCGCGGAGTGAATCCGCGCCGTCGGTCTGGTTCGGCTGCGCCCACCCGCCGGCCGGGGCGGCCGCCGCGCTGGCGCGCGCCGGCGATTAGCGTTGCTACTCGCCTGCCGCGCCTTCACCTTTCCTTTGTCAATTTCTGCGACATGCCCAGAGGCCCTGTCGGAAATCCTTACACGCCGCGCGGGGCCACGAGGCGATGACGAATGATCAGGCTGTTCAAGCACTATGTGCCACATGCCGTTCTGTTCCTGGGGTTTCTTGACTTCGCGCTGCTGATCGCGGCGATGGAGGTGGGGTATTCGTTGCGCCTGCATCAGCTCGGCAGCCTGGTCGAGCCGATGCGCGAGCGGTTGCTGCAATTGCTGGTCTACGCCGCTGCGCTCGAAATCGCGATGATCGCGGTCGGCGTGTATGGCGCCGACTCGTTGCAATCGCTGCGGCGCGCGACTGCACGCATCCTCGTCGCGATATCGCTGGGCGTGATCCTGCTGTCGGTGGTGTTTTTCGTCTCGCCAGCGGTGAGCTTCTGGCGGTCCAACTTGTTCTACGCGATGGGGCTGTCGGCACCCGCTCTGGTCGGATTGCGCGTTCTGCTCGGTAAGGTGCTTGGCGGGCACGTGTTTAAGCGCCGCATCGTCGTGATGGGCGCGGGGCCGCGTGCGGCGCGGCTCAAGGCGCTGGCGGCGCAGCCGGGGTCGGCGTTCGTCGTGGTCGGCTATATGTCGATGAGCGAGACGAACCGCGTCATCCCTGAGGCGATTGCGCGCGACGCAATCTACAATCTCGCCGACCATGTCGTGCTGTTGAACGCCAGTGAAGTCGTGCTGGCGCTGGAGGAACGCCGCAATGCGCTGCCGCTGAAGGACCTGCTGCGGATCAAGACCACCGGCGTTCACGTCAACGAAATTTCGACCTTCCTCGAACGCGAGACCGGGCGCGTCGATCTGCAGAGCGTCAACCCAAGCTGGCTGATCTTTTCCGACGGCTTTTCGTCGGGGCGGATGCTGTCGGCGGTATTCAAGCGGCTGTTCGATATCGCTGCGAGCGCGGTGCTGCTTGTGCTGGTCGCGCCGGTCATCATCGTCACCGCGATCGCGATCAAGCTGGAGAGCAAGGGGCCGGCTTTCTACCGCCAGCGTCGTGTCGGGCTCTACGGCGTCGTGTTCGATTGCATCAAATTGCGCTCGATGCGCCAGGATGCCGAGAATAACGGCAAGGCGGTATGGGCCGAAAAAGACGACCCGCGGATTACGCGTATCGGACGCTTCATCCGTAAGGTGCGTATCGACGAGTTGCCGCAATGCTGGTCGGTCCTGAAGGGTGAGATGAGCTTCGTCGGGCCGCGCCCCGAACGGCCGCAATTCGTCGAGGATCTGGAGCAGCGGCTCAGTTATTATGCGGAGCGCCACATGGTGAAGCCGGGGATCACCGGCTGGGCGCAGATCAATTATCCCTATGGCGCATCGATCGAGGACAGCGGGCAAAAGCTCGAATACGACCTTTATTACGCCAAGAATTACTCGCCGTTCCTCGACCTGCTGATCATCCTTCAGACGATCCGTGTCGTGCTGTGGCCGGAGGGCGCGCGGTAACATGATCGCCGTGACCGTCATACTTTGGGGCCATGCACTCGCGGCGCTGTTGTTCGCGGTCCTGGCGCTGTCGCAACTGCGCGCCGGCGCGGTCAGTGTGCCGCGTACCGCGTTTCTCGTCGCGCTCGGGCTGACCGCGCTGTGGGCGCTGGCGATGGCAGGGATCGGCAGCGGCGACATGGTGACGTGGGTCGCCGAATCGCTGCGCAACGTCGGCTGGCTCGGCTTCATGTTCGCGCTGCTCCGCCGCGACACCGCGCGCCGCGATCGCGCAGTGACTACGATCTATGGTGTGGTTGCGCTGGTCGCGATCGTAGGCGTTGGGCTGGCGGTTTTTCAAGCGTCGGTCGGGCCGAGTATCGCAGGGCCGATTACGGCGGCGCGCGTGATACTTCGGATGATGGTGGCTGTCGGGGCGCTGGTATTGGTCAATCACCTCTATTCGCTAGTCGCGCCGGCCGCGCGCGGCGGCATCCGCATGGCGGTCATCGCGCTGGCGACGATGTGGCTGGCCGACCTGACGCTCTATACCGCCGCCTATCTCGGCGGCGACTGGCCGCAGACGCTGGTCGCGGCGCGCGGGATCGTCATGGCTGCGATCGTGCCGATGCTGGCGATCGCGGTGCACCGCAACGGCAATTGGACTCTCAACGTTTCACGCACCGTCACGTGGCAATCGCTGACCCTGGTCGCGCTCACCATCTACGCGATGGCGACGGTGCTGGTTATCAGCGCGATCCAGACCTTCGGCGGCGGCTATGCGCGGCTGGCGCAGACCGCGTTTGTGTTCGGGTCGGCCGCCGCATTGCTGGCGCTGCTGTCATCGCCGGCCGTCAAGGCGTGGCTGCGCGTGATGGTCGCGAAGCATCTGTTCCGTCATCGCTACGACTATCGCGCCGAATGGGTGCGCTTTACCGAAACGCTGGGGACGCCGGGCGAAAGCGCGCCGCCGCTCGAGGCGCGCATCGTCAAGGCGGTGGCCGACCTGACAGATTCTCCCGCCGGGTTACTGCTCGTGGCGGATGGCGCCGCCCTGTCGCTCGGCGCGGGGTGGCAATGGCAGGGCGAACCGCCCGCCAGCGCTGCGGGTGACGGGCTGGCAAGCTTCCTTGCCGACGGCGCCCATATCGTCGAGCTCGACACTGTCCGCTCGGGACACCGAAGTCGCGAGGAACTCGCCGCGGTGCCGCAATGGATGCTCGATGACCATAGTGCTTGGGCGGTGGTCCCATTGGTCCACGTCAAGACGCTGATCGGTGCGATTTTGCTCGCGCGGCCGCCGATAGACCGCAGCCTCGACTGGGAGGATTTCGACCTGCTCCGCATCGCCGGGCGCCAGGTCGCGAGCTATCTGGCGGAGGCGCGGGCGCACGAACAACTCGCCGACGCGCGGCGGTTCGACGAATTCAACCGGCGTTTCGCGTTCATTCTGCACGACGTGAAGAACCTGGTGAGCCAGCTGACGTTGGTCGCGCGCAATGCCGAGCGCCATGCCGACAACCCCGAATTCCGCGCCGACATGATAGCGACGCTGCAGGATTCGGCGGGCAAGATGAACGACCTGCTCGCGCGGCTGTCGCAGCACCATTCGGGCCGCGCTGACGATCCGCAGGCGGTCGAGTTGATGCCGCTTGCTGAGCGCGTAGCGCGGGCTCGCGGCGGCAACCACCCGGTGATCGTCACAGGAATCCGCGATGCGTTGGCGATGGCCGATGCCGGTCGCCTCGAACAGGCGCTCGGCCACCTGATCCAGAACGCGGTCGAGGCGAGCACAGAGGGCGAACCGGTGACCGTAACGGTGAGCCGGTCCTCGATCGAGGTCGCCGACCGCGGATCGGGCATGAACGCCGCGTTCGTCCGCGATCACCTGTTCCGCCCGTTCGTGTCCACCAAGCATGGCGGGTTCGGGATCGGTGCGTTCGAGGCACGCCAAGTCATCCAAGCGATGGGCGGCACACTCGACGTCATCAGCCGCGAAGGCGAGGGCACCAAATTTACGATCGGACTGCCGGCGACGCTGGCGCCGCAACAAATGGGACGAGCGGCATGACCAAGCCGAAACTGCTGATCGTCGAGGACGATGCCGGGCTGCAGCGCCAGTTGCGCTGGGCTTATGAAGGTTATGAGGTGATCGTCGCCAGCGACCGTCGCGAGGCGATCGACGCGGTGCGCGCCGAGGAACCGGCAGTGGTCACGCTCGACCTCGGCCTGCCGCCCGATCCCGACGGTGTGAGCGAGGGCTTCGCGACACTCGCCGAGATTTTGCGGCTCAAGCCCGATACCAAGGTCATCGTCGCTTCCGGCCACGGCGCACGCGAAAGCGCGTTGCGCGCGATCGGCGAGGGGGCGTGGGACTTCTACGCAAAACCGATCGACATCGACGCGCTCGGACTGATCGTGGCGCGCGCGTTCCACGTCCATGCGCTGGAGGCGGAGAATCGCCGGCTCGCTGCGTCGCCGACCGCTGCGCTGGGCGGGCTGATCACCGCGGCGCCCGAAATGCTAAAGGTGACGAGCATGATCGAGCGCGTCGCAAGCGCGGACGTGTCGGTGATGTTGCTCGGCGCGAGCGGCACGGGCAAGGAAGTCCTCGCGCGCGGGCTGCATAATGCCAGCGGGCGTAAAGGTGCATTCGTCGCGATCAATTGCGCGGCGATCCCCGAGACGTTGCTCGAAAGCGAGTTGTTCGGGCACGAAAAGGGCGCATTCACCGGTGCGGTGAAGACCACCGAGGGCAAGATCGAGCTCGCCGATGGCGGCACGCTGTTCCTCGACGAGATCGGCGACGTGCCGCTCCCGCTCCAGGTCAAGTTGCTGCGGTTCCTGCAGGAGCGGGTGATCGAGCGGATCGGCGGGCGTAAGGCGATCCCGGTCGATGTACGCATCGTCTGCGCGACGCATCAGGATGTCGATGCGATGGTCGCGAGTGGTCGTTTCCGCGAAGACCTCTATTACCGCCTCGCCGAAATCGTTGTGCGCATCCCGAGCCTCGCCGAACGCGCTGGCGACGCGGCGCTGCTCGCGAAGCATTTTCTCCACCACTACGCCAAGGCGATGAACCGCCCGGTATCGGGCTTGTCGTCCGACGCACTAGCGGCGATCGACGGTTGGGGCTGGCCGGGCAACGTGCGTGAGCTCGAAAACCGCATTAAGCGCGCGGTGATCATGGCCGATGGCAAGCAGGTAACGGCGACCGATCTCGACCTGGGCGGTAAGGGCGAGCCCCAGCCGATCAACCTGAAGTCGGTGCGCGAAACCGCCGACCGCAAAGCGATCCGCCACGCGCTCGCCCGCGCCGAAGGCAACATCTCGAACACTGCCAAGCTGCTCGGGATCAGCCGCCCGACGCTCTACGATTTGCTCAAGAGCTATGACCTGCATGCCTAGGATCAGCCCCATGAAGACCTTCGCCACGGTCGCCTTGGCAAGTGCCGCGCTCGGCGCCGTCGCGCTGTCGTTCGCCACCGCCGCGCATGCCGACAGCGCAGCCGCCAAGCACGACCTGGTGCTCAGCCTCGGCTTGCTCGAAGACGGTAATTTCAACGCCGCGCGTTCCTATGCGCAGAAGGCAATCGCGACCGACCCGAAATGGGGGCTGGCGCACGCTATGCTCGCGCGGACTTACCTTGCGCTTGGCGACGGGGTGGGGGCGGAGGCCGAGCTGGGTCGCGCGGCGGCGAACGGGTTCGACATGAAGCGCGGGCACCAGATGGTCGCGGAAGCCTGGCTGCTCCAAGGCGACGCCAAGCGCGCGCTGGTCGAAGCGGCCAAGGCTGATCCGCGGTTTGGCGGCTATGCCGCGCGGGTCACTGCGAAGGCACTCGCGATGCAACGCAAGTCGCCCGATGCGATCGCGTTGCTCGGCGAACTGCTCGATGCCGATCCGGGCAATTCCTATAGCTGGTCCGACCTCGCGCGGATCCGCTACAATGCCGGCGACGTTGCGGGCGCCACCGCCAACGCGCAGCGCGCAGTGTCGCTCGATCCGGCCAACCTAGAGGCGCTGACGCTGCGCGGCGAGTTGATGCGCGAGCAATACGGCCTCACCGCAGCAGTGCCATGGTTCGAAGGCGCGTTGAAGCGCGACGCCTATTATTTCCCCGCACTGATCGAATATGCCGCGACGCTGGGCGACATGGGCCGCTACAACGACATGCTTGACGCGACGCGGCGCGCGCTGGCGGCACGGCCGGGCAGTCCGCAGGCGCTCTACCTGCAGGCCGTGCTGGCCGCGCGTGCGCAGAATTACGACCTCGCGCGCAGCCTTATGCAGCGGACCGGCGGCGCGATCGACGATCAACCCGGCGTTCTGCTGCTTGGCGGCACGCTCGATTATCAGACCGGCGCCTACGAACAGGCGATCGAGAAGTGGCGCGAATTGGTCGGGCGGCAGCCGATGAACGTGACCGCGCGGCGGCTCCTCGGCGCCGCCTTGCTGCGTTCGGGTGATGCCAAGGGCGCGCTCGACGTTTTGCGCCCGATCGCGCTGCGCGGCGATGCCGACAGCTACACGCTGGCGCTGGTGGGACGCGCGTTCGAGGCCAGTGGCGAACGCGACTGGGCGGCGAAATATCTCGACCGCTCGGCTTGGCCCGGAGCCGATACGGCGATGCCGTTCGGTAGCGACGACGGCCTTGCCGTCTTGGCCAACGCCGCAAACAACGACCCCGGCAATCCGATAGCGATGGTCGGGATGATTCGGGGGCTGATCGACACGGGGCAGGCGGGCAAAGCGCTCGACCGCGCGAAGGCGCTGGCAGCGGCCAGTCCCGGGGCCCCGGCGGCCCACCTGCTGGTCGGCGATACGTTCATGACGATGGGGCGGTTCGGCGATGCCGCTGCCGCCTACGCCCGGGCCGGCAACATCAAGTTCGACGAAGCGACGATGCTGCGGATGGTCGATGTGCTCGACCATGCCGGGCGGCGGCCGGACGCGTCGCGCGTGCTCGCACTGTTCCTCGGTCAGCATCCCGAGAACGTCCCCGCGCTGCGCCTTGCCGCGCATTGGCAGATCGCGGCGGGCGATTGGGACGGCGCGATCGGCACGCTCGAGGATTTGCGCTCGCGCGTGGGATCTCGAGATGCCGGCCTGCTCGCCGAGCTGACCTACGCCAATATCGGCGCGGAAAATTTCGACGACGCGCTTGGCTTTGGCGCGGCGGCGTATGAAATCGCGCCGATGAGCCCGGCGGCGGCGGATGCCTATGGCTGGGCGTTCTACGCGGCCGGCGATAGCGCCAGGGCGAAGGACCTTCTGGAAAAGGCGGCGCTGCTAGCGCCGCGCCAGCCCGACGTGCGTTGGCATCTGGCGCAGGCCTATGCCGATCTCGGCCGCAATGCCGAGGCCAAGGCGCAGATCGCGCTTGCGCTGAGCGATCAGCGCTTCTCTGACCGCGCACCGGCCCAGGCGTTGCTCAAGACGCTTGGCTGAGTGTAACGCGGGCGCGATGACCGACCCGCTCGACCGCATCGCCGCCGCGCTGGAGCGGATCGCGCCACCGGCGCCCGCCGATGCCGATCCGCTGGCGCATCCGGCCTATGTCTGGCGTAACGGTGGGCTGGCCGCCGCGCCGGCGTTCGATCCCTTGCCGCTTGATTTGCTGCTCGGGGTCGAGGCGCAGAAAGCATCGTTGGTCGAGGATTTTCGCAGACTGGCAGCGGGGCATGCCGCGCAGGATGTGCTACTCTGGGGTGCGCGCGGCTCCGGCAAATCGGCGCTGGTGAAGAGCGCCGTCGCCGCGATCCAGGCGGAGGGTGCGCCGATCGCCTTGGTCGAGGTCGCCCTGATGAGCGGACTGCGCATGCTATTCGACCGGATCGACGGCTTGCCGCGTGCCTTCGTTCTATTCCTGGACGATCTTGGTTTCGATGCGGCCAGCGACGCCCGCGCGCTTCGTTCGTTGCTCCAGGGTGGAGCGGAAGCGCGGCCCGCCAATGCGCGGCTGGTGGTGACGTCGAACCGCCGCCACCTGATCCCGCGCGACATCGCCGAGCAGGAAAGCGCGATCAATCTGCGCGACGCGGTCGACGATCATCTCGCGCTGGCCGACCGGTTCGGGCTCAGCCTGGGTTTCCACGTGCTCGACCAGGACGGCTATCTGGCGATCGTCCACGCCTATGCTGCACGGTTCGACCTGCCGTTCGACCCTGAAGAAGCGGTCGGCTGGGCGACGCGGCGCGGCGGCCGGTCGGGACGCGTGGCGTGGCACTACGTCACCGACCTTGCCGGACGGTCCGGACGTGCGCTACCTTTTTGACTGATCGGGATTGGGTTAGATCCGGATCGGGTTGACATTCGGAGGCGTAACGATGCCGAGTTCGGTCATGGCCAGGCTTGGCGAACTCGATCTTCCAGACCGGCTCTCGCCGACGGTGCCGCGCTGGGTGACCCAGTTGGGCGTAGCGTTGCTGTGCGCGGCGTGGGTCGAGCTTATTCGCGCCGCGGTTAACATGATCGCATCTGGGTCGGCAGTGTTTGCCCTTATCTTTCCGGCGACTATGATGGCGACGTTGTTCGCGCGTTGGCCGTCTGGCGCGATGACCGCCGCGATCTCGGTCTGTTATACCTTTTTCATCATCTATCTCCCGATGGCCGCCCGGCCAGTCGTCAATCCGCGGCTGGCGGTAATCGCGGTGGCGGTAGCGGCGTTGTTGACGATCGTGCTGGCCGAGACATTCCGCCGCTCCGTGTATCGCGCGACATTGGAGCGTGACCGGCAGATTGCCGCCCGCGACCTGATGCTGGTCGAATTCGAGCATCGCGTGAAGAACAATTTCGCGATCGTTGCGAGCATGCTCGATATCCAGCGCCGCCGCGCTGGCGACACCGAAGCCGGCGAAGCGCTGGGCGCCGCAATGATGCGCGTCGACAGCATCGCGCGAGCGCACCGCCACCTTTATCGCGACGGCCGCGGCAGCGAGGTCAACGTCAAGGAATATCTCGAGGATCTGTGCGCGACGCTGGCCGATGCGTTGTTGCTGCGCGGCGGCGTGACACTCGACTGCGACGTCGATTCCGCGCCGATCCAGCGCGATCACGCGGTGTCGATCGGGCTGATCGTCAACGAGTTGGTGACGAACGCCGCCAAGCACGCTTTCGAGGGGCGCGAGCGCGGCAGGATCGCGGTGTCGTGGAAGCGCCGGCCTGAGGGCGGCTGGCGGCTGACCGTGGCGGATGATGGCGTCGGCATGCCGCCGGGGCCACGGCCCGCGCGCAAGGATGGCGGGCTTGGTCAGCGGCTGATCGAGGCGTTTGCGCATCAGGCGGGCGGCACGCTGACGACCGACAGCGATAAAACCGGCACGCACGTGACGATGGATGTGCCCGATTGATCGAAAGCGCGTCCCGGCGCGTTGGGACGGGCATGCAACGATTGTGGTTCATCACCAACCCGCATTCGGGATCGTCCGATGCGGCCAAGGCCGAGGCGATCCTGGCGATCTTCGTCGAGCGAGGGCTGACGCTCGCCGGGCGGACTGACTTTCCCGCCGCCGAGCTTCCGACGCCCGGCGCGCTCGCCAAGGCGGACGTCGACACCGTCGTGCTGTTTGCAGGCGATGGGACGATTAACGCTGCGGTGCGCGCGCTTGCCGAATGGGACGGCGCTATCCTGGTTCTGCCTGGGGGCACGATGAACATGCTTGCCAAATCGCTCCACGGTGATGCCGACCCGGCGGCGATTATCCTCGCCGCGCACGATAACGAGCATCTGATCCCGTTGCCGTTCGTCGAGGCCGGCAAGCACCGCGCGCTGGTCGGGCTGATCGTCGGCCCGGCCGCCAACTGGTTTCGCGCCCGCGAGAGCATCCGCGAACGCAAGCTCGCCGATTTGTGGCCTGCGGTGCGGACCGCTTGGCGGCGCACGTTCGGCAAGGGTATTCGTCTTGCCGGAGCGCCGGGTTTCCCCGCCCGGGCGCAGGCTGCCTATGTCCGCGCGGATGAGGACGGCTTGGCGATCATGGCGATCGACGCGCGCGATTTCCGGTCGGTCGCCGATCTCGGCTGGAACCTGATCACCGGCGACTGGGTTGCTGCCCATGCCGTGACCGAAATCCACGCCCCCCGCCTCACCATCGCCGAGCGCCGCCCGGTGCTGGCGCTGTTCGATGGCGAGCCGGTCACGCTGGACCCGGCCACGGCAATCACCGCCGGCCGCACCGCCGAGCAGTTTATCGCAACCAAGGCGCCAATATGATCCGCCTGTTCCACGTCAGCGATGTCCATTTTGGCCGCGAGGACAAGGCGGCGGTGGCCTGGTTCGATGCGCTGGTCGCCGCCGAACAGCCCGACGCGGTGGTGATGACCGGCGACCTGACGATGCGCGCGCGGAGCCACGAATTCGCGGCTGGGCTCGAATGGCTGCGGTCGCTCGGTCGGCCAGTGACGTTGGAAGTGGGCAATCACGATTTGCCCTATTTCAATCTCGTTGACCGGTTCTTCCGTCCCTATCATCGCTATCACGCGATCGAAGCCCTGATCGAAAAGCCGCTCGACCTGCCCGGGGTAACGATCGTGCCGCTGGTGACGACACGGCGGGCGCAGTGGCGGCTCAATTGGGCGAAGGGCTATGTCAGCCGCAAGGCGCTAGCCAAGACGCTCGCGCTGATTGCCGAGGCGCCGAAGGACCGGCTGATCTTCGTCGCGGCACACCACCCGTTGATCGAGCCGCATACCAGGGCATCGGCGCAGACGCATCGGGGCGCGGAGGCGATCAAAGCGCTCGCGGAGGCAGGTGCCGACGCGGTGCTCACCGGCCATGTCCACGACGCGTTCGACATCGAGCATAAGATCGATGGGCTCAGCGTCCGCATGATCGGCGCGGGCACGCTGTCCGAACGCACGCGGGCCGACCCACCCTCGTTCAACGAAATCCGCATCGACAACGGCGCGTTCGAGGTCGTCTGCCGCAAGATGTCGCCGCAGCCGGACAAGGTGTTGCCAGTCGAGACGCCGCAGCCGGCTTGACCGTGCGGGCGGCTCCGATAGGCTGCCCCGATGCGCCATGCCCTAGCCCTGCTCCTCACCACGCCGCTGCTCGTCAGCGCGGCTCCATCGTATCAGTCGCGCGTCGCCGCGGTGCTGGCGAAGACGCCGCTGATCGACGGGCATAACGACTGGGCGGAAACGCTGGTCGACAAGTCCGGCGACGCGCGCTGGACTATGGACCTGACACGGCTCGACCCCAAGCAATATAATACCGACATCACGCGGCTGCGCGCGGGCCGGGTCGGCGGGCAGTTCTGGTCGGTCTATGTGTCGGCGGGGCTGCCTGGCCCGGAGCAGGTCAAGGCTACGCTTGAGCAGATCGCGCTGATGAAGGATATATTTCGCCGCTATCCCAACGTCTTCGCCCAGGCCACGACCGCCGCCGACGTTCGCCGCATCCACGCCCAGGGCAAGATCGCCAGCATGTTCGGGGTCGAGGGCGGGGGCCAGATCGACGGCAGCTTCGCGGTGCTGCGCGCCTATCGCGCGCTCGGCGCGTCGTACCTGACGCTGACGCATTCGAAGACGATCGACTGGGCGGATTCGGCGACCGACGATCCCAAGCATGACGGGCTGACCAAATTCGGCGAAGCGGTGGTACGCGAGCTCAACCGGCTCGGCATGCTGGTGGATCTCAGCCATGTCAGCGAGGACACGATGATCGACGCGATCCGCGTGTCGAAAGCGCCGGTCATCTTCTCGCATTCATCGGCGCGGGGAGTCGACGACAGCCCCCGCAACGTGTCGGACAAGGTGCTCAAACTGGTCGCGGCAAACGGCGGCGTGGTGATGGTGAATTATGCGCCAGGTTACGTCTCGGAAGCGCGGCGGCGCTGGGATGCCGACCGGAACGCCGAACGCGGACGCTATTATTCGCCGCCTTATGGCGGACTTTATATCGGCCAACCCGACCGCGCCAAGACGGCGCTGGCGCAGTGGGAGCGTGAGCATCCCCGCCCCGTCGTGACGTTGAGCCAAGTCGCCGACCATATCGAGTGGATCGTCAAAGTCGCCGGCATCGACCATGTCGGCCTGGGCGGCGACCTTGATGGCACCGGCGGCGATTTGCCCGAGGGCCTGGACGGTGCGGATACCTATCCGGCGCTGCTCACAGAGCTGATGCGGCGCGGCTGGACCGACGAGATGATCGCCAAGCTGGCCGGCGGTAACGTCCTGCGCGCGATGGAGGCGGTCGAGCGTATCGCGGCGAGCATGGCCGACGCGCCGCCCGCGACCGCGACTGTGGCGATGCTCGACGGTAAATGACCTTCACCACGCGGATCGCCACCACCGACGACATCCCGGTGATCGCTGCGTTGATGGACCGGGCAATCGCCGAGCTGCAGCGCCCCTATCTGAGTGACGCGGAAATCGCGGCGAGCCGACTCAGCATGGGGCTCGACACGCAATTGATCGCCGACGGCACTTATGTCGTGGTCGAGCACGCGGGCGTCATTGTCGGCTGCGGCGGATGGAGCTGGCGCGCGACGCTTTATGGCGGCGATCACAATCCTGCGCTCCGCAATGCCGCGCCGCTCGATCCGGTGAACGACCCGGCGCGGATCCGGGCGATGTACACCCACCCCGACTTCGTCCGGCGCGGGATCGGGCGGATGGTGCTCGCGGCGAACGAGGCGGCGGCACGTGTGGCGGGGTTCAAGCGAGCCGAACTGATGGCGACGCTGGCGGGAGAACCGCTGTATCTGTCGTGCGGCTACGCACCGATCGAGCGTGTCGCGAAGATGTCCGACGGCGGCGTGCCGGTGCCGGGCGTGCGGATGGGCAAGGCGCTACGGGACTAGCTCAGTCGCAATCCGCGCATTTGCCGCGCACTTCGATCACGGGGCGGACGGGCGAGAAGCCCGCGGCTTCGGCGGCGTGGCGGACGTTGTCGGCGATCTTGTCGTCGTCGAGGTGGACGGTCTGGCCGCACGTATCGCACACCAGGAAGATGCAGTCGTGCAGGCAATCGGGATGCGCGTTGGCGACGTACGCGTTCGAGCTTTCGACGCGCCGCGCCAGGTTCGCCGCCACGAACAGGTCGAGGATGCGGTAGACGCTGTTGGCGGCGACGCGGCGCCCTTCGCTCTTCGAGACGGCATCGGCGATGTCATAGGCGCTGGCCGGCTTATCGAACTTCGCCAGCGCGTCGAAAATGCTCGCGCGCATCGTCGTCCACTGCTCGCCCGATTTCTCGAGCGTCGCCTGGGCCGCGGTGGCGAGATCGGCGCCGGCGGGTTCGTTGTGATGATGAGCGTGCACGGCCATGGCTGCGATTTAGGCGCTGCCGCCCTCAGTAACAAGCGCGCTTAGTTTGCAGCCCGTCTGTTCAGGTCGTGCCCCAGCGCCAGGATCGCGACGCCGATCAGCGTCCAGAACGTTTCGCCGCCATCGCCGTGCGGAAGCTGCATCGCGCCGGCCATGATGCCCAGCCCGAACGAACCGGTCACCGCGGGCGCCATATAGCCGTGATCGAAGATGCCGCGCCCCAGCGCCACCGCGCCGAGCACGATCGCGATCGTCAGGCCTACTTCGTGGTAGATCGGGTTGAGCAGCATTCCACCAGCGGTCGAGGCGAGCGCGACGAGCACCGCGCTGGCCAGGCAATGCACCGCACATAGCCCCGACAGCCCCATCGCAAAACGATCCAGGCGCGGCAGATGCGATGTCAAAGTGTGGCGAATCGTCGCGGCCATGCGGTGCATTTAGGCGCGTCGGCGCGACGTTACAATATCACATCTTATCCGGCCGGGGATATTCGATGAGCGGGGCGGTTGCTGCCACCCCGCTCATCGGGTCAGAAGCTGACGCCGAGCGACACCACGACGCCGCTGCGCGCGGCATTCTTGCCGTTGGCGAGCAGGAACACGCCGTCGGTGTCGACATAGCTGACGCCGAGCACCAGATTCTTCCACGTCAGCGTCGCCCCGGCGCCCCAGTCGGTATATTCGTTGCCGAGCGACAGCCAGCTCGGACCCCAAGTGTGACCGAGGTGCGCGGACAGACCGAGCGGGGTGTTGGGGATCGACGCGCTCAGGTCGCCCGCCAGATAGACGTTGTCGTTCTTCTTGAGCAGCCCGCTTTGGCCTTGGTCGAGCGCCAGGGCCTTTTGCTCGAAAGCATAGTTCACCGTGACCTTCGCGGTGACCGGCCCGAACGTATAGGCGACGTCGGCATAGGGCTCGAAAAAATTCGCGCTGCTGCGGTCGCCGGTACCGCGCGAGCGCGGATAGAGGTAATAGAGGACACCGGCGTCCAGCGTGAAGCCGCTGACCGTCTTCTTATAACCGGCGACCAAGTCGATTTCCTGGCTGCCGGTGCCCGAGAAGGTGACGTAGCCGGAGGTCGAGGAACTCCACACCGTGGCATAGAGGCCGGACGAATGCGTCAGCGTGATCGATCCCTGGATCGCGGGCTGCAGGTTGGTTTGCGAGATTCCGCGAAAGCGATAGTCGGAAACCAACGTCGCACCGCCATTGATGGTGATCTCGGGCGGCGGCGCGGTGTCCTCCACGACGGCGGACATTGCCGGATCGCCGGCTGTCGGCACCGCGGCGGCGGGATCGGCCGGGCCGGCCGGTTTCGGGTCCGCGAATGCGGGAGTGGCGATGGCGAGCGCGAGCGCGCCAAGGCTGATGTGGGAGAAGCGCATGTGATTCCTTTCGAACCGGAAAAAGCGTTCGTCCCCGCCTGCACGTATCGGTCTTGCCTCTTTATCGGCTGAAAGCCGACGAGCTTTTTGCCCGACACGACATGAAGATGCCCTTCTTCGCTGCGCTGCACAACATTTTTCGAGCGCAGATGATCGTTCGCGCGCAATGATGTTGCGATCCCGCAACAGTTGGGGTCAAGGGTCGGGCGATACCCCGCCGACGATCCGAACGTCGCGCTTCGGATAAGGGATGACGATGCCATGATCCTTGAACAACACCCAGAGTCGATTGAGCACATCCGACCTGACGTTGCCGACCCCGCTCTGCGGGTCGTTGATCCACACCAGGATCTCGTGCTTGACGCCGTTGTCGCCGAATTCGGTCAGCCAGACGTTCGACTGGGGGTCGTCGAGCACGCGCGGGCTTTCGGCCGCCGCGCGCAACATCAATTCCTGCGCCAGCTTGAGGTCGCAGTCGTACGCGACGGTCACCGCCACGCGCACGCGCACGTTGCGGTCGGTGTACGACCAATTCTCGACTTCCTTGGTCATCAGATCCTCGTTCGGGATCAGATGCTCCTTGCCGTCGCGGGTGATGACGCTGACCGCGCGGACGCCGATCTTGTTGACCCAGCCGACCTCCTTGTCGGCGACGACGATGACGTCCCCCGGCTTGATCGAGCGGTCGAGCAGCAGGATGATCCCGGCGATCAGGTTGCCGATCGTCTTCTGCAACCCAAAGCCGATCGCGAGCCCGAGCGCGCCGGAAAATACCGCGAAGGTCGTGAGATCGATGTCGAGCAGGTCGATCCCGACGAAGAACGCGACGACGATCACCGCAATCCCAGCGAGCTTCTGAGTCAGCAGCTTCTGCGTCGGATCGAAGCTGTCGGTGCGCAAGATGGCGTGGCCGATCACGCGATTAGCGAGACGGATCGCGGCGAACAGGCAGACGATCGTCAGGAGCGCGATGATCAACGCGTAAAGCGAGAAGAACTTTGTGCCGATCGGCAGGCCGATCGCGGAAAGCTTGTTCTGGATCGGCGCGAGCCCACCGACTGCGTAGCTCAAGGTTGCGGCGAACAGGATGAACGCGACCGGCCACGCCATCCAGCGAGGAATGTGCAACCCGCGCAACACCTCTACCGCCATCCGTGCGACCGCGGCGCCAAGGAAAAAGCCGATCAATACCGCTGCCAGTGGCGGCCAGTCGCCGGCCGCGAGCAGGACCGCGAGCAGCATGGCGGCGACACCGTGGCGGATGATCCCGCCGACGCGGTCGCCGATCCCCTCGACATGATGGCCGAGATGCCGAGCCCACAGCGCCCCGGCACGCGGGCCGAGCCAGCGCCCGGCGAACAGCCCGGCCGCGAGTGTGGCGACGATCAGCGCGGCGACGATCCCGGTCTCGACCGCCTCACTCCCCTCTGGAATGGCGAGGCCTTGAGCCTTGAGCCAGGCGAGCGCCCCGTTCACCCGCGCGTGGCCCGGAACGCGGCGAACCCCTGATCGAGGTCGGCGATCAGGTCGTCGATGTCTTCCAGCCCGATGTGCAGCCGCACCAGTGGTCCGCCATGATCGCTCACGCCGAGCGCGCGTTTGGGATCGACCGGCAGCGCGAGGCTTTCGAACCCGCCCCAGCTATAGCCGATGCCGAACAGTCGTAATGCGTCGATGAAAGCGGCGCGGCTGGCCTCGTCGGCTTCCTTCAGCGCGAACGAGAAGAGGCCCGACGCGCCCTTGAAGTCGCGGACGAAATATTCATGGCCGGGGCAGCTCGGCAGTGCGGGGTGGAGAACGGTCGCAACCTCGCGCTTTTTGGCGAGCCAGCGCGCAATCTGCAGCGCGCCCGCCTCGTGCTGCTTGAGCCGAACCGCCATCGTCCGAAGCCCTCGCGCCGCCAGCCAGCTATCGTCCGGGCTGGCGACCTGGCCGAGTTGCAAACTGGTGCTGCGCAACTTCGCGAAAAAACCGGGGCCGGCGGTCACCGAGCCGAGCATCGCATCGGAATGGCCCACGACATATTTAGTGCAAGCAAGGATCGAGAGATCGATGCCTTTTTCGATCGCCGGGAACAGCAACGGCGTCGCCCAGGTGTTGTCGAGGATCGTCACGATGCCTCGCGCCTTGGCTACCGCGACGATCGCGGGGACGTCCTGTATCTCGAAGGTCAGGCTGCCGGGGCTTTCGAGCAGGATCGCGCGCGTATTGTCGCCGATCACGTCCGCGATCCCTGCGCCGATCAGCGGGTCGTAGTGGCGCGTCGCGACGCCGAATTTCTTGAGGAAGCCTGCGGCGAAGTTGGTGGTTGGGTCATATGCTGAATCGGCCAACAATAGTTCGTCGCCGGGCTTCAGGACCGACAGCAAGGCTGCGGTCACCGCGGCGACACCCGAACAATAGAGGAAAGTACCTTCCGCGCCCGGTTCGAGCTCGGTCAGCGCGTCGGCCAGCGCCCATTGCGTCGGCGTGCCGCGGCGACCGTAATAGAGCGTGTGATGCGTGTCGCGGCGAGCGGTTTCGCGGAGGTGCGCAACGTTGTCGTACAGGATCGTCGAGGCGCGCCACACCGGCGTATTGACCACGCCTTGCGTCCACTCGTCGCGCCGCCCGGCAGTCACGACGCGGGTCGCAGGCTTGTCGTCGTCCTTGCCGCTCATGCTGCCCCTGTCGCCTTGGGAGTATCGGGGTCGCCGCCCCATTCGGACCAGCTGCCGTCGTAGAGCGCCGCGTTATTGCCGAGCAAGTGCGCGCCGAATGCCAGCACCGCGGCCGTGATGCCCGAGCCGCACGTTGTGACCAGTGGCCGCGCGAGGTCGACGCCGGAGGCGTCGAACTCGGCCTGAAGCGCGGTGCCGGTCTTCCAGGTGCCGTCGGCGTTGAGCAGCCGGCCGTAAGGCAAATTGCGGGAGCCCGGAATGTGGCCGGCGGCGGTGCCGGGGCGGGGATCGGGTTCATCACCGGAGAAACGCGCCGGCGAGCGGGCATCGAGCATCTGTTCGCCGCCGCCGGCGAGCTTCGCCCGCATCTGGTCGAGCGTGCGGAGGCGAGCAGGATCGAGCCGCGCAGTGAAGGTGCGGGTGGTGGGGTGCCCAGTCCCGCTCGCGACGGGGCGGCCTTCCGCGCGCCATTTGGCGAGCCCGCCATCCAGGATGGCGACATCGCGCGCGCCCATCGCACGCAGCATCCACCAGGCGCGCGTTGCGGTGTGATAATGCGAGACGTCGTAGAGCATGATGCGGTCGCCGTCGCCGACCCCCAACGACCCCAATCGCGCGGCGAACTGATCGGGCGGGGGAAGCATTGACGGCAAGTCGCTGGTGGCATCGGCGAGCGTGTCGAGGTCGAGGAATACGGCGCCCGGAATATGCGCTGCCTCGTATTGTGCGCGCGCATCGCCGCCGGGACCGCCCGGCACCGATCCAAAATAGGTCGCATCGACGACGCGCAGGTCGGCGGCGCCCAGCTCCCCCGCAAGCCATTCGGTCGTCACCAGCGCGTCCATCCGCCGACCTTAGCCTCATCGAGCCGCGCCGGGAAAGCCCGCGGCGCTCGTTGCTTTGGCCGTCCAGTCGCCTAAATGTCGCGCATGACCCCGAAACATCTCGGCCAGGCGAGCAGCCTGCCTGCCTCGCCCGAAGAGGCGGTGCTCGACTACGTGCCCAATCCGCGCCCCGGGCGGCCCTATCTGGTCCGCTTCACCGCGCCCGAATTCACCTCGCTGTGCCCGGTCACCGGCCAGCCCGATTTCGCGCATCTGGTGATAGATTATGTGCCCGGGGACAGCATCGTCGAGTCCAAGTCGCTCAAGCTGTTCCTCGGCGCTTTCCGCAACCATGCCGGTTTTCACGAGGATTGCACCGTCGGGATCGGCGAGCGGTTGACCGCGGAAATGAAGCCGCAATGGCTCAGGATCGGCGGTTATTGGTATCCGCGCGGCGGCATCCCGATCGACGTGTTCTGGCAGTCGGGCGAACCTCCCGCCGGACTGTGGCTGCCGCCGCAGGATGTGCCAGGCTATCGCGGGCGGGGGTGATTGAGGCGCGGCAAGATAGTTTCTGTCCCGCGTTTAACTCACGTCAGCACGATTCTTTTGTTGCATTGCAGCATAAACGCAACCATATTTCCTTTAGTCCGTTCAGGGAGGCGTGAGTCGCGGGAAAAATCCCGCTTTTGCTACAAAGAAAGTCCGAAATGGCCACGTCGTTTGTTCAACCACGTACTCGACATATTGCCCTGATCGGTAACTTTTTGCCACGCCAATGCGGCATTGCGACATATACGACCGACACCTACGCCGCGCTGACCGACCGCTTTTCCGATCTGCAGGTTGACGTCTATGCGATGAACGACCGGCCGCAGGGTTATGACTATCCGTCCGCCGTCACCGGCACGATCGCGCAGGACGATCGCATGGCGTATCTCGCCGCCGCGCGCGATATCGAGGCGAGCGGGGCGCAGGCGGTGTGGGTCCAGCACGAATATGGCATTTTCGGCGGGCCAGCCGGCGAGCATGTCCTCGCGCTGCTCGACCGACTCACGGTGCCGGTGATCGTCACGCTTCACACCGTTCTCGACCAGCCCAACGACGACCAGCGGCGCGTTATGAACGGATTGCTCAAGCGCGCGGCCAAGGTGATCGTGATGGCCGAGATCGGGCGCGAGATCCTGGTGCGCACCTACGGCGCCAATCCCAAGGCGATTATGATGATCCCGCACGGCGTGCCCGATCGCGATCTGGTCGACCCAGACTCGATGAAGGCACGATTCGGTTGGGAGGGCCGCAAGGTGCTTTTGACGTTCGGCCTGCTCGCGCCGAACAAGGGTATCGAAAGCGTCATCTCGGCGATGCCGGCAGTGGTCGCGGCCAATCCGGACGCGCTCTACGTCGTATTGGGCGCGACACATCCCAACCTGGTGGCGCGAGAGGGCGAAGCATATCGTGACCGATTGAAGGCGCTCGCCGCCGATTGTGGCGTCCCGGATCATGTGCGCTTCATCGACGGCTTCATCCAGCACGATCAACTGCTCGACTATCTCCAAGCCGCCGATCTTTATGTCACGCCCTATACGAACCCGCAGCAGATCACGTCGGGTACGCTCAGCTATGCGGTCGGCGTGGGGAAGGCAGTCGTGTCGACGCCCTACATCCACGCTACGGAGATCCTAGCGGACGGCCACGGCGTGCTGGTCAATTTCGGCGATGTCGATGGCTTTGCCCGCGAGATCTCGCGGCTGCTCTTCGATGATGGCGATCGTGCGGAAGTGTCGGCACGGGCCTATGCCCGTGGCCGCACGATGATCTGGCCGCGCCTGGCCGAGGCGAGCATGGGCGCGATCGACGCGATCGTCGCGGCGCGCCCGCGCCGGATCAAATCGGCACCGACACTGGCCGCGCTCCAGCCCAATATCGCCGCGGTCGAGCGGATGAGCGATTCGACGGGGATGTTCCAGCACGCCATTTTGTCAGTGCCTGATCGCCGCCACGGCTATTGCATCGACGACAATGTTCGCGCGCTGATGCTGATGAGCGCGATCCCCGATCTCGATCCTGAGGTTCGCGACAAATGGATGACGACGTACGCCGCGTTTGTCCAATATGCCTGGAACCCCGACGCTCGGCGGTATCGCAACTTCATGAACTTCGACCGGACCTGGTGCGAGGATCAGGGGTCGGAAGATTCGAACGGCCGCACGTTGTGGGCGCTCGGCGTCACCGCGAAGCGTGCGGGCCTCGCCAAGCATCGTGATTGGGCGCTGCGCCTGTTCGACGAGACTGCGAGCATCGCGTTCGATTTGATCAGCCCGCGCGCCCAAGCCTTTGCCATGCTGGGTGCGGCCGCTATCGTCGGCGCGCATCCGGGGCACCAACTGGCCTGCAATATTCTCGAACGTTTCTCCGCCGACCTGCTGGCGTTGCTCGAAGACGCCCGGCGCCCCGAATGGGAATGGTTCGAGATCGTGCTGGCATACGACAACGCGCGGTTGCCCGAGGGGTTGATCCGTGCGGGTATGGCGCTGGACCGCGACGATTTGCTGGAACGCGGCCTGTCGACGCTCAATTGGATCGTCGAGCGCCAGACCAGTCCCGAAGGCCGCTTTCGCGCGGTCGGCACCGAAAGCTTCGGCCGTCCTTACCAGGCGCCGCTCGCCTTCGACCAGCAACCGCTCGAAGCGCAGGCGACGATCGACGCTTGTGCTGCGGCGTTCAAGGCGACGGGCGACGACAAATGGCGCGATGAAGCCGCACGTGCCTATCGCTGGTATCTGGGGCAGAACGATCTCGATCTGCCACTCGCGACGGCACAGGATGGCGGCTGTTTCGACGGACTGATGCCCCACGGTTTGAACCTAAATCAGGGTGCGGAGTCGATTTTGGCGCTGCAACTGGCGTCGTGCGCGATTTCCGCACTTGGAAAAGCAACGACAACCGTGGCAGGGACGGATCGCGCCGTCGCGTAGCAACGAAACGCGGCGCCGCTTGGATAAATTACAAGCGGGGCTTTCTCGTTGCTCGATATCTTCACGCATCGCCTGAGGCTGCACGCCGATCCCTCGCGTGTGGTCGTGCGCCCGTTCCATATCGGCTGGGCGCCCGGTGGCGCGTCCTCGGGACGGACCGAACGCTTGGTCCGCGAAGTGCTGGCGCTGTCGCCTCACGAGACGCGTAGCGAACTCGAGATTGTGCTCAAGGATTTCGAAGCGCGGCATTGGCAGACGCGCCGCGTATTCATGACGCGCTATGACGAGATCGAAGCCATGATGGGCCTCGACGGGGCCGAGATCGGCGACGAGAAACGCCAGTTGATCGGTGCGTATTTCTGCCACGAATACAGCTATGCCGCGGCCGCGTTGATGAACCCCAGCGCGGTGCCGCATTTCGATCAATCGGGGATGCCCAAGGGGTCGATGCGTATCCTGATGTCGCTTCGCGCAGTGGGCGAGGGCCATATCTCGTCGGTCGCGTTCCGCGAAGGCATCATCACCGCGAAGAACGAGCTGAAGCTCGCGCCCGAGCCGCCGTTTGCAACCGCCGCCGACGTGTATGGCAGCGACGAGGAGCATATCCCGTCAGGACCGGTGACCGTTCATCGCCACCGCGATTCGACGCTGTCCGGGACGGTGATCTTCCCGATCACCGACGCGCAATCGAAGGGGCTGGAGGACCTACGCCTTGTCCAGTTCCGTCACGACGATGGCGAAGTCGAATGGCTGGGCACGTATACGGCCTATAACGGCTCCCAGATCCAGTCGGAGCTGCTTCGTACCAAGGATTTTCGCGCGTTCGACCTAGTGCCGATGACCGGCCCGGCAGCGCGCAACAAGGGCATTGCATTGTTCCCGCGTAAGGTCGCCGGACGGTATTTGGCGATCGGCCGGCAGGATGGCGAGAACCTGTTCCTGCTCGATTCAGACCGGCTGACGCATTGGGAGGAGGGCGCGCGGATTCTTGAGCCGCACTACCCGTGGGAGCTGGTCCAGATCGGCAATTGCGGGCCGCCGATCGAGCTCGACGAGGGCTGGCTGCTCTTGACCCACGGCGTCGGCGCGATGCGCAAATATTCGATCGGCGCGGTGTTGCTCGACAAGACCGACCCATCGAAGATCATCGGCCGCACGCCGCAACCGATCCTCGCCGCCGCCGATCAGGACCGTGAAGGCTATGTGCCCAACGTGGTCTATTCGTGCGGCGCGATCCGCCACGGGAATTGCCTGTTCCTGCCCTACGGCGTGGCCGACAGCTCGGTCGCGTTCGCATTCGTGCCGATCGCAGAGCTCGTCGCCTCGATGACGGCGAACGCCTGATTTTATCTAGCGAAATGCTGCGGACGTTTCGCCGGAGGGCGTCTCGGGCGTTACCGGCGTGCGCTCCACCGTCGCCCGCGTCGTTGCGTAGAGATACCAGGTCGTGCCCACGAATAGCAGCGCGCCGGCAATCAACGCTACCGGTTCAAAGCCCTCGGTGATGAACGGCAGCGCGAGCGGCGCGTCCTTGCCGGTGCCGTACACTATCCCGGCGAACGCCACTCCCCACAGGCTTTCGCCCACGATCATGCCGGTCGCGATCAGCACGCCCATCCGACGCGCGAACTCGCCGCCGGTGCCGCGCTTGTCGGCCCATTTGTCGTACAGCCAGCCGAGGATTGCGCCGATCGATACCGGCAGGATCGTCGCCATGCCGAGATAGACGCCGATCCCGACGGCCAGCGGTGGCAGCCGCAGGCGCTTCGCCCGGCCCAAGGCCTCGTCGAGCACGACGAAGAACACGCCGGCGACCGCGCCCCAGAACAGCATCCGCGCGTTCAACCCACCGCCCAGCACGCCCGTCGCGAGCGACGAGATCAGATTGGCTTGCGGCGCGGGCAGGGCGTTGGGGCCGGCGCCGGGCATGCCGGCGAAGCCCGCGGTCTGATACAGGACCTGCAGCACCGGCGGCACGACGATCGACCCGAACACCACGCCGATGATCAGCGCGACCTGCTGCTTCCACGGCGTCGCGCCCACCAATTGTCCGGTCTTAAGGTCCTGGAGATTGTCGTTGGCGATCGTGGCCACGCCGAACACGATGCCCGTCACGATCAACGCATAGGCGACCAGCGCCTGGATCGTCTCGGCCGGCTGGTCGCGGCCGAACAGCCCGACCAGCATCAGCGCCGACGCCAGCACCGACAAGATGCCGATCCCCGACACGGGCGAGTTGGACGCGCCGATCAGGCCGGCCATATAGCCCGTCACCGCCGCGATCATCAGCCCGATGACGACGATGAACACCAGCGCGCCGGCGATCAGCAGCAACGCGGACCCCGCAAGCGGGCCGCCGGTAATGGTAGTCCACAGCAGCCAGGCGGTGGGCACGAGGATCGCCAGCGATCCTCCCGCGACGATGCCGATCGGCAGATCGCGTTCGGTCAGATCGAGTATTTGTCCCTGGCCGCGCGCGCGGCTGGCCGCCATCGCCGATCGGATGCCGCCGATGACCGGCCCGGCGATCTTGAGCAAGGTCCAGATCGCGGCGACGCCGATCACGCCGGCGCCGAAGAACCGGACGTCGGCGCGAAACACGCCTGCGCCGATCGTCGCCGCCTCGCCCGGCACACCCCAGGTCAGGATGGGTAAGAGGATGACGTACGCCGTGATCAGTCCGACTAATTGCGCCATGCCGACCGAGATTCCGACCAGATGCCCAACGCCGAGCAAGGCGAAGGACAATCCGCCGCCGATCCCGGTCGCGCCCGCGCCGACGCGGAACCAGCGGACGATCTCGGCGGCCACGAGCTTCGTCTGGGTCAGGATCGCAAAGCCGGCGGACGCGACACTGCCGATCACGAGCACGCGCAAGCCCGCCGAGCTTTCCGCGGCGCCCTGGCGGCTTTCCGCACCTATGGCCAGCACCTCGGCGGCGGCGCGTCCCTCGGGATAGGGCAAGTCACCGCCGACGACGAGCGCGCGGCGCAGCGGGACGGAGAACATCACGCCGAGGATGCCGCCCGTCGCGGTGATCCCGGCCGTCGTCCAGAACGGGAAGCCATGCCACCAGCCGACGATAATGAGTCCGGGCAGGACGAAGATAATCGCCGCTAGCGTCCCCGCGGCGCTCGCAATCGTCTGAACGATGTTGTTCTCCAGAATCGACGAATTGGGGAACATCCGCAGGATCGCCATCGAGATCACCGCCGCGGGGATCGAGGTCGCAAAGGTCAGTCCGACCTTGAGCCCCAGATAGACGTTCGCCGCGGTGAACAGGACCGTGATCAGCCCGCCGAGGATGATGCCGCGGATGGTGAGTTCGGCGAGTGGGCGGGAAGGTGGGGAAGTAGCCATGCCCGCATCGTGGCACAGTTTTACGGGGCGAGCGAGGCCGTGGTGTAGTCGCTGTGCAGCGACCAGCCGAGGCTTTCGTACAACGCGCGGCCGAGCGGCGTAGCGCATAGCATCGCGTCGCGGATACCGCACATGTCCGCTTCGGCGGCGAGCGCGCGCATGATCGCGCTGCCGAGCCCGCGACGCTGATGGGCTTCGGCGGTTCGTATGCGGTCGAACACAACGAGGTCGTCCATAGCGATGATGCGGCCGCGTGCGGCTTCGTCGCCCGCGGGGTCGGCGATGGTGGCGAAGGTCACGGCGCCATTACGCGCGATGTAGATGGCGAACCCATCCGGCAGCTCAGGCGGACGATCGAGCATCGCCGCGACCGCTGCGGTCATCATATAGCCCGGCGTTGCGATCTCCCAACCCGGCGGGAGCAGCGGTCGGACGGCGTGCGCCGGGGCGCAGACCTTGAGATAGAGTAGCGGACGGTCGATCCGCGCGGCAAGATCGCGGATCGGTTCGCGGTCGAGCCTAGCGAAAATGTAGCGCCCGACCTGCTCGGGCTGGCCGACATGAATATACAGCCCTCCGTCGCGCGGCACCGGTATCGCCGCCCCGCGCGAGATCGCCCACGCTTCGGCCCAGCGAGCGAGGACGACGGGGTCGGCTTCAAGCCTGAGCGTCATGCCGGACTTGTTCCGGCATCCAACGTGCCGCGAGCCCTTGCGCGTGGGGAGGGTTGGACCCCGGAACAAGTCCGGGGCGACGAGCGGGTTTTTGGTGGCCGCCGTCCACCCTCAATCGAACCCGTTCTCCAAAAACCGCTCGGCATAGGCGCAGTGCATCGCGATACCCTTGGCCATCACCGATTCCTCGATCGTCATCCTGGTGTTGTGGAGCGGCGGGTTGGTCGACGGATCGCTGCCTTCCGGCGCCACGCCGATGAACGCCATCGCGCCGGGGATGTCGCGCAGCACGTAGCTGAAGTCCTCGCCGCCCATGATCGGCGCGGGCATCGGCAGCCATTGGTTTTCCTCAAGGCCGTCGGATACTCGCTCGATCAGATCGACCGCGCGCGGGTCGCACATCGTCACCGGATAGCCGTCGTCGATCCGCACCTCGGCGGTCAGGCCGTGCGCCTGGGCGACATGCTCGACGATCCGGGTCAGCCCGGCGCGCGCTTTGTCGCGCGTGTCGGCGCTCAGTGTGCGCAGCGTGCCGATCATCTGCACTTCGCCGGGCACGATGTTGTAGGCGGACCCGGCTTCGATCTTGGTGATCGACAGCACCGCGGGATCGGTCGCGGGGATCTGGCGCGCGACGAATACCGACAGCGCCGTTACGATCTCGGCGGCGACCGGGATCGGATCGAGGCAATTGTGCGGCATTGCGGCGTGGCCGCCGGCGCCCCTGACGGTGATGTTGAGCGCATCGGTCGAGGCCAGTAGCGGCCCCTTGCGCGTGCGGATGGCACCTGCGCGGGTATTGGGATCGATATGCAGCGCGAAGGCGGAGTCGGGGCGCTCGATGTTGAGCAAGCCGTCCTTGATCATGAAGCGCGCGCCGGGCTGACCCGGATCGTCGAGCATGTCGCCCAGGCGCACGGCCTGA
>JBDSED010000082.1:0-10792 GCA_039920225.1 Sphingomonas sp.
CTGTTCGGCCCGACCAGCCGCGCCAGCGTCAGCCGGTCGACCAGCGGGACGCTGATCGGTGCCGGACTGACCCCGCTCGGCTGGAGCCGCTTCGTGCGCACGCCGGCGGCAGATTTCGCCGATTGCATCGTGCCTTTGGGCGACGCCGTTCCCGGTGCTAACCGTTTGGCCGATGCGGTTCTCGCCGCGTCCGATGCCCCCGCGGCGGCCGCGGCAATGGATGAATTCTTCCTGGCGCGGCTGGGCCGCCCAGCGCGCAGTGAGGCGCGGATCGTGGCGATGCACCGCTTGCTCGCCGAATCGCCGCCGATCACCATCGATGTCGCGGCGGCCGAACTGGGCATGCACCCGCGCGCGTTTCTGCGGCTCGCGCGCTCGGCGTTCGGGTTCTCGCCTAAGCTGTTGCTGCGCCGCGCGCGTTTCCTCCGCACGCTGACTCGGCTGGACGAGGATACGCAGGCCAATTGGGTCGACGTGCTCGACCTCGGCTATCACGATCAATCGCATTTCATTCGCGACGCGCACGAATTCCTCGGCATGGCGCCCGGCGATTTCCTCCGCATGCCGCGCCCGATCAACGCCGCGTCGACCCGATTGCGTCGCGCGATGCTCGGCGCGCCAGCGCAGGCGCTGCATCGGCCGGATTGACGCGGGGCGGCGGCGCCCAGCATAGCAGTGAAACCGTCGGCGCCGATGAGCGTATCTGGCGATGTGCCGCGATCAGGGGGACCACGTGACGCCACCGCCGACCAGTGACGCGATCCAGGGCAGCGCGTTCGGTAAGTCGCTTTCCGAAAGCTATGCCAGCGTGCCCGTGCCGCGCCGCGGGTTTTGGCGGCGGCTGATGGCGTTCGTCGGGCCGGGCTATCTGGTCGCGGTCGGCTATATGGACCCGGGGAACTGGGCGACCGACCTCGCCGGTGGATCGGCGTTCGGCTATACGTTGCTTGCGGTCGTCCTGCTGTCGAGCCTGATGGCGATCCTGCTCCAGACGCTGTCGGCGCGGCTCGGCATCGCCGCGGGGCTCGATCTCGCCCAGGCATGCCGCCAACGCTACAGCCGCCCGGTCAGCGCCGTCTTGTGGCTGCTGTGCGAACTCGCGATCATCGCCTGCGATCTGGCCGAAGTGCTCGGCACCGCGATCGCGCTCAAATTGCTGTTCGGGTTGCCGCTGCTCGCGGGCGTCCTGATCACGGCGTTCGACGTCATGCTCTTGCTGGCGCTCCAGCGGTTCGGGTTCCGCAAGCTCGAGGCATTCGTGGCGACCTTGCTGATCGTCATCGCGGGGTGCTTCGCCTACGAACTGTGGCTGGCGCGGCCCGATTGGGGAGCGGTAGCGGGCGGGTTCGTCCCGACAACGCAGATCGTGACAAATCCGGCGATGCTCTACATCGCGATCGGCATCCTGGGTGCGACCGTGATGCCGCACAACCTCTACCTCCATTCGTCGGTGGTGCAGACGCGCGCGATCGAGCGCGACGACAAGAGGGGAGCAATCCGCTTCGCGACGATGGACACGGTGATCGCGCTCAGCTTCGCGCTGCTGATCAACGCCGCGATCCTGATCCTCGCGGCGGCGACCTTCCACGTCGCGGGACGCACCGACGTTGCCGATATCGAAGACGCGCACCGCTTGCTGTCGCCGATGCTGGGCGCGGGCGCGGCGAGCGTAGTGTTCGCGCTGGCGCTGCTCGCCTCGGGCCAGAACTCGACGATTACCGGCACCCTGGCCGGGCAGATCGTGATGGAAGGGTTCCTCGACATCCGGTTGCCGGTGTGGCTGCGGCGGATCGTGACGCGCGCGATCGCGATCGTTCCCGCCGCGCTGGTGATTGCACTGGTCGGGGAGGGTGCGACCACCAACCTGCTAGTGCTCAGTCAGGTCGTCCTTAGTCTGCAATTGCCGTTCGCGGTAATTCCGTTGGTGACCTTTACCGCGGACCGTCAGTTGATGGGCGAGTTCGCCAGTCCGCTGGCGTTGCGCGTCGCGGCCTGGGTGGTCGCGGCCGTGATCGTGGGGTTGAACGTCAAGCTGTTGGTCGGGATCGCTTTCGATTAAGCCCGCCCGCCCGCGCCTGCAAAGTGTTTTCCATTTTCCTACAGAAAACCATATAGGATAAATTATCCGTTCTCATCCAACCAAGGAGAACGATCATGGCTATCCTCGACGCGATTATCGGCCCGATCGCCGGGCTGCTCGACAAGCTCATTCCCGACCCCAAGGCGCGCGACGAGGCGAAGCTCAAGCTGCTCGAATTGCAGGGTAGCCAGGAGATGGAGGCGACCCGCACGCAAATCTCGGCGATCATGGCCGAAGCGCAATCGGCCGATCCCTGGACCAGCCGCGCGCGGCCCAGCTTCCTCTACGTGATGTATACGTTGTTGCTGTGGGCGATCCCGATGGGGCTGATCGCGGCGGTACGACCGCAGATGGCGAAGGACATCGCCGCGGGCATGAACGCATACCTGGGAGGCATACCGGAGCCGCTCTACGCGCTCTTCGCCACCGGCTATCTCGGCTACACCCTCGCGCGGCAATGGGGGAAGGCGAAGGGCATCGACAAGTGACACCGGTCGCGGTGGAAGTTTAAGAATAGGGCGATCTATCGCTAACTTTCGCAATGACGTTTCGAACGGCGACCAGGCCGACCGCATATGATTCGCAAAAGGTTGCCCGCGTTCGGTCCGGTTGCCGCAATGCTGACGGGCCAAGACCGCGGGCCGGGCGTTGTCTAGCGAGCGAGCAGCAGCCCGGTCGCTCGCCTGTCGATACTCAGAACAATATCGTTTGATGCAGCCCAAAAGAAAACCGCGACGACCTTTCGGTCGCCGCGGCAATCTTTTCCATCAAGGTCAGCCCAAGGGCTGGCCTAATCGCGGTTAGGCGAAACGGACGCGAACCTTGCGGTTGCGCGTGCGCAGCATGCCGCCCATCGCGCCGAAGCCGAGGAGCATCAGGCCCCAGGTTGCGGGCTCAGGAACCGCCGTCAAATTGGCCGTGCCGTTGAAGTTCGAGCCGTTGCCGCCCGTGAAGTTCAGCGTGTAGCGAACCGTTTCCGACCACGGGCCGGTCACGTTGAACAGATTGTTGTACTGCGCCGTGCCCACACCGGTGAAGGCCGGGCCGGTCGCCAGCAGCGTCTGGCCGGCGGCAACACCGTTCGAATAGTCGGCGTTGGTCGCGCTGTAATACGAACGCATCGTCGCAGTCGTACCCAGGATGGTGTTCGACGTGAACGTGCTGGCCAGGCCGCTACCGTTCATCGTCGCCAGGCCGGTCTGCGTGATGAACAGATCAATCGTGGCGTTAGCGCCGCCCTGATTCTGGATGTTCACCGACTGAGTCAGCAGCTGCGGCATCGTCAGCAGCGGCGAACCCGTCGCGCTGGCGTTATAGAAATAGCCACCGGTGCTGGTGTTGTAGTTGACCGAACCCGAGCCGCCGTCACAGGCAACCTGAGCAATGGCGCCGCCGTTGACGGAAACGCCGATACAGATGGTCGCGCTGGCGGCAGGCGCCAGGGCGATGGTGGCGACCGACGCCGCCAGAGCTAAAACAATACGCTTCATTGGTAGTCCCCTCTTCAAATACAAAACTTCAGTTGCGACGGGCCGCCCTCTTCACGGGGCGAATCGCGTTTGATCCCATTAACACCCTATTAATCTTTCTGGTCACGTCAATCGGATTGAATCCCAACGCGGGACATACTCCCGAGGACGAAATAAGAGATTTCAAACGATTACATAGGGTTGTGAGAGCAGCTTGATCTATGAGTTTGAGCGAGGTTAGCCGGAATTCGTCTCCGCCTCCCGTTCAAGCGCGACTCGGTCATTTCGCCAGCGCCTGGACCTGCCCCAGATTAACCGCGCCGACAGCATTCTTCAGCACGTCGATGCTCGGCGCCGACCCCTTGGCCTCGACCGCGAACCGGCTCGCGACCATCACGCTGTAGCTACCCGATTTGGACTGGTTGTCCCATTCTTCGCTGACCATGTTGCCGCCCTGCATCTCGGTCTTCTCATATCCGGTCGCGGTCTGTTTGGAGGACGACGCGTTGACCGCGCCGCCCAGCGTGGCGATGTTGCCCATCACGCCCATGTCGGTGACCGACAGGCTGAAGCTCTGGTCTGCGGCCTGGAACTGCGCCCTCGCGTTGCTGCCGTTGAGGCCGACCGCGCCCGCGCCTTGATTCTCGACGCTGGTGCGGTTCCAGCCGGCGATCGAGGCGGGGAGCAGGTTCTGCAGCGCTGCCGGATCGACTGCCTTGGCGCCTTCGCCGTTGGCCATGCCAGCCTGCATCTTCTCCCCCGCTGCCTTCATGTTCGCGGCGGCGGCCTCGAGCTTGCCGGTGTCGATCGTCGTTCCGCCGATCGTGACGGTGCCGCCGGGCGTGGTCAGGCCGTCGCCTGGCGTCATGGCGAACATCATGCCCGCCAGCGCAGCCGCGACTGCCGCAACCACGAAGTTGACGACGATTCCGACCACGACCGCCACGACGACATAGATCGGGCGCTGGTCGTCGGGCACCTTCATCATCACCGGCACGCCCACCCAGAACAGATAGACGCTGTAGAGACCCAGGATCGCCAGCGGCGCCGTCGCCCAGGTAAGCTGGAAAATACCGCACAGCCAAGCGGCGGTGGCGGAGAAGGCGACCAGCTTCAACGCGGCGATCGCGTTTTTCGTGCCCTTGAAATTGGGTGCTAGCGCGTCGAGTACCAAGCTCCACAGCCAAACGCCCAGCATCGTCAGGCCGATTGCGAGAACGGACTGTACGATCGATCCGATCAACGGCGCGCGGTAGCTGACGCCGAACAGCGTCACGGGAAACAGCAAGTTGCGGATCAGTCCGGCGATCGGTCCGATCGCGGCCAGGGGCAGGACCCAACTAACCATGATGCTGTTGAGCGTCATCGGCTCGGCCTCGATCGCCGGCCACTCGGTCTTTGGCGACATGACGATGCGCTTGATCCGCTCGATCATATTGGTTGCCATCGGCGGCATTCCCGAAGGCGGAGGGGGCGGCGGTGGCGGCAACGCGCCCGGATTGTCGTTGGGAAATTCGCTGGCCATGATTGCTCCCCTTCGCTGCCGGGCGCCCCGCCCCTTGACCCAATCATGCGGCGATGCGCCGTGAAATGATTGGACAGGCGCGACATATCGCATCTGTTGCGCAGGCGAAACCGGTCCCTACATTCGGCGCCATGAGCGATACTATTCGATGGCACGGCACGACGATCCTGTCGGTGCGCCGCAACGGCAAGGTGATCGTGATCGGCGACGGTCAGGTGTCTGCCGGGCAAACCGTGATGAAGCCCAACGCGAAGAAGGTGCGGCGGCTGGGCGACGGCAGCGTGATCGGCGGGTTCGCCGGCGCGACCGCCGACGCCTTCACGCTGTTCGAGCGGCTGGAGGCTAAACTGGAGCGCGCCAACGGCCAGTTGATGCGCGCCGCGGTCGAGCTCGCCAAGGACTGGCGCACAGACAAATACCTCCGCAACCTGGAGGCGATGATGATCGTCGCCGACAAGGACGTGACCCTGATCCTGACCGGCAACGGCGACGTGCTGGAGCCCGAAAACGGCGTCGCGGCGATCGGATCGGGCGGCAATTACGCGCTCGCCGCGGCACGCGCGCTGGTCGATTACGAGCAGGATGCCGAGACGGTCTGCCGCAAGGCGATGGCGATCGCCGCCGAGCTCTGCGTCTACACCAACGACCGGCTGACGGTGGAGAGCCTCGACAGCGCGACCTGACGTATTAGGGTGGCGGCATGATGCTCGACCGCCGCCAGATCATCGGTGCCGCCGCACTGGCATTGCCCGGCTGCACAACGATCCGTCCAGCAAACACCGGTGTGGCGCCACTTGATCCTAAATGCTTGCCGCCGGTTCGCGTCTCGCCCGGCCGCGTGATCCGCACCGTCGCCGGCTTACGGCCCTATCGCGCAAGCGGATTCGTGGTTCGCGCGGACGCAATCGGCGACAAAAGGCTGGTGCACAATTACGGCCATGGCGGCGCAGGGATCACGTTGAGCTGGGGCACGTCGCGCCTCGCCGCCGATCTCGGCCTGCCCGGGCATAGCGGCCCGGTCGCAGTGCTCGGTGCGGGAATCATGGGGCTGACCACCGCGCGGCTGGTGCAGGAGGCGGGGTTTCCCGTCACCCTCTACACCAAGGCGCTGCCGCCGCAGACCACGTCGAACATCGCCGGCGGGCAGTGGGAGCCGTACGGCCATTTCGAGGAGGACCAGGTCACCCCCGAATGGCGCGAGCAATTTGCGCGCGCTGCCGACTATAGCTGGCGGCGGTTCCAGATCATGGTCGGCGACGATTACGGTATCCGCTGGCTACCGACCTATCAGCAGACGCATGACGGGCCCGACCATCCCCGCCCGATGCAGCGTTTCATGCCCGGCTTCCATTTCGTCGATCGGCGCGACCACCCTTTCCCGATCGATAGCGGCTACGTCATCCGTTTCGACACGATGTATACCGAGACCGGGCGGCTGCTGAGGAAGCTCGAGGAAGAAGTGCTGATCGCCGGCGGCAAGATCGTCATCCGCGATTTCGCGACGCCTTCGGACGTTGCCGCGTTGCCCGAACGGCTGGTATTCAACTGCACGGGGCTCGGCGCGGCCAAGCTGTTCGGCGATACCGGCCTGATCCCGGTACGCGGCCAGCTCGCGATCCTGCTGCCTCAGCCCGAGGTGCGCTACGCCGTCGGGGGCGACATGGGCTATATGTTTCCGCGCGCCGACGGCATCCTGTGCGGCGGCAGTTTCGAAAAGGGCGAAACCGTCGCCGAACCGACTCCCCAACGCATCGCACGCATCCTGTCGCGCCACGCCGCGTTCTTCGGCGGGTTTCGCTGCACGGCTTGAAACGTCGCGGCTGGCCGCACACGTAGGGGCGTAACGAACCCCTGGAACCAATCCCCACGCATGAACGATGCATTGACCCCCAAGGCGATCGTCGCCGCATTGGACGCGCACATCATCGGTCAGACCGATGCGAAGAAAGCGGTCGCGGTCGCGATGCGTAACCGCTGGCGGCGGCAGCAACTCGGCGCCGATTTGCGCGACGAAGTGACGCCCAAGAACATCCTGATGATCGGCCCGACCGGGTGCGGCAAGACCGAGATTTCGCGCCGGCTGGCGAAGCTGGCCGACGCGCCGTTCGTCAAGGTCGAGGCGACCAAGTTCACCGAGGTCGGCTATGTCGGCCGCGACGTCGAACAGATCGCGCGCGACCTGGTCGAGGAAGCGATCCGGCTCGAAAAGGAACGCCGCCGCACCGCGGTGAAGGACAAGGCCGAGGAAGCGGCGATGAACCGCCTGCTCGACGCGCTGACGGGGAAGGATTCGTCGACCGCGACCCGCGAGGCGTTCAAGCAGCGCTTCCGCGACGGCGTGCTCGATGCGACCGAGATCGAAATCGAACTCGAAGCCGCGCCGCAAATGCCGTTCGACATCCCCGGCGCCGGGCCGCAGATGATCAATCTCGGCGAGATGATGAAGGGGTTCGGTGGGCCGCAGCTCAAGCGCCGCAAGCTGACCGTGCCGATGGCGTGGGACAAGCTGGTCGAAGAGGAAGCCGACAAGCGGCTCGATCAGGACGAGGTCAGCCGCCAGGCGCTCGCCGATGCCGAGGCCAACGGCATCGTCTTTCTCGACGAGATCGACAAGATCGCGGTGTCGGACGTGCGCGGCGGATCGGTCAGCCGCGAGGGCGTCCAGCGCGACTTGCTCCCGCTGATCGAGGGCACGACGGTCGCGACCAAATACGGGCCGATGAAGACCGACCATATCCTGTTCATTGCGAGCGGCGCCTTTCACGTCGCCAAGCCGTCGGACCTGCTGCCCGAACTCCAGGGCCGCCTCCCGATACGCGTCGAGCTGAAGGGCCTGACCGAGGACGATTTCGTCGCGATCCTGTCCGACACCAAGGCGTCGCTGCCCGAGCAATACAAGGCATTGATCGGCACCGAGGGCGTGACGATCGACTTCACCGACGACGGCATCCGCGCCGTCGCGAAGATCGCGGCCGAAGTGAACGGCGCGATCGAGAATATCGGTGCGCGGCGGTTGCAGACGGTGATGGAAAAATTGCTCGAGGACGTCAGCTTCGAAGCGGAAGATCGCGCGGGCACGTCGCTCACGATCGACGCGGCCTATGTCGAGAGCCAGCTCGCCAGCATCGCGCGCGACACCGACCTCAGCCGGTTCGTGCTATGACCAATATGCCCCTCCCCTTCAGGGGAGGGGACGGAGTGGGGGATGCCTCGCAGAGACCGTTCCCGTGACTGCCCCACCCCAACCCCTCCCCTGAAGGGGAGGGGCTAGAAGGCTATTTGTTCGGCAAATCGTAGGGCGTGAACTTGCCCAGCCGGCAATACGGGCCGGGGATGATCGATCCCGGCTCGCGCGAGCGGAAATGATCGTTGCGGCACAATTGACTGCCGTAGATTTCGACGATCAGCGTGGTGTTAGGGCGTAACCCAATGCACGCCTCGGGCAGATCATTGCGCCAGATGCGGCGGAGCGATTGGCGATAGAGGATCGTCCGATTGTCGACGATGTCCGGCCCGCCGAGCCGTGACTGATCGACGCAATCGGCGGGCTTACCCGCGATGCGCCCAGCCAGCGGATCCTTCTCGCGCGGTGCAGCAGGCGCAGCGGCGCCGGCGAGGCCCGCGAGCAGCGCCGGGATCAGGGCAAACCGCACGTTACTTGCGATAGGTCGTGAACGATCCCAGCGAACAGCTCCCGGTCGGGACGTCCGATCCGGGCGTGAACGTCCGGCCGATATCGCCGCGGCACGCCCGGCCGAAATTCGACTTGGTGACCAGATAGTCGCCGCGCCCGATGGCTTCGCATCCGCCCGTCGTGTCGTTGACGTAAATCAGGTTGTTGCTGACCCGATAGACCAGGGTCGAGCCATAGGCCTTGAGCGACGAGCTCTGGAAATTGGTCATGCAGTCGTCGGTATGGGTCGGGCGCAAGCCCGCAAGCTGCTGGCCAAGTGCGTCGCGTTCGGCCGCCGCGGCCGCCTGCGCACGCGCGGTTTCGGCGGGGGTCATCGTGCAGCCGGTCAGCGCGAGCGCAGCGAAGGCGAGTGTGGGAACAAGGATACGCATTGGCGACTCCATCGCTTTATCCCCCGTTAGTGCGGTTATAACGCAGGACCGTTCAAAAAGCATCCTTTGCCGCGCGGCGTTGGGCGAATTGTTCGACTGACGATGCGCGCATGAACGGATTGGTAGCGCGCTCCTCGCCGATCGTGGTCGGGACGGTCGGTTCGCCCTGCTCGCGCATCAGTTCGACCGCGACAAGTCGCTGGGCGATATCGTCATTGTCGGGCTCGGCGACATGGGCGTAGCGCGCGTTCGAGAGCGTGTATTCGTGCGCGCAATAGACCTGTGTCCCGGAGGGCAGTTGCGCGAGCCGCTGCAGGTTGGCGTGCATCTGCGCCGCGGTTCCCTCGAACAACCGCCCGCAGCCCATCGCAAACAGCGTGTCGCCGGGAAACAAAGCGGCGTCGTCGGCGAAATGATAGGTGATGTGGCCAGCGGTATGCGCGGGCGTTTCCCGCACCGTCGCGACGTGCTTGCCCAGCATCACCGTATCGCCCTCCGCGACCAGCCGGTCGGCGGTCGGGATCTTCGCGGCTTCGGCGGCGGGTGCGATGACGGGCGCACCGGTCGCATCCTTGATCGCCTGGTTGCCGCCGGTGTGATCGGGGTGCCAGTGCGTGTTCCAGATCGCCGAAATCGCCCAGCCGCGCCGTTCCGCCTCGGCCAGCACCGCGGTCGCCTCGCCGGGATCGACCACCATCGTTTCCTCGCTGTCGGGATCGTGGACCAGCCAGATATAATTGTCGCTGAACGCGGGGATGCGGACGATGTCGAGGGGCATCAGGCGGTCTCCAGCAAGGTAAGCGTTTCGGCGGCGAGGCGGCGGGTAAGCGCCTCCGCAGGTTCGGCGCGCACGCGGGACGCAGAGATGCCCGCCAGCATCGGCGAATAGTCGCCGCGGCCATCGGCTTCGGCGCTCGCGCGCAACGGGGCGAGCGCAGCGGTTGCATGGGGGAATGCCGGCGCGGCCGGATTGATCGGGCCGATCGTGTCGATCAGCCGGTTGCGTAACCCGCGTGCTTCGCGACCCGATAACACGTTCGTGAAGACCGTCTCGGTCGCGGTGCCGAGCAAAGCGCGGTGCGGTGCGCTCGCCTGGCTTTCGGGCGCGGCGAGGTACGCTGTGCCCATCTGCACCGCGCTGGCGCCGGCGGAAAATGCTGCAGCAATGTCTGCAGCATCGACGATCCCGCCTGCAGCGATTTTGGGCACCGGCACGTCGGTCCGGAGCAATTCGGCGAGCGGCGTCGGGCGGTGGCGATCGAGGAACCAGCCGGCATGCCCGCCGGCTTCCAGGCCTTGCAAGATGATGGCGTCGACCCCGGCATCGGCGAGCCAGCGTATCTCGTCGGGCGTCGTCGCGTTGCCGAAGACCAACGCGCCCGCAGCTCGAACACGTGCGAGCAATTCGGCATCGGGCAGGCCGAAGTGAAAGCTGACGATATCGGGTCGCACCGCTTCGACCGCTTCCGCCATCGCCGTATCGAACGGCCGGCGGAGCGGCGGTGGTGGAGTTGGCTCGACGCCCTCCGCCGCATAGAATGGCGCGAGCACCTTGCGCCACGCGCTGTCGTCGGGAGCAGGATCAAGATGGTGGCAAAAGAAATTGAGGTTGAGCGGCCCATCCGCGTCGGCGCGCACCTCGGCCGCCTGAAC
>JBDSED010000083.1:0-9374 GCA_039920225.1 Sphingomonas sp.
ATCGGCACCCGCGCCACTGCATCGACCGTGGTTGCGGCGGGGAGGATGTTGGTTTGAAGGTCGTCCTCATATTGATCGCCGACATAGCGCGCGGTCAGCGACAGCAAGGCGCCCGACTTTGGCGCCCAGGCCAGGGTCGCGCTGGCGGCGTGGCGCGGGCTTTGCGCGGGGGCGAATCGGTCGAGCGCAGTGCCCGGCGCGCGCACCTGGCTGTGGCTGTATGCGTAGGACGCCGTCAGCGCGAACGGTCCGCGCCGCCACGCCACACTCGCCTCGATCCCGGCTGCTGCGATCGCATCGACATTGTCACGACGACGCACATTGGGGCCGATCGTGACGTTGGCGATCGCATCGCCGAGCCGGTTGTAGAAACCGGTCAGGCCGAGTTCCATGCCTGTTGCGGGGCGCACATCGACCCCGATCTCTACGCCCCGCAGCCGCTCCGGGCTCAAGGCCGCATTGGCTTGCGTCGTGACCGGGAACACGACGAACGGGCGATAGAGTTCGTTGAGCGTCGGCAAGCGGAACCCGGCATAGGCCGCCGCGCGCAGATCGGCCCAGCGCGTCGCATGAAACAGCAACCCGCCGCGCCAGGTCGTTTGGATACCGTTACGATTCGCAAAGGCGTTGGTCACGGTCGGCGCACCGGCCGCATCACGCTCGCGGAAGAACCCGCCGGTGATTGCCCAGCGATCGAGCCGCGCGCCGCCCGTCAGCACCAGCCGCCCGATCGTCCAATCGTCCTCGACGAACAGTCCCGCGACGGTCGATCGCCCACCCGCGTTGCGCCGCGCGGTGACCAGCCCGGCGGCGCTATAGGCATCCTCGAACAATTCGCCATCAGCCAGCCGCATGTCGCCGCCGACCCGCAACACGTGTCCGCCACCGACCGGCGGGCGTAGCTCGATCTTGCCGCCGATCCCGGTCGATGGCGTGTTGCGCTGATCGAGCGTCAGGCGGAAAGTGGTCGCGCTGATTACCTTGTTGGTGAAATTGCGCGCCTGAAGATAAGCGAGCGCGTCGACTTGCCAGCGCCCGCGCGACACCAACCGCACGCTGACGTCCTCGCCATCGGAACTCGAATCGGCGCCCCTGAACCGTAACGTGCGGTTGTCGCCGAATGCCAGCCCGCGCACCTGAAGTTCGGTATCGCTGCCGACCGGCACCACCCCGCGCAGCCCCGCCGACCAGTCGCGATAGCGCGCCGGCACGCTCGCCGCGACACGCTGATCGGCGGGCGTGGTCATGAAGCCGTCGCCGCGCTCGAACTTTCCCGACACGGTCGCGAACCCGCGCCCCAGCGTCGGCGATACGGTGGCTGACACGCTTCCCGAACTACGGCTGCCGTAGAACGCCTCGCCCGCGATCGGCGGCAAATCGCCGCGGTCGGCGCTGACCAGCTCGATCGTCCCGGCCACCGCGCCCGCGCCGAACGGCCCCGACCCGCCGCCGCGAATCACCCGGATCGCCGCCAGCCGGTCGGGGACGAGCGCATTGAACGGGATGTAACCGAAGAACGGATCGGCGACCGGCACGCCGTCGAGCAGCACCAATGTCCGGCTCGACGCGTTGCCGCCGAGCGCGCGCAACGTCGCGCCCTGCGCCGACGGGTTGGCGGAGCGGCTGTCCGACCGGCGGAATTGCTGGAACCCGGCGACGTCGCTCAGCACGTCCTCGACGCGGCCCGACGCGTCGTTGGTCAGCCGGTCGCGGTCGATCACAATGGTCCCGTATGCAGGGGTGCCGGGCGGCAGATCGAGCCCGCGGCCGAGCACGACGATGTCGTCGTCGCGCGCAGTCTGGGCGGTCGCCGCGCCGCTCGATACCACGCCCAACAAGAACAAAGCCCGCCGCATCGCGCCGCTCTAGCATCGCTCGACAGCAAGGCCATGGCCTCTATAGCGGGGCGCGATGAAGGCGATCGCCGATCCCGACAATGCGCTGGGCCGGGGGCTGGCCGCGATCCGCGACCAGTTCAAGGTGCCCGAGAGCTTCCCGCCCGCGGTGTTCGCTGCTGCCGACGAAGCCGCCAAACGCGCACCCACCGCGCACACCGACCGCACCGGGACGCGCTTCGTCACGCTCGACCCGGCGAGCTCGACCGACCTCGACCAGGCGTTCGCGATCGAGGCGGCGGGCGCCGATTTGCTGCTACACTATGCGATCGCGGACGTGGCGTGGTTCGTCGACGACGGCGGGCCGATCGATACCGAGGCGTGGACGCGTGGCGAGACGCTCTATCTCCCCGACGGCAAGGCGCCGCTCTATCCGTCGGTGCTGAGCCAAGGCGCGGCGAGCCTGTTGCCCGACGGCCCGCGGCCCGCGGTGGTTTTCACCGTGCGCGTAGCGCCAGACGGGGCCGTAAAGCTCGACGGCGCCGAACGCGCGGTGATTCGTAGCCGGGCCAAGCTCGCCTACGACACCGTGACCGACGCCGAGGTGCCGCCCGGTTTCGCCGAGCTCGCGCGGCGCATCGGGGCCGCCGAAGACGCGCGCGGCGCGGCGCGGGTCGACCCGCCCCAGCAAGAGGTCGATGCCGTGCCGGGCGGCGGTTTCGAACTCGCCTTTCGTCCCTATACGCAGTCGGAGGATCGCAACGCGGCGATGTCGCTGGCGACCAACATGGCGATCGCCGACGCGCTCGAGGCGCATCATACCGGGCTGTTCCGCGTGATGGCCGAACCCGATGCCGGCGCGATCCGGCGGCTGCGCCACACCGCGACAGCGTTTGGATTGAACTGGCCGGAGTCGGCGGCGCTCGAACCGTTCGAACGGACGCTGGTAGCGACCGATCCCAAGCAAGCCGCGTTCATGCTCGCGATCCGGCGCGCCGGGCGCGGGGCGTCGTATGTGCCGTATCAAGAGGGTATCGTACCGTGGCACGCGGCGATGGCGGCGACCTATGCGCATGCGACCGCCCCGCTTCGGCGGCTTGCGGACCGCTATGTCGTGATGGCGACGCTGGCGATCGCGAACGGGCAACCAGTGCCGGCTGCGGTGAGCGATGCCTTCGCCAAGTTGCCACAGGTGATGGCCAAGGCCGACGCGCTGGCCGGACGGGTCGAGCGCGCGGTGGTCGATCTGGCCGAGATCGTGCTGTTGCGCGAGCAAGTCGGCGACATCTTCCCCGCAGTGGTCACCGACCTCGACGAGCGCGGCGCGCGGATGCAGCTGACCGATCTGCCCGTGGTGGCGCGCGTCGATGCCAAGAACGTCGCGCCGGGCGACAAATTACGCGTGCGGCTGACCTCGGTCGACCCGGTGCAATGGATGCTACACTTCGATCGGGTGAATTAGGTCGTCAAATCCCGAAGCGTCGCGATCAGCATTCGGCGTGTCAGCACGATCTTGAAATCGTTGTGCCCATATCCGCGCGCGTCGGCGAGCAGGGCATCGGCGGCGGCTTCGAACGCCGCGGTGCCGGCGGGCTGGCCGACCAAAGCCGCCTCGACCGCGGGATCGCGCCACGGCACCGGCGCAAGGCCGCCGAACGCGAGCCGCGCCGAGGTGATCGTGCCGTTCTCCACCGCAATCACCGCCGCGACCGACACCAACGCGAAGGCATAGGACGCGCGGTCGCGCACCTTGCGATAGAATTGGCGGCCCGGCGGCGGCGCGGGCAGGTCGATCGCGGTGATCAGCTCGCCGGGTTCGAGGATCGTTTCGATCTCCGGAGTGTCGCCGGGCAGGCGATAGAGGTCGCCGAGCGCGATCCGCCGCCCCTCGCCGCCAGCGCGTGCGGTCACCACCACTGCGTCGAGCGAGCGCAGTGCCACCGCCATGTCCGACGGGTGCGTCGCGATGCAGCTCGGCGATCCGCCCAACACCGCGTGAATCCGGTTGAACCCGCCGATCGCGTCGCAGCCGCTGCCGGGCTCGCGCTTGTTGCACCGCGCGGCGGTCTCGTAGAAATAATAGCAGCGCGTGCGCTGGAGCAAATTGCCTCCCGTGCTCGCCTTGTTGCGCAGTTGCGCCGATGCGCCGGCGAGCAACGCGCGCGCCAGCATCGGATAGCGCGCTCGGATCAACGGATGCGCGGCAAGATCGCTGTTCGGCACCAGGGCGCCGATCCGCACGCCGCCGTCACGCTCCTCAACCGTGTCGAGCCCGATCCGCCCGATATCGACCAGCCGCTCGGGCGTTTCGACCTGGAGCTTCATCAGGTCGATCAGATTGGTCCCGCCGGCGATGTAGCGCGCGCCCGCCGCGCCCGCGGCCAGCGCGGCGTCGACGCTGTCGGCGCGCGAGAAATCGAACGGCTTCATGCTTGCGCTACTTCACGGATGGCATCGACGATCGTCGGATAGGCCGAGCAGCGGCAGATATTCCCGCTCATTCGCTCGCGAATCTCGGCGTCGGTCAGATCGATCTGGTCGAGATCGTCGCTGACATGGCTCGCCCAGCCCAGCGCGACTTCGTCGAGCATGCCCTGCGCCGAGCAGATCTGCCCCGGCGTGCAATAGCCGCACTGGAACCCGTCGTGCCGGACGAACGCGGCTTGCAGCGGGTGCAGATGATCGGGCGTCCCCAATCCCTCGATCGTCGTCACGTCATCACCGTCGTGCATTACCGCCAAGGTCAAACACGCATTGATCCGCCGCCCGTCGACCAGCATCGTGCACGCCCCACACTGGCCGTGGTCGCAGCCCTTCTTGGCGCCGGTCAGCCCGAGATGTTCGCGGCACAGGTCTAGCAAGGTCGTGCGGACATCCACCTCGATCTCATGAGCCGTGCCGTTGATGGTGATCTGCATGAACTCTCCCGCGGCACATTTCTGCGACAATTGGTGTTTAGAGGATCGTATCCCCGACCAGTAGCGGAAAACAACGTAACAATGCGCCGATCGTTCAGCCTCGCCCTGTTGCTTAGCGGAATTGCTCCGTCGGCTCTTTACGCCCAAACCACGCCGGCGCCTGCGCCCGCGCCTGCCCCGCAGGATGATCCCAGCGTCAGCGACGAGCCCGACATCATCGTCACGGGATCGCGCAACCTGCCCGGATCCGTGGTCGGCGATATCCCGCCCGAGCAACAGCTCGGCCCCGCCGACATCCGCTCCTACGGCGTCAGCAGCGTGTCCGACCTGCTGACCGAACTTGCCCCGCAAACGACGAGCGGGCGCGGCGGACAGCCGGTCGTTTTGCTCAACGGCCGCCGCATTTCGAGCTTTGCCGAAATCCGCGACTTGCCGACCGAGGCGATAGCGCGCGTCGATATCCTGCCCGAGGAGGTTGCGCTAAAATACGGCTATCGCGCCGACCAGAAGGTCGTGAACTTCGTCCTGCGTCGCCGTTTCCGCGCGCTGACGGTCGAGGCCGGCGACCGGATCGCGACCGAAGGCGGACGCAAGACGCCCAATGCGACGCTCGATATCCTCAACATCAACCGCGACACGCGGTTCAGCGTCCATACCGGTTATACGCAATCGTCGGCACTGCTCGAAAGCGAGCGCGATATCGCCCCGATCGCGGGCAACACGACCGACCAGCGCGATTTCCGCACGCTGCTGCCGTTCACGCGCGCGCTCAACCTCGGCGCGGTTTACGCGCGGCCGATCGGCAAGGTTTCGACCACGCTCAATGGGAGCGTCGCCTACACCGAATCGAACGGCCTGCAGGGACTGCCGACTGGAGTCACCGACCCTTCCTCGGCAATCAACCAGCGCAATACGGCGATCACCTATCATCTCGGCAGCACCGCCAATGGCGATATCGGCACGTGGCGCTGGTCGCTGACGAGCAACTACGACCGCGTCGACAGCCAGACCTTCACCGATGCCGGCATCACAACACCCGGCGTGCCGGCGGCGAACCGCGGCTTTTCGACCTCGAACAGCGGCGGGATCGATGCACTGTTCAACGGCAAGCTGTTCATGCTGCCGGCGGGCAACGTTTCGACCAGCATCCGCGTCGGCGGGTCGCTGTCGCGGCTCGACAGCCGCTCGTCGCGGTTCGGCATCAACCAGAGCGGCAGCATCACGCGCAATGTCGCCAACGGGCAGGTCAACGTCGACGTGCCGATCGCCAGCAGGTCGAAGGACGTGCTGGCCTTCCTCGGCGACCTGTCGATCAACGGCAATTTCGCGCTCGACAGCGTGTCGGACTTCGGCACGCTCAAGACGATCGGCTACGGCGTCAACTGGTCGCCCATCAAGGCGGTGCGCGTGATCGCGTCGATGATCGACGAGGCCGATGCGCCGTCGGCGAGCCAGCTCGGCGATCCCGTGATCACCACCCCCGGCGTGCGCGTGTTCGATTTCGTCAACGGCCAGACCGTCACCGTGTCGCGGACGTCGGGGGGCAATCCGTTCCTGCTCGCCGACAGCAAGCACAGCTTCAAGCTCGGCCTGACGATCAAGCCGCTCGACAAGACCGACCTGACGCTGACCGCCAACTACGTGAACACGTCGGTGCGCAACGCAACCGCGAGCTTCCCCGCGGCGACCGCGCAGATCGAGGCGGCGTTCCCAAGTCGCTTCACGCGCGTCAACGGCACGCTCGTCGCGATCGACGCGCGACCGGTCAATTTCGCGCGGACCGAGCGTTCGCAGCTGCGTTGGGGTATCAATTTCTCGCAGCCGTTGAAATCGAAGCTCCAGAAGCAGATCGAGGCGTTTCGCGCGGGCACCGGGCCGGACCCGCGTCCGGCGCTCGCCGGTCTCCGCAATCTGGGCAATTCGCAAAGCGTCTTCGGCGGCACGCTCAACCAGGGATTCCGCGGACGCGACAGGCAAAACGGGCAAGGCGCGCCGAACAACCCTCCCCCGGCCGGCGGGCCGCCGCCAGCTGACGGTTCGCCGCCGCCTGCCAATGCCACCGGAGGCGCGCCGGACGGCGGACAGCGCGGCGGCGGTGGATTCAGAGGCGGTGGTGGCGGCGGCGGTCGCTTCGGCGGCGGCGGCGGTGGCGGCCCAGGCGGCGGCGGGCGGCTCAACTTCGCCTTCTACCATACGTGGCACTTCGTCGACCGCGTGGAGATCGCGCCCGGCGTTCCGGTGATCGATCTGCTCAACGGTGGCGCGATCGGATCGGGCGGCCAATCGCGCCACGAGCTCGAAGGGCAGTTGGGCTATTCGAACAACGGCCTCGGCGCGCGGCTGTCGGTGAACTATCAGACCGGCACGCGCGTGGTCGGCGGCACGGCGGTTAATCCTCAGACGCTCAATTTCTCCGGCTTGGCGACCGCCAATCTGCGGCTGTTCTTCGATCCGACCACGCGACCCGACCTGATCGCGAAGCACAAGTGGCTGGTCGGCACGCGCTTCGTCGTAAGCATCGACAATCTGTTTGATTCGCGCCAGCGCGTGCGCGACGCAGCGGGCAACACGCCGGTCAGCTATCAGCCCGATTATCTTGACCCACTTGGCCGCACGATCAGGGTCGGGATACGCAAGCTGCTATTCTAGGATTTGGCGGCGACGTGATTGACGTGGGTGAAGATCACGCGCCATTTGCCGGCGCGCTTCGCCCAGACGTCGGTGAAGCGCAGGCGGACCGAATAGGGCTTGCCGTACGACATGCCGGTCGCGGTGACCGCGCCGCCCAGGATCGCGCCGTCTGCCCAGACCTTAACCACTTGGTCGTCGATCGTGAACGGAGCCATCGTGAAACCGGGCGTGGTGTAGTCGGCGATGAACTGCGCCTTCGACTCGCGCTGGTCCTGGCTGTTGATCAGCAGATAATCGTCGGCGAGCAGCTGCTCGAGCGCCGCACGGTCGGCCTTCACCTGCGCCCGGTCGAACGGGATCGCCGCCTTGGCGAGATCGGCCGGAACGCCGGGATAGCTCGGCATCGGCGGGTCGGCGGCGAGCGCAGGCGTCGCCGCTAAAACCAGTGCGATCGCAATCATCGCCTTCATGCTCGTCACCCGTTGTAATTTCGGGCGAATCTAGCCGCGTCGCGCGGCGCTGCCAATGCACTACGCAGCACCCATTTCGCTTCCGTTTCACCCCTTGCGTCCCTATATGATTGGCATGAGCGAAGACCCCAATACCAACGACTACGGCGCCGATTCCATCAAGGTCCTGAAAGGCCTCGACGCCGTCCGCAAACGGCCGGGCATGTATATCGGCGATACCGACGACGGATCGGGCCTCCACCACATGGTGTTCGAGGTGTCGGACAATGCGATCGACGAGGCGTTGGCGGGGCATTGCGACCGCATCGACATCAGCCTCAACCCCGACGGATCGGTCAGCGTGACCGACAACGGGCGGGGCATCCCGACCGGCATCCATGCCGAAGAAGGTGTATCGGCGGCCGAGGTCATCATGACCCAGCTCCACGCAGGCGGTAAGTTCGAGAATACGTCGGACGACAACGCCTATAAGGTGTCGGGCGGGCTGCACGGCGTCGGCGTGTCGGTGGTCAACGCGCTGTCCGAATGGCTCGACCTGACGATCTGGCGCGACGGCGAGGAACATTACATGCGCTTCGCGTTCGGCGATGCGGTCGCCCCGCTCAAGGTGGTCGGCAAGGCCGCGCCTGGCCAGAAGGGCACGCGCGTCACCTTCCTGCCCAGCCCGGCGACGTTCAAGATCATCGAGTTCGACTTCGAGAAGCTCGAGCATCGCTATCGCGAGCTCGCTTTCCTCAATTCGGGCGTGCGGCTGTTCCTGACCGACGCGCGGCATGAAGAGCCGAAGACCGTCGAGCTGTATTACGAGGGCGGGATCGCCGCGTTCGTGAAATATCTCGATCGTACCAAGACGCCGCTGTTTCCGGAGCCGATTTCGGTCAACGGCCAGCGCGACGACATCGGCATCGAAGTCGCGCTCGAATGGAACGATTCGTATTACGAAAACGTCTTGTGCTTCACCAACAACATCCCGCAGCGTGATGGCGGTACGCATTTGGCCGCGTTCCGCTCGGCGCTGACGCGCACGCTCAACAACTATGCCGAGAAATCGGGGTTGATGAAGAAGGAGAAGGTGACGCTCACTGGCGACGACATGCGCGAGGGGCTCACCGCGATCGTCTCGGTCAAGCTGCCCGATCCCAAGTTCAGCTCGCAGACCAAGGATAAATTGGTCTCGTCCGAAGTGCGCCAACCGCTCGAAAGCCTGCTCGCCGACAAGATCGCCGAATGGCTGGAAGAGAATCCGCAGAACGCGCGGTCGATCATCCAGAAGACGATCGACGCCGCCGCCGCGCGCGAGGCCGCGCGCAAGGCCCGCGACGCCAGCCGCAAGACGGTGATGGGTGTGACGGGTCTTCCCGGCAAGCTGCACGATTGCCGCGAGCGCGATCCAGCCAAGTCCGAGCTGTTCATCGTCGAGGGCGATTCGGCGGGCGGCTCCGCCAAATCGGGGCGCGACAGCGAATTCCAGGCGATCCTGCCGATCCGCGGCAAGATCCTCAACGTCGAGCGCGCGCGGA
>JBDSED010000084.1:0-7684 GCA_039920225.1 Sphingomonas sp.
GAACGACTTGGCGGGATGGTGCGCGCGACGCTCGCGCAGCGGCTGCGTGCGCTCGAGATCTCACCGTTGCTCGGTAACGCGCTCGCCGCCGCGATCGCGGAGAACCGCCATGTCCCGTTGCTCGACGGGATCGTAAAGTGGTCGGCGAAGGTACTCGAAGCGAACGAGCCGATCATCCGCGCGATGGTACACCAGCGCGCCGGGTCGCTGATGCGGTTCACCGGGCTCGACGAAACGCTGGCCAACAAGATCATCGCCGGGCTCGACGGACTGCTCCGCGACATGGCGTCCGAACCCGATCATCCGCTGCGCGCCAAGGCTGACGAGGGCCTCGCGCAGCTTGCGCACGACCTCCAGCATGATCCGGCGATGCAGGCACGCGTCGAAGGATTCAAGGCGGAGATGCTCGACAATCCCGCGCTGGCCGATTGGTGGCAGGGCATTTGGGAACAGATGCGCGGCGCGATGCTGAAGATCGCGCGCGATCCCGACTCGATGATGGCGGGCAAGTTCGGCGAGGCGCTGCGCCAGCTCGGGACGACGTTGCAGGACGATCCGGAACTCGCCGCCACGATCAACCGCTTCGCGCGCCGTGCCGCGGTCGGCGCCGCCGCCGATTATGGTGACGCGATCGTTCGCCTGGTATCCGAAACGGTGCGCGGCTGGGACGCGCAGACGATCACGCGGCGGCTGGAAAACGCGGTCGGCCGCGACCTGCAATATATCCGCATCAACGGGACGTTGGTCGGCGGGCTGGTCGGTATGGTGATCCACACGATCGACGTGTTTCTCTAGCGCCAGTCGAGGATCGCCCATCCCTTTTCCACCGCCAACGCACGCAGCGCCGCGTGCGGATTGACCGCAAACGGTTCGTCCGCCCAGGCGAGCGTCGGCGCATCGGAGACATGGTCGGAATAGAAACGGATCTGCGCGTCGCTGCGCGCGATCTTTTGCTCCGCCATCCAGGCCTCGATCATCCGCAGCTTGGCGGCGCCGTAGCAATTCTCCCCCGCGATCCGCGCGACCAGCCGGTCGCCCTCGACGGTCGAGGGCGTCGCGATACTATCGTCGATCCCGAGCGCGCGCGCGATCGGCCGGACGTAGAAATCGTAAGACGCGGTCGCCAGGACCACGCGATACCCCGCGGCCTTGTCGTCGGCGATCCGCGACCGCGCGTCGGCGCGCACATCCTGCGCCGCGATCCGCTCTGCAAATTTTTCGGCCATCGCCATCGTGGTCTTCACGTCCGCGCGCCGCCCCATCACCAGCGCCTGGGTCATCTCCTTCAGCCGAGCGCGGTCGATCCGCTTGGCGAGGTAAAGCCCCGCCGGCCCCAAGGTCGCCAGCAACGGGAACACGCCCCATGGCCGGCGCTGCGCATAACTGGCGAGGAACGGCGTCCAGGTCGCGCGCGACGTGATCGTCTTGTCCATGTCGTAGATCGCGAGCCGGTGCATCGCGCGGTCATGGCGCGCATGTTATTGCCGATCCACCCATAATCTTTCATGGTCGGCCCCGAATGAGCGACGCCGCAGCCTTTACCGACGATAGCGACGCCGGCACGCTACGCTTTTCGGGCTGCCTGTCGCTGGCCAAGCTCGGCGACTTGCCCGACCGACTCGCCGCTTACGACGGCAAGGCCGACCGGCTCGATCTCTCCGGGATCGATCGGATCGACACGATCGGCGCGTGGACGATCCACCGCTTCGCGCAAAAGAACGGCGCCGCGGTCGAGGGGTTGAGCGAGGACGGTCAACATCTGTTCGACCAGGTCCAGGCCGCCGATCAGCCGGTGAGAATCCGCGGCGAGCGCGTACCCGCCTTTCAGCGTGTACTCGGCGAAGTCGGCGATGCGACGATCCAGGCGGGCAAGACGCTCTACGGATTGCTCGGCTTTCTCGGCGCGACCACCATGGCCTTCGGCGCGATCGTCAGGTACCGCCGGTTCCGATTCAATGCGACGGTCCAGCGCTTCGAAGTGGTCGGCGTCTCCGCGCTGGGCATCATCGGGCTGATGAGTTTTCTGATCGGCATCGTCATCGCACAACAGGGCGCCGTGCAGCTCCGCCAGTTCGGGGCCGAGGTCTATACGATCAATCTCGTCGGCCGGCTCAGCTTGCGCGAGCTCGGTGTCCTGATGACCGCGATCATGGTCGCGGGGCGCTCCGGATCGTCGTTCGCCGCGCAGCTGGGCACGATGAAGCTGACCGAGGAAATCGACGCGATGCGCACGATCGGCGTCTCGCCGATGGAGGCGCTGGTCGTGCCGCGCGTGATGGCGACGATATTGATGATGCCGTTGCTCGGCTTTTACGCCGCGTTGATTTCGATCATCGGCGGCGGCTTGCTGTGCTGGATATCGCTCGGCATCCCGCCGATCACCTATATCCAGCGCATCCGCGAGGTCGTCCCGATCAGCGACGTCTATATCAGCCTGATCAAGGCGCCAGTCTTCGGCGCGATCATCGCAATGGCAGGGTGTTTCCAGGGCATGCAGGTCGAAGCCGATGCCGAGCAAGTCGGCCTGCGCACCACCGCGGCGGTGGTCCAGGGCATCTTCCTGGTGATCGTGATCGATGCGTTCTTCGCAGTGTTCTTCTCGTGGGTCGGGTGGCTGTGATGGCGGCGAAGAAGGACGTCATTATCAGCGTGCGCGGCCTGAAGAACAGTTTCGGCGAACAAGTCGTGCACGAGGACCTCGACCTGGAAGTGTATCGTGGCGAGATCATCGGCGTCGTCGGCGGGTCCGGCACCGGCAAGTCGGTGTTGATGCGGTCGATCATCGGCCTCCAGACGCCCGACGAAGGCGAGATCACCGTTTTCGGCGAGCCGACGATCGACCGCGACGAGACCGAGGCGACCGATATCCGCAAGCGCTGGGGGATATTGTTCCAGGGCGGCGCCTTGTTCTCGACGCTCACCGTCGCCGAGAATGTCGAAGTTCCGATCAAGGAATTCTATCCGAAGCTCGACCCCGTGCTGCTCGACGAGATCGCGTCGTACAAGGTGGTGATGACCGGGCTTCCCCCCGACGCCGGGCCCAAATATCCGGCCGAACTCTCGGGCGGCATGCGTAAGCGCGCCGGGCTCGCCCGCGCGCTCGCGCTCGACCCCGAACTGCTGTTCCTCGACGAGCCAACCGCCGGGCTCGACCCGATCGGCGCCGCCGCGTTCGACGAACTGACCAAATCGCTCCAGCGCACGATGGGGCTGACCGTGTTCCTGATCACCCACGATCTCGACTCGCTTTACGCGATCTGCGACCGTGTCGCGGTGTTGGCCGACAAGAAAGTCATCGCCGTCGGCACCATCGACGAGCTGATCGCGTTGGACCATCCGTGGATCGAAGAATATTTCAAGGGACCGCGGGGACGCGCGGCGATCGCGACGCAGGAAGCGCAAGAAGACGTGCCGCAACAAGCAGGGGCTGATTGATGGAGACGCGGTCAAACCATGTGCTGGTCGGCGGGGTCGTGTTGATCCTGCTCGCGGTGCTGGCGCTGTTCATGGTGTGGATTTCGCGCTTCGGCGCGGAGGGGAAGCGCGAATACGACATCTTCTTCAAACAATCGGTCGATGGCCTCGCCAAGGGGTCGGCGGTCAATTTCTCAGGCGTGCCGATCGGCCAGGTCAAGGATATCGCGCTCGACGCCAAATCGCCCGAATTCGTCCGCGTGCGCGTGTCGGTCGACGACAAGACGCCGGTCCTGCTCGGCACTACCGCAGCGGTTCAGGGCAGCTTTACCGGGCCTTCGACCGTCCAGCTCGACGGCGCGCAGACCGGTAAGCCGCTGATCAGTTGCGAGAACAGTTCGTGCGCTCTGGGCGTGCCGGTGATCCCCGCCAAAGCGGGCGGGATCGGCGCATTGTTGTCCAACGCACCGGCGTTGCTCGAGCGGCTGACGACCTTGACCGAGCGGCTCACCGGCCTGCTCAGCGACCGCAACCAGGCGTCGATCGCGGGCATTCTCGACAACACCAACAAGCTGAGCAGGGCATTGGCCGATCGCGGGCCGGAAATCGCCGCGACGCTCGCCGAGACCCGCGTGGCGATCCAGAAAGCGGGCGTCGCGTCGCAGCAGATCGGCGAGCTTGCCGCGACTACCAACGGCGTACTCGCCAACGACATCAAGCCGACCATCGCCAACCTCAACAAGGCGGTGTCATCGGCGCAACGCTCGATGGACACGCTCGACGGTGCGATCGGCGACGCGCGGCCCGGGCTGCAACGCTTCTCCAAACAGACTATTCCCGAGATGAGCCAGCTGATCCACGACCTGCGCGAAATGGCCGCGTCGCTGTCGTCGGTCGCCGAAAAGATCGATCGCGGCGGCGCCGGGTCGATCGTCGGCAGCCCCAAGCTCCCCGATTACAAGGGCAAGTGACATGAAGCGCTACCTCCCGTTACTCCTCGCCATGCCGCTCGCCGGCTGCCTTAGCTTCGGGGGCAAACCGCCCAAGGCGCTGTTGACGTTGACTCCGACCAACACGCTGCCGGTCGGATCGACGCAAAATTCCGCGACCGCCAAGACGATCACGATCCTCGTCCCGGTCGTTCCGCAGAGCCTGGCCGTCGCGCGCATCCCGGTAACCACCGGCGACCAGGTCGCCTATGTCACCAACGCCGCGTGGGTCGAAGCGCCGCAGCGGCTGTTTGCGCGGCTGATGTCCGACACGATCGCCGCCAAGACCGGCCGCGTCGTGCTGTCGAGTGCGCAAGCGTTCAGCGACCCCGGCGCGCGGCTGTCGGGCGAATTGCGCAACTTCGGCGTCGACGGATCGACTGGTCAGGCAGTGGTGACGTTCGACGGCGCGCTGATCCGCGGCGCCGACGGCAACAAGGTAGAAAAGAAGCGCTTCGAAGCGCGCGTGCCGATCAGCCCGGTCGACTACACCACGGTCGGCCCGGCGCTGAACCAGGCCGCCAATCAGGTCGCCGGCGAGGTCGCCGACTGGGTCGGTAACTGAGCGGCGTCTACCGCGCCGCCATCGACCCGGCGCTCGGCACGCGGTGCCAAATCTGGCTCTTGCAGATCAGCCCGCCAAGGATGCAGCCCGACACCTTGAGCGTCTGTGCATCGACCAGCTGGATCGTCGAATAATAGCTTGCCTTGCGGTCGGGGACATATACTTGCCCCGCCCACTCCGCCGTGCCGTTCGCGCGATAGCCGCGCAGCAACGTCGTGCCGATCAACGGCGCGGCGCCGGCCTTTTTTGTGTCGGCCTGCGCCTTCTGGCTGGCATAAACCACGACGCCGCATAGCTTCTCGCCGCAGTTGCCTGTCTTGACTTGCACGCTGCCCTTGGGGTTGCTCCACACGCCTTCGACGCCCGGCCCTTGTGCTGACGCAGCCTGCCCGGCGAAAACGGCGAAAGCCGCCGCGATTGCGAGTGTAATCCGCGATATCATTGTCTTGATTCCCACGTGATCGGCTGGGCCGTTTGCGCGCGATATGGGGCGCGAATGCGGCATCGCCAGCACCGATCATGGCAAGAATTCGTATGCGGGGAGGGAGCTTGCCTTAAGTCTTGCGGCGCACCGGGACCGGCACGTTGCATATATCGGCGCCGGCCGCGGGCACGGCGAAGAAGGGCGGCTCCCGGTTTTCGCGCGCATGCAGATATTTGGCGAAGGCGGGTGAGCCCGGCATCAGATACGCGAACCGCGGCCGATCGGCGGCGGGCAATGCGCTCGCCAGCCGCGCCGTCACGATCGGCGTCGGCTTCTGCGTATCGCCGTAGAAACCGAGCTTGCCGGTGCCGCGTTCGAGCGAGGACAGCGCGTCGATCCCTTCGATCACCCGCCCGACCAGCGCGATGTTGCGATCGAGCGCGCGTGGGGCATGCCCGATCACGGCATAGAGCTCGGAACTACTGCCGACCGACGGCGCCAAATCGCGCCCCACCCCGACCATGCCGTAGCAATGCGTCAGCCAACTCTTCTTGCCGTCCGACGCGACCGGCCAGCCCGCGGCGTCGAACCCGGCGATCGTGGCGAAGCTGTCGGGCCGCGTCATCCGCACGGTCGGCAGCCCGCCGGTGCGTGCATATTCGGCGGGGCCGTTGTCCGCGACGCCCGCGGGCAGCTTCTTCTTCTCGCTCACGTCGCCCCATTGCGCGACGTAATTGTCTTGGACGCGATAAACGCTGGTCGCGTCCCACCATTTGGCGTTGGCGAGCGTCCGCATCCGCTCGACATGGCGCGGTGCGAAGGTGGGCGCGAGCTGCACAATCACCTTGCGGCCGTTGGCCAGCGTGAACACCAGGATGTCGTCGTCCGCGATCGTCCGCCATGCCGAGGCCGGCGCGGCATTGGCGATCTCGCCGGGCGACAACGGCGGCTTGACCGCCGGCTTGGCGGGCGTGGCGCTTTGCGCGAAGAACGCGGCGGCGAGCGGGAGGAGGATCGGCATTTCGCGAAGCTGCCACAGCCGTACCCATCAGGGCAAGCGCTTGCGCGGGCGGTCGTGCTTCTCTAGGGGCGAGCGCTTCCGGCAATGCGGAGCGGTGGCCGAGTGGTCGAAGGCGCTCGCCTGGAAAGTGAGTATACGTCAAAAGCGTATCGAGGGTTCGAATCCCTCCCGCTCCGCCAGCCAGTCTCAAAATGCAGAGAGCCGCTCCCCAGTTTTTCTGGGAATGGCGCATTTCTGCGCCCATCAGCGACAAATTCCGCACCACAGAGAAAGATTTTGAGCCTTGTCCAGGGCTAAAATCACGCCTTTTCTCTGTCGCCTCGCCGGTCAGTACCCTTTGCACAAATTCCCTGGTTACAGGGTAATCTGCAGGGAAACGCGCGAATTTGAAAGGCGCTTTCAAAGAACGTTGCACCTAAAAGGCCGCCCGCCCGGGAGCACGCAATGCAAATCCCTAAACGAGCAGCAGGGAACATTTTTGCCGGAGCAGGGAATTTCATGCCGAGGGTTGGGAACTGCCTGCAGTCGCACGGCTGGGCCAACCAGACGGTCGCTATCGTCGTGTTTTCGCGGCGCGGACGGTCCGCCTGTTAGAATGCCTATAGTTTTTGATCTGCAGGGGCGCAGCGCCTCTGGAGAAAGAAAATGGACACCAAATTAGACGCAGCCCGTGAGACCGATCTCGCTATTGAGTACCTGCCGATAGCGTCGCTCACGCCCGATCCGAAGAACGCGCGGAAGCACAGCGCTAAGCAGGTCCAGAAACTAGCGCACATAATCGAGAACGTAGGTTGGTCGACCCCGATCGTAATCTTCAAGGACGGCATGATCGGCGCGGGCCATGCTCGCTTGGCGGCAGCAAAGTTGCTCGGGATGACCGAGGTGCCGTGCGTACGGATAACGAGGGACCTATCAACGGCCGAGCGCAAAGCGCTAGCGATCGCGGACAACGCGATGACAGATGCATCTCGTTTCGACGATAAAGTCTTGCGCGACGTCCTGATGGAGCTGGCCGACCTCGATTTTGACCTGACGTTGACCGGCTTGGAAATGGGAGTAATCGATTTTCTGATCGATGGCCCGGCTTCCGATGCGCCGATTGATCCCGCCGACACCTTTGCAGCGCCAGAGCACGACCGACCAGCCGTAACCCGACAGGGCGATTTGTGGCTTCTGGAGCCGCACAAGCTTCTGTGTGGAGATGCGCTCGAAGCTTCCTCTTACGAGCAATTGCTGGGAGAAGATCGCGCCGCGATGGTGTTTAGCGACCC
>JBDSED010000085.1:0-7236 GCA_039920225.1 Sphingomonas sp.
CGCTCGCTTCAACCGCACTTGCGACGCCCGCGCTAGCGCGTGACAAGGCGTGGTATGTTGGCGTCGAAGGCGGCGCGATGATTGTCGAAGACATTCACTTCGATATCACCAGCGGTGCGACGACGACCAAGAATGCCGCACAGGTTGATCATGAATACGGCTACGATGTCGGCGGTACCGTCGGCTACGATTTCGGCATGTTCCGGATCGAAGCGGAAGTTGCCTATAAGGGCGCGGCTGTCGATCAGTGGCGTTCCACGCTGCGGACGCCGGCGTTCCAGGCGAGCGGCGCTGCGTCGTCTGTTACGCCTGCTACCTATCCTTACGCCGGAGGCAAGACTACCGCGCTGAGCTTCATGCTCAACGGCATGCTGGACTTCGGCGACGACGACGGCCTTCAGGGCTTCGTTGGTGGCGGTGTCGGCGTTGCTCGGGTCAAGGCCGAGAAGTATGCGCTGAATCGCTTCGGCAGCTTCTTGGACGATTCGGACACCGTGTTCGCCTGGCAGGCGATCGCCGGCGTTCGCGCGCCGCTGACCGACAATATCGATGCTACGCTGAAGTATCGCTTCTTCAACGCGCAGAACGTCAAGCTGGTCGACGTCTCCGGCCGTACGCTGGAAGGCCGGTTCCGGTCGCACAGCATCATGGGCGGCGTGACCTTCAACTTCGGCGAACCGGCAGCACCGCCGCCGCCGGTTGTCGAAGCTGCACCGCCGCCGGTCGAGCCGCCTGCGCCGCCGCCGCCGCCGGTTGCGGTCTGCTCGCCTGGTCCGTTCATCGTGTTCTTCGAGTGGGACAAGTCAGATATCACGCCGGAAGCGGCGTCGATCCTCGACAACGCGATCTCGCAATATGCGAATTGCGGCAATGCACAGGTCATGCTGGCCGGCCACGCCGACCGTTCGGGTTCGGCGCAGTACAATGTGGGCCTCTCGCAGCGTCGTGCCGACGCGGTGAAGGCGTATATGGTCGCGCATTCGATCCCCGACGCGGTGGTTACCGAGCAAGCGTTCGGCGAAAGCCGTCCGCGCGTCGAGACCGCCGATGGCGTTCGCGAGGTTCAGAACCGTCGCGTGGAAATCACTTACGGTCCGGGTTCGGGCCAGTAAGTCTTCCGCAACGAACGAATTGGGGGGTCGGGAAACCGGCCCCCTTTTTCGTGCGAATTGCAGCGGATTAGCGAACGCTAGTCCGCGTCCGGCGCAAAGCGCCGGGCAAGGAGCACGGCCGGCGAGCGCGAAGCGGCTCGGCCGACGACGCGGCTTTGCCGCGGCGGGTGCTTTTTGCCCACACGGTTGCCTAACAAGCCGGGGTTTTTCGTGCTAGCGAACTGCCATGAAGTATGCCGCTGGCGAACTGTCGCAAAGCCGATCGATGCGGGATTAGCGGCGATGGGCCGCCAGTTTGATGCCTTTAAGGTGATGGCGGCGCTTCGAAAAGTTGGCCTGCAACAAATCGTCCCGGCATCAGAGCGGCTGATTGCCAGAGAGCTGAACGCCGGGCGAATAAGCAAAGTGACACAGGGCATATATGGCCGGTCATGATCGGAGTTGGGTCACACAGCTCTATAATTCATTCCCTCGGAAGGATGCTGCCGCCTAACGATCTGGCTGGCAAAATCCCATACTTGCGATAGAGCGGCGGCAACACGAGCTGGCACCCAGCCGAACGTCTCCATTTCCGCACCTGTCGAGGCAAATCCATGAGAATTACGATGATCGGATCGGGCTATGTCGGCCTGGTGTCTGGCGCCTGCTTCTCCGATTTCGGGCACGACGTGATCTGTGTCGACAAGGATGCGGCGAAGATCGATGCGCTCAAGGCCGGGCGGATGCCGATCTACGAGCCCGGACTCGATCAGCTCGTGGCGTCGAACGTCGCCGCCGGCCGGCTGACCTTCACAACCGACCTCACCGAGGCTGTCGCCGGCGCCGACGCGGTATTCATCGCGGTCGGGACGCCATCGCGGCGCGGCGACGGCCATGCCGATCTGACCTATGTGTTCGACGCGACGCGCGAGATCGCCGCCGCGGTTACCGGCCCGACCGTCGTCGTGACCAAGTCCACCGTCCCCGTCGGCACCGGCGACAAGGTCCAGGAGATTCTCCGCGCGGAACGGCCCGACGTCGAGATCGCGGTCGTCTCCAACCCCGAGTTCCTGCGCGAAGGCGCGGCGATCGGCGACTTCAAGCGCCCCGACCGCATCGTCATCGGCACCGAGGACGCCAACGACGGCGCGCGCGCGCGGGCGGTGATGCGCGACGTCTACCGCCCGCTCTACCTCAACGAATCGCCGATCCTGTTCGTCGGGCGGCGCACGTCGGAGCTGATCAAATACGCCGCCAACGCGTTCCTCGCGACCAAGATCACCTTCATCAACGAAATCGCCGATCTGTGCGAGGCGGTCGGCGCGAACGTCCAGGACGTGTCGCGCGGGATCGGGCTCGACAACCGCATCGGAGCGAAGTTTCTCCACGCCGGACCCGGCTATGGCGGGTCGTGTTTCCCCAAGGACACGCTGGCGCTGCTCAAGACCGCCGAGGATTTCGGCACGCCGACGCGGATCGTCGAGGCGGTGGTGTCGGTCAACGACACGCGCAAGCGCGCGATGGGCCGCAAGATCGTCCACGCGCTCAATGACGACGCCAAGGGAAAGACCGTCGCGGTGCTCGGGCTGACCTTCAAGCCCAACACCGACGACATGCGCGACGCGCCGAGTCTGGCGATCATCCAGAGCCTGCTCGACGCCGGCGCCACGGTGCGCGCCTACGATCCCGAGGGGATGGAAGCGGCGAAGGCGATGATGCCCGACGTCACCTATTGCACAAGCGCCTATGAGGCCGCGACGGGGGCCGACGCGGTGGCGATCGTGACCGAGTGGGACACGTTCCGCGCGCTCGACCTCAAGCGATTGGCCGGCGTGATGGCGGGCAACGCGATGGTCGACCTGCGCAACATCTATCGGCCCGAGGACGTCGCGAAGGCCGGCTTCGCTTATTCGTCGGTGGGGCGCTGACTCGCTAGCGTTTCGAGTACGAAATCGGCCCGCGCGGCGACGGTGTCGCGCGGTAGCGTCACGAGGTCGTAACCGGCGTCGCGATAGGCAGCAGCGACGCGGTCATAGTCGGACAGCGCCTTGTCAAGGCTGTGCCGGCGGTCCGCGTCGGTTTCGTAGATTTCGGGCCAGGGCGGCGCGAGGAACAGCCGGTCGTAGCGATAGCGGGCCACGAGGGTTGCAGCTGGCTCGCCAGCGGTAGCGTCCAGCGCGACTGCCGCATCGACCACCCCACGATCGAAGAAGGTGAGCCCGTGCGCCGCCTGATGATCGGCGACCGCCGTTGCGATCGCGCAGCGAGCGAACGCGGCGGGATCGTCCCACGGTAGCGCACCCCCTCGGCCGGCGCGAACCTCGGCGATGATCCGCCGCCCGGGCTCGCGCACCACCGCATAGCCGCGCCGCGCTAGTTCCTCGATAAGGGTGGACTTGCCCCCGCCCGAACAGCCCGAAATCATCACGAAGCAGTCGCCGCTCAAAGCGCCCCTGCCAGCCACTCCGGCACGATCGCATCGCCCAGCGCCTCGACGCGGCGGAGCTCGATCATCAGCCCCTGGTCCGGATACACGGCACGGGTGCGATCGCCCGCGGGCGCGATCGGGGCTGCGACCAGTCGCCGGTTGACCTTGGCGCGGTAATGCATCCGCGCGGTATTCTCCTGCCCGACGTAACAGCCCTTGGCGAAGCTGACGCCGTTCAGTTCGGCGGCGTTGGCCTCGAGCCACAAGGTCTTGTCCGAGCCGAGTTCGGCGACGCCCTCGGTCACGCCGAGCGACAGGCGATGCGCCAGCCAGCCAGCCGCTGGCTCGCCCGGCATCCCCAGCCATCGTTTGCCGAGCCCGGGAAAGCGCGGGTCGGGAATGCCCAGGTCGTGCTCCTTCGCCCAATGCACCGCCCCCGCGACCGGCTCGATCGTGATCGCGCGGCGCAGGCGATACATCGACAGGCGCCGCTTGAGGCTTCCGGCTTCGGCCGCTTCGCAATCAATCAGTACCGCGTCACCGTCCGCCCAAAGCAAGAAGTCGAACAGTGCCTTGCCCTGCGCCGTCAGCAATCCCGACCAGCGCGGCGCAGATGCGTCGAGCGTTGCGACGTCCTGCGTCACCAGCCCCTGCAGGAAGCCGTGCACATCGTCCCCCGCGACACGGATCAGTGCGCGGTCGGTGAGGGTGGTTCCGTCGGTCATCGGTCTCAGCTAGGGACGAGCAATCGGTTTGTCACCCGTTCGCCCTGAGCTTGTCGAAGGGCTGTCTTTTCTTCCGATCCGGAGAAGGGCAGGGCTTCGACAAGCTCAGCCCGAACGGAGATTTTGTGGCTCTCGATACGCTAACCATCCGCCGCCCCGACGACTGGCACGTACATCTGCGCGACGGGGAGATGCTGGCGGCGGTGGCGCATTATACCGCGCGCCAGTTCGCCCGCGCGATCGTGATGCCGAACCTCACCCCGCCGGTGACGAGCATCGCCGCCGCGAACGCATATCGCGACCGCATCCTCGCCGCGCTCCCATCGGACAGCGGCTTCACCCCGCTGATGACCTGCTATCTGACCGACGGCGCCGACGGTGACGAGATCGTCCGCGGCCACGCGCAAGGCGTGTTCGCGGCGTGCAAGCTCTACCCCGCGCACGCTACGACGAATTCGGCGCACGGCGTCACCGACATCGCCGCGCTCGCCCCCGTGTTCGACGCGATGCAGGCAGCGGGGATGCCGCTGCTGATCCACGGCGAAGTGACCGACCGCGACATCGACATCTTCGACCGCGAGGCGGTGTTCATCGACCGCACGCTGGCCGGGCTGGTGCGCGATTTTCCCGCGCTCAAGATCGTGCTCGAGCACATCACCACCGCCGACGCCGCCGACTTCGTCCGTGACGCAGGGCCGACCGTCGCCGCGACGATTACGCCGCAGCACCTCCATCTCAACCGCAACGCGCTGTTCGAGGGGGGCTTGCGCCCGCACGCCTATTGCCTGCCCGTGGTCAAGCGCGAGCGGCATCGGCTCGCGGTACGCGCAGCCGCGGTGTCGGGATCGCCGAAGTTCTTCCTCGGCACCGACAGCGCGCCGCATGCCGTGGGGCGCAAGGAGATGGATTGCGGGTGCGCGGGCATCTGCAACGCGCCGTTCGCGCTCGAGAGCTATCTCGCGGTGTTCGAGGAAGAGGGCGCGATCGACCAGTTCGAGGGGTTCGCGAGCGAGCATGGGCCGCGGTTTTACGGACTGCCGTTGAACGAGGGGACGGTGACGCTGGAGCGCATGGCCGTCGAGGTGCCGGCGCGCTGCGGGGATGTCGTGCCGTTTCATGCGGGGGAAACGCTGGCGTGGCAATTGGTGGGGTGAGGGTCGGCTAACCTCGCCTCCCCTTTACCGTCACCCCCGGACTTGATCCGGGGTCCATCTTCAATCTTGGCGTGAAGCGGCCCGACATGGGCAAAGCCCATGTCGTCGGACGAGGCTTTCAGCCTCGCCGGCCGGGCTTGCGCTGATCGGGCCGGCTGGCGCCGCTCGGCGCTGCGCCCTAAAACGGCACCCACGTCCCTTTATGCCGGAACTTCACATATCCGGCGTTGACGCCCGCCCGCCAGCCGACGCCGAGGCGGACCGGGATCATCACGATGTTGTCGTGCCGAAGATACGTCGCCGAAAAGCCCCCGACGAAATACAGCCGCCCTTCGCCGCTGGCATAGGCCTTGAACGCGTCCTCGGTGTCGTAGAGGTTGTAGACCAGCACGAACACCTTGGTCGCGTCGCCGCCGACATCAAACCCGATCGACGGCCCGCGCCAGTAGATCTTCTGGTTGCCCGATACCGCGTGGCTGAGCGTCCCCGAGCCGTAGCGTGCGCCGACGATGAACGCGCCCGAAGCTTCCTTGCCGGCGATATACGCGTTGGGCCGGCCCTGCTTGGCCAGGATCTTCTCGAGGATGTCGGCCAGGCCCTTGGCACCCTTGCCGAACACGCCCTCCGCCGCGCTCAGCACGTCGCCCTTGTCATAGGTCGGGCCGGTCGTCGGCGGGACGTCGGGCGGCGGGATCGTCGCGACCTGATCCTGCGGGGGCGGGGCGTCTTGCGGCGTGCCACGCTCGTCGGCGGCGAGCGGTGCCGGCGCGACATATACGGGGCTGGGCGCGGGCCGCGGATTCTTGAGGTCGCCGTCGATCGCGACGTTGGGATCGACCGTCGTCACTTGCGCCGCCACCGGCCCGGTCAGCGCCACCAGCGCCAACGCGATCATCGTCATCAACCGGCGCATAAGCCCGAACTCCCACCCGATACTGCCCCGCGAGCTAAGCGCGCCGCGGATTGCCCGGCAATGAATGGACCGGGCGCGAGCGACGACTCGAATCGATTATGCGCCGAGTCGAGTCCGAATCCCTTGGTTGATCCCCTCCCGAGGCCCCGCTATAGCCCCCGCTTCGCCGCTGCATGGAGATGTGGGTGAGTGGCTGAAACCAACGCTTTGCTAAAGCGTCGTACGGGAAACCGTACCGAGGGTTCGAATCCCTCCGTCTCCGCCAGGGCGTAAGCTCTTCCAATGACTTAGCGATATTTTGACGATACGTGCCCACTTAGGTGCCCATTTTGCGCGCGGATCGCCGCGGTCGTGCGCGAACTCTGCGATTGCGAGTGTGCGGCGTCTGTCATTCACCTTCCCTAACCTCAAAGAACACAGCCCTCCGTCCGAGGATGTGGCGAAACGGCTTTTCGTATCCGACGTGCCTCTTGTTGATCCAGCTATGATCGTGGCTGTCATAGAGCATCCATCGCTCGTCGGTCGTTTGAGCCACGACCGTATAATGGTTTAGCGCTTTTCCGAGCTCGACCGCTACTGGCACGCCCCGAGCTACACTCTTTTCAATTTCCTCAATCGCCTCATCACGGTCGGCAGATAGCTTCCTGACCGAGCGCTTTCCGCACCTAAAATCCGCAACCCCGTTGCGCCGAGCGTGCTTTAGGAGGAAGCGAGCGAGCGCGTGCCAGTCTTTGGAAGGTATGCCGTGACGCGCCGCATCGCCGCAGTCGTTTTCTTGAAGAAACGCTAAGCCTTCCCGAAAGAGCTGTCGGCAATCCAGCTTCGTGATGGGAAGGTCGGGAGGCAACACCAAGCGCATGCCGTTCAAAATCGCGTAGAGTCCGCACAGACTGTCCAAATCGCCTTGACGAAATGGCTTCACGAG
>JBDSED010000086.1:0-20501 GCA_039920225.1 Sphingomonas sp.
AGGATTTCGTCGCCGATTACGACCAACGCGGCTGTCCAGATGCGCTCGCTCATGCGATCGCCATAGTCTCGCAAAATGGCCGCGTCACCGCTATATGGCGCGCCATGACCGAATACATGACCGTCACCTCCGACGCCCCGCTCGCCCGCAACGGCGCGATCAAGCTTTATGGCCGCGACGCGTTCGTCGGCATGCACAAGGCCGGGCAGCTCGCCGCCGCGACGCTCGACATGCTCGTGCCGCACGTCGTGCCCGGCGCGAACACCGGCGAGCTCGACGACATGATCCGTGATTTCATGGTGGCGGGCGGCGCGGTGCCGGCCACGCTCGGCTATCGCGGCTATACGCATTCGAGCTGCATCTCGATCAACCATGTCGTCTGCCACGGCATTCCCGGGGATCGCGTGTTGAAGGACGGCGACATCGTCAATGTCGACGTGACCCCTTTGCTCGACGGCTGGCACGGCGACACCAGCCGGATGTTCCTGGTCGGCGACGTGCCGATCAAGGCGCGGCGGCTGGTCGACGTGACCTACGAATGTCTGATGCTGGGGATCGAGCAAGCCAGGCCCGGCAACCATATGGGCGACGTCGCCCATGCCATCCAGACGCACGCCGAGCGCCACCGTTACGGCGTGGTCCGCGATTTCTGCGGCCACGGCGTCGGGCGCCTGTTCCACGACGCACCCGAGGTGGTCCATGTCGGCCGCCCGGGGACCGGGCCGGAGCTCAAGCCCGGCATGATCTTCACGATCGAGCCGATGGTCAATATCGGCAAGCCCGACGTCAAACTGCTCGACGACGGCTGGACCGCGGTGACTCGCGACCGCTCGCTATCGGCGCAGTTCGAGCATTCGATCGGGATTACCGAGGACGGGTGCGAGGTGTTTACGGGGTCGCCGGCGGGGTTTGATAAGCCGCCCTACTGAGCGCGGCTGGTTAGGCAAAAGTCAGCCCAACGCCGCTGTCGGCCCGCTATGTTGACACTAGCTTCACACTATCGCGACCTACTTTTTCCTGCGAAAGCAGGAACCCGGAGCCCAGCAAAACCGCTTCTAAAACAACTCTAGGCTCCTGCTTTCGCAGGAGCACGACGGCGGGGTGGGATCACGATATCAAAGAGCCGGTCGATGCTGTCAGGCGAAATCCTACATTGCAAGGCTATCCGCAATTGGTGGTTAGCAGCCGTTCGACAATAGCTAGGGGCAGCCCGTGTCGCTGAATAAACTATCTATCGTCTCGATCTTGTGTTGCGCGTCCGCTTCCCATTGTATGCGGACCTGACTGCCGCATACCGGCCCACTAAATCTGAATGAAGCGACGCCACTAACCACGCCAGATGGCTTTGTCGCTCTCTCCACCTTTAAACCCTGTTGTTTCAGATACTCGGTCAGTTGAAGATCGGAACTTCCTCTTGGAAATCGCGTCTGCAACCGGCGCTGTATCAGCTGCGTCCCAAGCGCATAGTCCGTCCCTTTTTCGATGCCTTCGAACAGGGCTGTCGCTGGAAGGCCACGGTCCGATGGCTCACAACCGCCCAAGGCGAAAAGCAAGGCAATCAGCCGCCCATTATTCTTTCTCATAGGCGCACTATGATGGCACCAAGTCACGACCGCAATTGGATCGTTAGCTGCTGCCCACTATTCTACCTTCCCCGCATCGATTGCCTTCTGGCTCCGCACGAACGGATAGGCGAGTTGCTTCAAATACCCCTGCGGCATCTTCTCGCCGATGCCGTAACCGCTCGGCCATTTGCCCCTCGGCAGGTAAAACGTCCCGAACAATTTGTCCCACAACGGAAAGTGGATCGCGAAATTGACGTCGATCGCTTCCTTTTCGATGCCGTGGTGCCAGTGGTGGAAGCGCGGGGTCACCATCACATGCCCGAAGCGGTCGAAGTCGCCGCGTAAATTGGCGTGGACGAGCCCGGAATAGACGTACACCAGCGCGACATACGCCTGCATCACCGAGGGCAGGAAGCCGAAGGTCAGCAGGGGAAGCGACGTCACGCCGCGCAGCAGGATGATCTCGACGAAGTGCATCCGCGCGCCGGCCAGCCAGTCCATCGCTTTCGCCGAATGATGGACGGCGTGGAACCCCCACAGGAACGGCGAGCGGTGGAACGCGCGGTGGAACCAATATTGCGCGAGGTCGGTGAGCAGCATCGCCTCGATGAACTGGAGCGCCCAGGGCTGCCCCCCGATCGCCGCGCGGATGCCCGCCAGGCCCGCGGTTTGCGCGTTGATGACGCTCGATGGCGCCAGCGCGAGGTAGGTGAAGATCTGCACCAACATCGAGCTGATCAGATAATAGAACAGATCCTCGCGCCATTCGGTGCGGAACGGGCGCTGGTCCTTGTTGTGCGGCCAGAAGCGTTCGATCGGCGCGAACATCAGCCCCGCCGCGATCAAATTCACGACGAAAAAATCCACCCCGAAGAAGATGCCCCAATCGTGCACCTCGCGCGGGGACACGTTGGCGCCGCCGAGCAACGCCGCGGCGATACCGACGCCGAGCGCGGTGAAGCCGATCGCCTTCCGCCGGCGAAGCAACAGGCTGAGCAGGGCGAGCGCGTAGCTGGCGAGCAGCACGGCGTGGACCAGCGGGCGGAACCAACCGGTCCGTTCGAGGGCGTTGAGCTCCGGCATCGCAAACCAGCCCGGCCAGCGCAGCGCCGCGACCAGGCCGAGCCCGGCGAACGCCAGCAACAGCCCGAAGAACCCGGCATACCAGCCGCTGCCGAAGCGCCGCACTTCGACCGGCGCCTCGAGATCGTCGAGAAATTGCTGTAGGGGCTTTGCCATGATGTGTCCGCCCCCTACGGACGCGGGCACGCTATCACGCCGCTGGCGCGTGCTACAACACCCCGGCGCGGCGAAGTGCTTCCTCCAGCGCGAGCGCTGGAGCGACCGCGACGTCGGGTGCTATGCCATCGCTCTCCCAATCCTTCCCCGTATCGGGGTCGATCGTGCGGCCGACCGGCAGGAATACGGCAAGCCCGCCGCCGAGGCGCTCAAACCCGCCGAAATGGTTGGCCCCGTTAGTGGTCTCGCCGATCAGCGTCGCGCGCTTGGTGCGCTTGAGCGCCAGCGTCAGATGTTCGGCCGCGGACGCCGTGCGATTGGAAGTGAGGTAGAATACCTTCGCGTCGAACAAACGGGTCTCGGTCTTGTTCGGCACGACATAATGCTCGGTCGCGACGGTGCCGGCGGGTGGTTTGGCGATCGTGCGGACGAACGGTTCATCGGCGAACGGCGCGCCGCCCTGCGACTTGGCCACCGATTCCGCCACTTGCATCTGAACCAGCACCGTTTCTCTGGCATACAAATACGGCAGCATCAGGTTCATTTCGACCAGACCGCCGCCGTCATTGTAACGGCAATCGATGATCAGCGTCTTCGCGGCTGCATGCGTCTTCATAAACTCGGTGGTCGTAGCAACCGCCTCGGCCTCGCCGTCGAAGCCGATGAAGCGGATATAGGCGACGTCCTTCGCGACCCATCCGGCATCCTCCACCGACCGGCGCGGCACGCGACCGATCCGCGGGCCGGCTTGCGGTGCGGGCTGCGCATCGGACTGTGGCGTGCCCGGCGCCGCGCGCATTACGCTGTCGGCAAGTACGCGCAGGTGGCGGTCGGGTGCCACCACGAGAAGATCGGCGGTCAGTTGCCGGCCCAGCGCGGCGGGGTCGGTTAGCGCCGCATAGCCCCCGGCCGCCAACTTATGACGCAGCATCGCGGCGTAGCGTTTGCCGGTAGCCGGCACTACATATCCCGTTTCGAGCAAGTCGGCGAGCTTGGCCACCGTCGCATTTATCGACTGGCTCGCGCCGTCCTGTGCCCACGTACCCGCGCTTCCCAGCGCGGCGATCGCGGCCGTCGACAAACCAAGAAACATTCGCCTTTCCATAGTGCAGTCCTTTCAACTACAATTGTAAGCGTAAGCGCTTATACAATTGGCCGATGGCTTGTAAAGTGATAGCGGGACAATGATGACCACGCCCCACACCGCCGCAAGTTTCGGCGCCGCATTGCGTCGCTTGATCGACCATCTCGATTCGGCGCTGGAGCAGGCCTATCGCGACGACGGTCTCGACTTTCGTGCGCGCTACACGCCGGTCATCCGTGCGCTGATGGAAGACGGTCCGCAGACCCTCACGATGCTGGCCCAGCGGCTCGGCGTGTCGCATTCGGCGACCAGCCAGACGGTGTCGCAGATGCGGCTCGCCGGGTTGGTGGTCGTGACCCCGGGCGAGGACGACGCCCGCCAGCGCATCGTCGCGCTCAGCCGGCTTGCCAAGGCGATGCAGCCACGGCTGGAGGAACATTGGCGTGCCGCGCGAGTCGCCACCGCCGCGCTGGATACCGAAACGGGCGGGGTGCTGGTCGAGGTGATCAACCGCGCCAATGCCGCGCTCGCCCGGCGCTCGTTCGGCGATCGGTTGGCCGACGCCCGCCATCCGACTGCTTCGCGAACGGGCAACCGAATCCCTGCTGCCTAATCGCTGGGCATTTGCTAGTCGCAGAACACTGACCCACGCGGCCTTGGCCCTTCGCGCGGGGAAGCTGGCATGCTTCGTGTAAGGGCGCGGGCTATGGGCGAGGGACAATTGTGAAAAAGATCGAAGCGATCATCAAGCCGTTCAAGCTGGATGAAGTGAAGGAGGCGCTGCACGAGGTCGGCGTCAGCGGTATCACCGTGACCGAGGCGAAGGGGTTCGGCCGCCAGAAGGGGCATACCGAGCTCTATCGCGGTGCCGAATATGTCGTCGACTTCCTGCCCAAGGTGAAGCTGGAGGTGGTGGTCGAAGACTCGCTCGCCGACCGTGTCGTCGAAGCGATTGCCAGCGCTGCGCAGACCGGGCGGATCGGCGACGGCAAGATCTTCGTCATCCCCGTCGAAACCGTGCTTCGTATCCGCACCGGCGAGCGCGACGAAGCGGCGATCTAGAGTATTTGACGCAGCGCAGCATGAGTGAGAGCATTCTGTTCGCAGCGGCAGCATGATTCTTCCCCGGGCAACCGGGACAGTTCAACCAGAAAGGGCTTGGGGTAATGGCGACGTCGGCAAACGATATTCTGAAGCGGATCAAGGACGAGGAGATCGAGTGGGTCGATCTGCGCTTCACCGATCCCAAGGGCAAGTGGCAGCATCTGACGATGGTCGCGGGCGTGGTCGGCGAAGACGAGCTGACCGACGGCTTCATGTTCGACGGTTCCTCGATCGAAGGCTGGAAGGCGATCAACGAGTCGGACATGATCCTGAAGCCCGACCTCGACGCGGTCTATACCGATCCGTTCTCGGCGACCCCGATGCTGATCCTGGTGTGCGACATCGTCGAGCCGTCGACCGGCGAGCTCTATGCGCGCGACCCGCGCTCGACCGCCAAGCGCGCCGAGGCGTATCTGAAGACCACGGGGATCGGTGACACGATCTATATCGGGCCGGAAGCCGAGTTCTTCATGTTCGACAACGTCCAGTTCGACACGACCTACAACCAGTCGTTCTACAAGATCGACGATATCGAGCTGCCGACCAACACCGGCACCGCGTATGACGGCGGCAACCTGGGCCACCGCCCGCGCGCCAAGGGCGGCTATTTCCCGGTCGCGCCGGTCGATTCCGCGATCGACATTCGCGGCGAGATGGTCTCGACCATGCTCGAAATGGGCCTGCCGTGCGACAAGCATCACCACGAAGTAGCGGCTGCACAGCATGAGCTTGGCCTGACCTTCGGCACGATGACGGTGACCGCCGACCGCATGCAGATCTACAAATACGTCGTGCATCAGGTCGCGCATGCTTACGGCAAGTCGGCGACCTTCATGCCCAAGCCGATCAAGGAAGATAACGGCTCCGGCATGCACACCCATCTGTCGATCTGGAAGGGCAAGGAGCCGCTGTTCGCCGGCAATGGCTATGCCGGCCTTTCCGAGATGTGCCTGTTCTTCATCGGCGGCATCATCAAGCACGCCAAGTCGATCAACGCTTTCTCCAACCCGACCACCAACAGCTACAAGCGGCTGGTGCCGGGCTACGAAGCGCCGGTGCTGCTCGCCTATTCGGCGCGCAACCGGTCGGCGTCGTGCCGCATTCCGTATGGCACGGGCCCCAAGGCGAAGCGCGTCGAAGTGCGCTTCCCCGACGCGATGGCGAACCCATACCTCTGCTATGCGGCGCTGTTCATGGCCGGGCTCGACGGCATCCAGAACAAGATCCATCCGGGCGAGGCGATGGACAAGAACCTGTACGACCTGCCCCCGGCCGAGCTCGCCGAAGTGCCGACCGTTTGCGCGTCGCTGCGCGAGGCGCTCGACGCCCTCGAGGCCGATCAGGACTATCTGCTCAAGGGCGACGTGTTCTCGAAGGACCAGATCGAGGCGTATATCGAAATAAAGCGGGCGGATGTCGCGCGGTTCGAGATGACGCCAAGCCCGGTCGAGTTCGATATGTATTACTCAGCTTAGCAGCCGTTCGCGAGACGATCGAAAGGGGCGGCTCGGCCGCCCCTTTCTTTTGGACCCATTTCGGTTGCTTCCCAGTGACGGCAGTCGCTCGGTCTGTAATGTCGTCGTCATCGGGGGGTTAAGCCGATGACGATGTCACGCAACGCCAAGATCTACGTTACGCCTTTTGTTGCTCTTTTTCTATTCATGCTGTCCGCATGCACGATCGGGCTGGTGCCGGCTTACGATGCCGGGCTGGCGGACGGACTGGTCGATGCAAACAAGCAGGCGCTGCTGCTTTTCTCCAAGGATGAGGACGACACGAGCAAGGCCGGTTACGCGGCGCGTGCCGATGACTATGCCAAGGCGATCAGTTCCTTCGAGGAGCTCAAGTATCGAGCGGAGGCACGGCCAGTACCGCCCTTGTCGAAACGTCTGGCGAAAACGTCGTTCTTTCGCAGCGTCTGCCCCGGGGACGCCGAAAGCTGCCTGAACGCCTCCCCGAGCAGCCTCAAAGCGGCGATCGCCACGCTGACGCAGCTCCGCATCACGCATCGAAACGGCCAGTTGAATCTCGCGACGCTCGCGCTTTTCAAGAACCAATACGTCACTGCGGTGCAGCAGGCGCTCACCGTCGAAACGGCGCTTAAACGCTGAGGATCGCATCATGAACGCTGACGATATTCTTCTGGCCATCCGCGATGGGCTCAAGCAGGAACTCTCGACCGGGTATGCGACGATCAAGGGCTTTGTCGAAAGTTAGGGGAAGCTCTTGGCCGGCCAGGCGGAATTGATCGCGACACAACGCATTTCAGGTTCGCTGAAGGATAATGACGACTTGTATGAATTCTTCCTCAAGGGCCTGAAGACCAATACGGAGAATTTGGCGAAAACGGTGGCCATGCTGACCGCCCTGACGATCGAGCGTGCGTGGAACGCCATCGCCAATGCCTTGTGGAGTGGTCTGCGCACGATTCTCACGGCCGCGGGAGTTCCAAGGCCGCTGCTTCCCGCGACCCCGCCGCACGTTTAGGGCATCGCGTCGCGAAAACGACGAGAGCGGCAACGTAATACCATTTCGGTAGTTCAACCTTCGGCGGACCGCGGCTAAGCGCTGCGCTCCAAGGGGAACATCGATGCGCCACCTGTCCCGCCTGCCGCTGCCGTTGTTGCTCGCGATGGGGGGCTGTGGCGACGGTGCAGGCGGCGGCAGCAGCCCTACTCCACCCCCCCCTCCGGCCAATTCAGCACCGACCTTCACTTCTGCGGCGACCGCCAGCGTCGTCGAAAACGCCGCGCTCGGCTATCAGGCGACCGCGACCGATCCTGAGGGCAACACCCTCACCTACAGTATCGCGGGTGGCGCCGACGCGGGCAAATTCACGCTTGGCGGCACTGGCGCGCTGACCTTCAATACTCCGCCCAATTTCGACCTGCCGGGCGATGCCGACGGCAATAACGTCTATGAGGTACAGCTCCGCGTCAGCGACGGCAGCCTGGCGGCAACGCTCAACCTGAGCGTGACGGTCACCAACAGCAGCGAAGGGGTCGTCGTCCGCCGCCTGGCAACCGGTCTCAACCAGCCGATGATGCTCGCGCCGATCCCCGGCAACAACGCGACGATGTTCCTGATCGAGCGCGCCGGCGCGGTCTATCGTTTCACGCCGTCGACCGGAGCGCGCACGCTCGTGACGACCGTTCCCGGCGTCACCACCGATGGCGAACGCGGCTTGCTCGGCATCGCGCCGCGGCCCGATTTCGCGACCACCGGCGGGGTCGTCGTCTACGCGACCGACGGCACGGGCACGATCCGTATCATCCAGTACACGCTCAACCCGGCAACCTTTGCGGTCGCGGGGTCGACGACGTTGCTGACGATCCCGCACCCGACCAACACCAACCACAACGGCGGCTGGCTGGCGTTCGGTCCCGACGGGTTGCTCTATATAGCGACGGGCGACGGCGGCGGCGCGGGCGACCCGCCGGGCAACGCGCAGAACGTCAATTCGCGGCTCGGCAAGATCCTGCGCGTCGCGGTCAGTCCGGCGGGGGTCGTCACGGTGCCCGCGGGCAACCCGTTCGCGGGCGGCGGCGGCGATGCCTACATCTATGCGCTCGGGCTGCGCAATCCGTTCCGCAACGGCTTCGACGGCAACCGGCTGATCATCGCCGACGTCGGTCAGAACGTGACCGAGGAGATCGACCTGCTCGGCATTACCGATCCGGGGCGCAATTTCGGGTGGAACTTCAAGGAAGGCACCGGCACCTTCCAGGGCACGCCCCCCGCCGGACTGACCGACCCGGTCAGTCAATACGGTCACGGCAACGGCCCGCGTCAGGGCAATGCGATCATCGGCGGGCTGGTCTATAACGGACCGATCGCGTCGCTGAAGGGGTCGTATATCTTTGCCGACGAGGTCAGCGGCAATCTGTGGACAGTGCCGAGCACGTCGCTGGTCGCTGGTTCGGTACTTGCCTCATCGAGCTACGAGCGCCGCAACCTGGACTTCACGCCGGACGCCGGGACGATCAACCTGATCGTCGATTTCGCCGTCGATAATGCCGGCAACCTCTACATCGTCGATCTCGACGGCGAGATATTCGTGGCCGAACCGTTCCTCGGTAGCCTCTGATCTTCGGCTCCTCTTTGCCGGATAGAAACGCTGCGCTCCTGCGTTCGTCTACGACACACGAGGAGATTTCCATGCCGCTCAAGGCCATCGCGCTCAACTGCACGCTCAAGCCCAAGGGCGCATCCTCGACCGACGCGATGATCGCCGTGCTCAAGGACGCGTTCGCCAAGGCTGAAGTCGAACTGACCGAAACTGTCCGCGTCGCCGCGCTCGACATCAAGCCCGGCGTGAGCAGCGACGAAGGCGACGGCGACGAATGGCCGGCGCTGCGCGAGAAGATCCTGGCGCACGATATCCTCGTTTTCGCCGGGCCGATCTGGATGGGTCAGGTCGGCAGCATTGCCAAGCGCGTGATGGAGCGGATGGATGCGTTCCTCTCGGAAACCGACGATCAGGGCCGCATGCCGAGCTATTCGAAAGTCGCGGTCGCGGCGATCGTCGGCAACGAAGACGGCGCGCATTTCTCGACCGCGCAGATTTTCCAGTCGCTCAACGACGTCGGCTGGACGGTGCCCGCGGTCGGCGCAATCTACTGGGTCGGCGAGGCCTATGGCGATATCGACTTCAAGGACCTGAAGAAGACGCCCGAAAAGGTCGCGAAGACCGCCAAGATGCTCGCAAGCAACGCCGCGCATCTGGCCGGACTACTCAAGGACAAGCCCTATCTGGGGTAGGGACGATGCGACGAGTTGCGTGATGCGGCATTGCAGCATGTGACGCACCGGCCTAGGCGGCTCGCCGATGCGTGCCGCGTTTCATCGTTGGATGCCCGACCGCCGTCGCGCGACGTCGTTCGTGCTCGCGCTCGCGGTCGAGGCGCTGCTGATCGTCCTGCTACTGATCTTCGGCCCGCGCATGACGATCGAGCCCAAGGCCAAACGGCCCGACACCTTCACGCTGATCCCGCCCGACGACACCGCCTCGACCGAGCCCGATCGCGCCAAAAAGGCCGACAACACGCCCAAGCCGAAGAGCGCGTCGGCCCCGCCCTCCACCTTGCCGCCCGACGTTGCCCCGCCGCAAAAGGCGCTCCCGCCGCCGGTGCCGCTCCCCGGCGTGCTGCCGATCCAGCTCGGCGGGCTCGACATCAGCAAGATCAAGGGGTCGGGCCAGGGCGACGCCGCCGGCGACGGCGAGGACAGCAAGCTGGCCTACGGTCCCGGGCTGGGGCCGGGCGGGATGCCGCTCTATCGCGCCGAATGGTATCGCGAGCCGACCAACGCCGAGATAAACGGCTATGTGAAGGCCATGCCCCAGGGCGGCGGCTGGGCGATGATCGCGTGCAAGACGGTTGCGAACTACCACGTCGAAAACTGCCAATCGATCGGCGAGTCGCCGCTCGGATCGGGGCTCGGCCGCGATATGCGGCTGGCCGCGTGGCAATTCCTCGTCCGTCCCCCGCGCCGGGGCGGCAAGCCGCTGATCGGATCGTGGGTCAGCATCCGCATCGACTTTCACGTGACCATAGCGAAGCGTCCGTCCGGCCCGCGGCTGCCGTTCGCGGATGGGCCGAAGACCGAGCCCGACGATCCTGCCGACGCCGAGCCGCAATAAAGCCCCTCCGCTTCAGGGGAAGGGTTGGGGTGGGGAAGTCACGAGCGGTGCGCTCTGCGAGGCTTCCCCCACCCCGTCCCCTCCCCTGAAGGGAAGGGGCTAAAGAAATCAGGGCAGCAGCACCGTCGACCCCTCGGTCTTGCCGGCTTCCAGCGCGCGATGGGCGTCGGCGACATCCTCGAGGGCAAAGGTCTGGCCGATCTCGGGCTTGATCGCGCCTTTCGCGAGCATGGCGAAGACGCGGCCGAACCCCGCCTTTCGCTCCTCGGGCGTCGCGTAATAGTGGAACATCGTGGGCCGCGTGAGGAACAGCGAGCCGTGGCTCGCGAGCGCGCCCAGCCCGACGCCGGTAACCGGCCCGCTGGCATTGCCGTAGCTGACGATCAACCCGCGCTGCGCGGCGCTCGCGAGCGACGCCTCCCACGTATCCTTGCCGACGCCGTCGAGGATCACCGGTACGCCCTTGCCGCCGGTAATTTCCTTCACCCGCGCGGCGATGTCTTCGTTCTTGTATTCGATGACATGGTCGGCCCCGGCCCGCCGCGCCCGATCGGCCTTGTCGGAAGACCCCACCGTGCCGATCACCGTCGCGCCGATCGCCTTAAGCCAGCCGACCGCGAGGTGCCCGACCCCGCCCGCCGCGGCGTGGACCAGCACGGTCTGCCCCGCCTGCACCTTCGCGCAGCGCTCGATCAGGAATTCGGTGGTGCCACCCTTGAGCAGAATCGCCGCCGCGGTCTGGTCGTCGATGCTGTCGGGCAGCTTGACCAGCGAGTCCGCGGGCAAGTTGCGGTGCGTCGCGTAGCTGCCGATCGCCGGGCCGAACGTCCCGACCCGATCGCCGACGTTGAAGCCGGTGACGCCGGACCCGATCGCCTCGATCAGGCCGGCCCCCTCGCCGCCCAGCCCGCTCGGCAGTTTGAGCGGATACAGCCCGGTGCGCTGGTAGATCTCGATGAAGTTGAGCCCGACCGCGGTCGCCTTGATCCGCACCTCGCCGGGACCAGGATCGGGCAAGTCGACATCGACCCATTCGATCACTTCCGGCCCGCCATGCTCCCTGATGCGTGCGACGCGTGCCATGTCCCGTTCTCCCGTTGCGACGATCTCAACTGGCGAGTCAGGTTTCGGGTTGCAACACGTCAATGCGCGCGCCATCTACGCTCCCGTACCCGATATTCCAAAAACGGCGGAGGCGAGGATGAAGAGCTACCTGAAGCATTATATCGACGGCGCATGGGTCGATAGCGACGGCGGCACGCGCCACGAGGTGATCGATCCGTCGACCGAACAACCGGTCAGCGAGATCATGCTGGGGTCGAAGGCCGACGCCGACAAGGCGGTCGCCGCGGCGAAAAAGGCATTCGCGAGCTATTCGCAGACCTCGGTCGCCGACCGCATCGCGCTGCTCGAACGCATCATCGAGGAATATAAGGCGCGCATGCCCGATCTCGCCGCCGCGACGTCGGAGGAAATGGGCGCGCCGATCGGCTTCGCCAGCATGGCGCAGGCGCCCGCGGGGCTCGGCTATTTCATCGGCACGCTCGCGGCGCTCAAGGAATTCAGCTTCTCCGAGCAAGTCGGCAAGTCGCGCGTCGTGCACGAGCCGCTCGGCGTCGTCGCGATGATCACGCCGTGGAACTGGCCGCTCAACCAGATCTGCGCGAAGGTCGCCCCCGCGCTCGCCGCCGGCGACACGATGATCCTCAAGCCGTCGGAGGAAGCGCCGGGGAACGCGGTAATCCTCGCCGAAATCCTCGACAAGGCCGGCGTGCCCGCGGGCGTGTTCAACCTGGTCAACGGCGACGGGCCGGGTGTCGGGTCCGCGCTGTCGAGCCACAGGGACGTCGATATGGTCAGCTTCACCGGCTCGACCCGCGCCGGGATCGCAGTGGCGCAGGCCGCCGCTGCGACGGTCAAGCGCGTCCATCAGGAACTGGGCGGCAAGGCGCCCAACGTCGTGCTGGAAGGCGCCGATCTCGGCACCGTCCTGCCCCCGACGATCCAGGGCGTGCTGGCAAACAGCGGCCAGTCGTGCATCGCCCCGACGCGCCTGCTCGTCCACAAGAGCCAGGTCGCCGACGCGACCCAGGTCGTGAAATCGATCATGGAAGCGACTTCGGTCGACGCCGCCAGCGTGATGGGCGCGCATATCGGCCCGGTGGTCAACAAGGCGCAGTTCGAGAAGATCCAGGGGCTGATCCAGTCGGCGATCGACGAGGGCGCGACGCTCGTGACCGGCGGCACCGGGCGGCCCGACGGGCGCAACGCCGGCTTCTTCGTCAAGCCAACCCTGCTCGCCGACGTGACCCCCGACATGCGCATCTATCGCGAAGAAACGTTCGGCCCGGTCGCCACGATAACGACCTATGACGACGCCGACCAGGCGGTGGAGATGGCCAACGACACCGAGTACGGTCTGTCGGCGACGATCTCCGGCGACCCAGCGGAAGCGGCCAAGATCGCGCCGAAGCTGCGCGCAGGACTAGTCACGATCAACGCCTGGTCGGGCGGCGGCGGCACGCCGTTCGGCGGCTACAAGCAGTCGGGCAACGGGCGCGAGGGCGGCAAATACGGCCTGGCCGATTTCATGGAGTTGAAGACCATTGTCGGCGAACCCGCCTGACCACCATGGATTGACGATCGCGTCCTTCGTCCCGGGCGACGAGGACGCGATCGTCGACCTGATCGTGCCGATCCAGTCGGCCGAGTTCGGCATCGCGATAACCGCCGGCGACCAGCCCGACTTGCGCGACATAGCCGACTTCTACTTGCCAGCGCGCGGCGGCTTTTGGGTGGCGCGCGACGGCGGGCGGATCGTCGGCACGATCGCGCTGAAGGAATTCGGCAGGGATCAAGGCGCACTGCGCAAGATGTTCGTCGCGGCCGGCTATCGGGGTGAGCCATACCGATTGGGGCAGAAGCTCCTAGACACGCTCCTCGCTCATGCGCGCCCCAGCGGCCTGCGTCAGATTATGCTCGGCACGACCGACGCCTTCCTCGCGGCGCATCGCTTCTACGAACGAAACGGATTCGTGCGCATCGCGAAGGCGGATTTGCCCGCAGGCTTTCCGCTGGCCCCGGTCGATACGCGGTTTTACGTGCTCGACTTGTAGCTAGTGCAACGGCCACGTCCACAATATCAGCGGCGTGCCCACCAGCACCACGAGCACCGATAGCGGCGCTCCCAGCCGCGCATAGTCGCTGAACCGGTATCCCCCCGGCCCGAACACGAGGGTGTTGCACTGGTGTCCGATCGGCGTCAGGAAATCGCATCCCGCGCCCATCGCCGTCGCGATCAGGAAGGCTTCGGGGCGGTAGCCCAGATCCTTGGCAAACACCGCGGCGATCGGCGCCATCACCAGCACCGTCGCGGCGTTGTTGAGGAACGGAGTCACCGCCATCGCCGCGACCAGGATCAGCCCGACCGCGCCCCAGGCGGGCAAGGTTGCGGCGACGTGCGCGAGTTGGGTCGCCAATATCTGTGACGCCCCGGTGGTGCGCAGCGTGTCGGCAACGGGGATCAGCGCGCCGAGCATGATCAGGATCGGCCATTCGACGCTGGCATACGCCTCGCCCAGTGGGAGCGCGCCACTCGCGAGGATCAGCGCCGCTGCGGCGAAGAAGGCGACCGCCACAGGCACGTATCCCGTCGCCGTGGCGAGCATCGCAATCGCCAGGATCGCGACTGGCAACAGTCCCTTGCGCGAATTGCCCAGCCGCAGCGTGCGCTCGGCCAGCGGTAGCGCGCCGATCTCGACCAACCGTTCTGGCAGCAACGTCAGCGGACCCTGCAACACGATCACGTCGCCCGCGCGCAAGACCGTGCCGCCGAGCCGATGCACCAACCGTTCGCCGCCGCGCGACACGGCGATCAGGTTGATTCCCAATCGCTCCTGCAGGCGCAGATTGCCCGCCGTGCGGCCGATCAGCTTCGAGTTGGTCGATATCACCGCCTCGATCACGCCGATCTCCTCACCCTTGCGATCCTCGGGGACTTCGCGGTCGTCGCCGGCGAGCGCGAACTTGTTGGTCGAAATGACTCGCTCGAGCACGTCGGGCTCGCCGCCCAGGATCAGCGTGTCGCCCTCGCGCAATGTCAGGTGCCCGTGCGGCGTCGCGCGCATCCCCGCACGCAGGATGCTGGTGATGCCGACATCGTCGTCGTGGCGCGTGACGAAATCCGCGATGCTCTCGTCGATCGCCGGCGACCCCGGGCTGATCGTCGCCTCGGTGACGTACCCCTTGATATCGAGCGCGTCGCCCATCGTCGGCGCGGCGCGGCGATCGCGCGGCAACAGCCGGTAGCCGAAGCGCAGGAAGATCAACCCGACCACCAGCAGTCCGAAGCCGGTCGGGAAATAGTCGAACATCTTGAACGGCTCGCCGGTCATGTCCTGACGCACGCGGCTGACGATGATGTTGGGCGAGGTGCCGACCAGCGTCATCAGCCCACCGAGCAACGACGCGAACGACATCGGCATCAGGAAAACCGAGGGACTGGCGTTGTTCTTCTTCGCCATCTGGAACGCCGCCGGCATGAGCATCGCAAGCGCGCCGACATTCTTGACCAGCGCGGAGGTGATGCCGACCGATGCGGTTAGTACGATTAGCTGCGAGCGGATCTTGGTCACCCGCTTCGACAGCAAGCCCAGCGCACGTTCGATCAGCCCCGATCGCTGGACGGCTGCGGAAATGACCAGCGCCGACCCGACGATAATGACGATGTCGTCCGCAAAGCCGGTGAAGGCTTCTTTGGGTTTGACGATGCCGAGCGCGAGGCCCGCGAGCAATGCCAGCATCGCGGTAACGTCGTAGCGGAACTTTCCCCAGATGAAGAGCGCCATCATCACGAACAGCAAGGCGATCGACAGGATCTGGGGCGTGGTCATTCGGCCTCGTATGCTTGAAAGCGATGCGGGCTAAACCAATGGGAGTGAAACAATCTCCCCGCCGAAACGACTAACCTTGATTAGTGGACGGTGCCCACCGCGCGGCCCACCGACATCACCACGATCAGCCGCTCGATCTGGCGCCAGCGGCAGAAATGGACGTGGTTGCCGAGGTTGCGGCTCTGGTCCGCACGCGCCGCCGCCTCGAACCCGGCGTCGTCACCGAAGGTCGCGATCAATTGCTGTGCGGTCTCGACGGACGAACGATCGGCGACATAAAGGTGCATGCGATACTCCGGCCTGTGCGCACACGGGGGCGCGCGGAAATGGCATGCTACAAGGCGCGTGCCAGTCGGCGGGATCGACGGAGAGCGGCGGGTTGCAGTGGTAAATGCGGTTCCCAGCGCTGTCCCACCGATCCCAACGCGAGACACTGGCGTCCCGGAGTGGAACATGGCAGTCGCTCCGGCATGACCCAGCCTTCCCGATCGAAAAATCCCGCCGCCGGCGGATTCCTCATCGCGATCGGGCTGACGGCTGGTGCCGTGCTTGGCATGACACGCGGCAATGCCTTGCCGTGGCTTTTGGCCGGCGCCCTGGTGGGCATCGCCGCCGCAACCGCGGTGTGGCTGATCGACCGGCGGCGCTAAGCCCTATTTCAACGACCGCGCCAGCCTTACCACCCGCCCGATAATCTCCGCCCTATCCGCCCGCACCGGGGCGATCTGCGGCGCGGCGGGGTTGTCGCTGGCAATGCGCAACTCGAGTCCGAACCGCGCGACGCGCTTGACCAGCAGCGCGCCGTCGAGCCGCAGCACGAACAGACCCGGCCGCGACGATAACCGCCGGTCGCCGGTATCGACGAACAGTGCGTCGCCGTCATGGATCAGCGGCTCCATCGATTCCCCGCGTGCGGTGATCATCGTCAGCGCGTCCGCCGCAACCCCAAGCCGCTTGGCGATTCGCGGGTCGATCCGCTCCTCGCCGATCGCGCGATCGTCCTCGACCAGCCCGCCCGGCCCCGCGGCGGCTTGCGCGTCGATCCGCCGCACCGCGATCATCCCGACATCGCGCGGCGGTGCGCCGAGCCGCGCCTCGTCGATCCCGAAAAATGCCGCGAGCCGCGCCCGCGCCGCCTCGTCCAGCCGCTTGGGCGTCCCGCGCTGGACGAACTGCTGCAGATAGGCCGGGTTGCGCCCGATCATCCGCGAGAGCGCCGCCAGGCTGGCGCCCATCTGATCGGCCATCGCCGTCACCGTTTCCCGCGCGTCCATGGTTAGCACCATAGTCGTAGGAAATTTCCTAGACAAGTTGGATTTGAGAACAGAGCATGAACATAGTTCAGCGAGTCGGAGGATGGGTTCATGCATGTCAGACGGGAAATAGAGGGGTTCTTGCGGCGCACGGGCATGCCCGCGACCAAGTTCGGGCGGCTCGCGGTCAACGATCCGCGCTTCGTGCTCGACCTGCGCATGGGACGCGAGCCGCGGCCGCACACCACCGCACGCGTCATCGACTTCATTGCCGCGCAGGAGCATGCGCGATGAGCAAGATGGACCGCGACTGCACCCGCGTTTTGCAGACAAGCGCGTCAAGCTTTTCGCTGTTGCTCTCCGCAACGTTGACAGAATCCCGCCCCTGGGCCTCCGCGCTGTTCGTCGGGCGTCGCATGGCAATTGCAATCGAGGCTGATGACGATGCGCAGTTCGACGAGTGGCTAGTCGCGCTGCCCGAGATCGAGCTGACCTGGGCGGGCCACTTCGTCGCTAGTGTCGAAGTGATCGAACGCAGCGCCAACGCCGCGACGATCGAGCTTTTAGTTGTGGAGGATTAGCCGACCCGGCGGGCCAGCGCGCGGAGCGCGTCGAGCGTCTCCTCGAGCGTCGGCTCGCGCGGCGCTTCGGGCTCGGGCTGACGCTTGGCGACGCCGCGTTCGAGCCGTTCGAGCAGATCGTGGATCGTCGCTTGCGAGAGCGGCGTCGAGGGTTCGTCGTCGGCCGACGGGGCCGCGAGACCGAACGTCTCGATCCGCTCGTGCGGCGCGAAGCGCGGCGCGGAAACAGGGGTCAGGACCGGCATCGGCAGGGGCTCGGGCTCGAGCTCGGGCTCGGGCAGCGACGCTTCCACCGGCGCGACGAATGCTGCCGGCTCGGGTCGGACATCGGGCAGCGGCACGTCGTCGGGTGTCCGATAGGCCGCGATCGGCGTATCGAGGTCGGCGGGGACATCCTGCGCTTCGGTTACGACGATCGGCTCGATCGACTCCACGAATGGCTCGGCCTTCACGTCGAGGAACGGCGTGCCGAGGTCGCTGTTGGCGAACACAGGACGGCGCGGCGGGGCATCGGGATGGGCGTCGGCGCGGCGCAGGACGGGCACGCCGTCCTCGGCGGTGCCACGGCGGATTAGCATCGTCCGCGCGCCGAACACGAGGAACAGCCCGAACCAGGTGACCCCACCCGCGGCGAGCGCGGCGAAGAACGCGACCGCCAGCCGTGCGGTCAGCCCGAGCGGCGGCGCCGCGGCAGTCAGGATCGCGGCCACACCGCTATCGATCGCCATACTCTCGATGACGGCGATGGGCATGAAGAGAACCGCCAACGCGACCAGAGCGGCGACCACCAAGCCGACCGCGGGCGCGATGGGGATCGCGATCCGCGACCGACCGGCGAGCGAGAAGGCGAGGGAGTTCAGGCGCTGACGACCGTTCGTGGCAAACATTTCCAACTCGATTTCCGTGCGTCGACTAGCCTTTGGTAAACGGGGACGTAACGCGAAATGTTTGACGACCAGTTACGATCTTCTTCGACGAACCGGCGCGCTCTCATACGCCGCGCGTCCCAATCGGCACGATCGGCGAACAGGCCAGCCAGCGCATCGGCAATCGCAGGCGGGCAGTCGGGTGCGAACAGGGTACCAGTGTGACCGTCCCGGATCAATTCGCGGTGCCCGCCGACATCCGACGCCGCGACCAACCTTCCCTGCGCCATCGCTTCGAGTGGCTTTAGCGGCGTGACGAGATCGGTCAGCCGCATCTTCTTGCGCGGGTAAGCGAGGATATCGACCAAACTGTAATAGCGCTCGACCTCGGTATGCGGCACGCGCCCGACGAAGCGGATCGCGCCCGCGACCGGCGATGCCGCTGCCTGCGCGCGCAATGCCGCCTCCATCGGGCCGCCGCCGACCAACAGCAGCTTCGCATCGGGCCGCGCTGCGACCAACGCCGGCAACGCCGCGATCAGGTCGTCGAGACCTTCATAGTCATAAAAGCTGCCGATGAACCCGACCACATCATCGCCGTCGCCCAGTCCCAGCTCGGCAGCGAGCGAGACATCGCGCGGCAGGGGATTGCCGAACAACGACAGGTCGACGCCGTTGGGCGATACCATGATCTTGCCGGGATCGATCCCGCGCGACACGAGGTCGCCCTTCAATCCCTCGCAGATCACCGCGACCGCATCGGCCCGGCGCACCGCGCGTGTCTCCAGCCATTTGGTCGCGCGATATTTGAGCGAGCCTTCGGCACCCGTGCCGTTGCCGACCGCCGCATCTTCCCAGAAGGCGCGGATTTCGTAGAGCACCGGGACGTCCAGCGCCTTGCCCACCCGCAATGCCGCCATCGCATCCAGGACCGGCGAATGGGCATGAATGATATCGGGCTGAAATTCTCGCGCCACATTGGTCACCCGCTTCGCCAACGCGGCGATCTCGCGCCATTCGCCGATCACCGGCAGCAATCCGGCGGGCGGCACGATGCGATAGAAGTCGAGCCCGTCGATCGTCTCCGCCGGCGCCGCGCTCTCGCCCTGCCTTGCCCCCGTCACCGCCGCGACCTGCCACCCGCGCGCGATCTGCGCCTTCAGGATGGCGCGCGTACGAAAGGTGTAGCCGCTCTGCAGCGGCAAGCCATGGTCGAGGACGTGGAGGATGCGCATTGCCGGAAACCTCTGCCACGGCAGTATTTAACGCAGCGTCAACCCGGGGTCGCTAGGCAAGAAGCAGACAGGCGGACACCGGGCCAATGATCGACAATTTTGCGCTGGCCATAAGCCATGGACTGATGCTGCTCGCGGCTTGGGTCCTGCTGACGCGCCGCGATCTCGACGACGAGCGCCCCGAGCCGCCCAAGAAGCCACTCAAGCGGCCGTGACGAAGCGGTAATGCTCCACGATCTCGCCTTTGTCGGTTGTCTCGCCGCGCTGATGGGGCTCGCACTGCGGCGGCCGTTCCTGTTCATCCTGGTGTATGTCTATATCGACATCGTCTCGCCGCAGCGGCTGACCTATACCCTGCTCAACTCGGTACCGATTTCGCTGATCGCGGTCGCGCTGGCGGTCGGATCGTGGATGCTCGTCGACCGCAAGGAAGACAGCCGCGTCGCCCCGCGCCAGCTCCTGATCATCCTGCTCCTCGGCTGGTGCGCGGTCACCACGATGAAGGCGGACTTCCCCGCCGACGCGCTCGATAAATGGGATTGGGTCTGGAAGTGCCTGGCCTTCGCCGCCTTTCTGCCGCTGACGCTGCGCACGCGGCTCCGGATCGAATCGCTTCTGACGTTCATGGTTCTGTCGGCGGCATCGATCATCATCGTCGGCGGGATCAAGACCGCAGCGGGCGGCGGCGGCTATGGCTCGCTCGACCTGATGGTGACCAACAATTCGGGGCTCTACGAAGGCTCGACGATTTCGACCGTCGCGATCGCGATCATCCCGACGATCCTGTGGCTCGGCAAATACGGCACGATCTTCAAGCGCGACTGGAAGGTGAAGCTGTTCGTCGCGGCGCTGGTGTTCGCCTGCCTGTTGATCCCGATCGGTACCTCGACCCGCACCGGATTGCTCTGCATCGCCCTGCTCGCCTTGCTCAAGCTGCGCGATTCGAAGCGCAAGATCCTCTACCTGACAATGATCGGCGCGCTTGGCCTCGCGGCCGTGCCGTTCCTGCCGCAATCGTTCACCGACCGCATGTCGACGATC